>JAFLCA010000151.1 GCA_017302875.1 Deltaproteobacteria bacterium
AAAGAGACGTTCCGCATTCACACCAACGTCGTGTTTGTTCTCTCCCGCACGGAGCTATTGCAACGTGAGATATTGCTGCGCAGGAAGGTGGAAGAGGAGGCACTGAGTACGTGGGGTCCGCACAGTGGTTCCTGGACTGCAGCTGCTGCGACGGCAAGTGTGCACGCAGCACCGAGTCCATTGGACCGATTCTTGCATCGTCGTGGGGCAATGCACCGAACAAACTTACATGCAGAGGAGGACAACGAGGAGCAGTTGCTGCAGGAGGCACAAAAGGCTGCTCGGTACCTGCAGCAAGTCGCCGATGGGGACACGTCGTACTGGGGCTCGCTCATGTCCCTTCCACGGGGCCCTACCGCTGAGCTGCAAATTGCCAGTGAAAAGATCTCGTGGTTCCAAGCGATGGACTACTTCCAGCAAGTAGAAGCATCGACTGGAAACCAACCAGAACTTTTTTCCGTGTGCACATGGTACGACTTTGAGGCGGAGATGAGCGGTGTCGGGACTGTGGCCGAGAGCCACCGCCTGCGCCTGTTGAAGCATCAAACCTTGTCATCGGTATGCACAAATAATCAGTCCCCTGCACTGGCACTGCTGCACGGACACTTTGATGTGTGTGCTGCAAGCAGAGCTGCGTGGTTTGAAATTCTTCGTCAAGAGCTCTGCGAGAGAGAAGAGATCCTTCGTGCGAAACTGACACGCAAGGCTTTTGCTGGCACCATGTTGGGCGACGACGAAGGGGAGCTGTCTGAAGACAACGATGCCGAGACGGAGGATGGCAAACGAACGAGCAAGTCCCGCTCCATTGAACACGTTGACAGCAATGAAAGTTTCGATGAAGCAACGAATATTGAAAGAAATTGGAACAAGATGGCAGCTGACATTTGCAAAGGGAATCCGCTACTTAGGAACTCACTTCTCACACGTATTACTCTTCCAGAACGGGAAGCACGACACTCCATTGCCGTCGCTTTTGTGACAGAAGCCGAGAACATTCTTCGAACGGCGATGCAGAACACAGAGCATTCCGAATGGAGCGTCGAGTTATTGTGTGACTTTGAGCAGCCCCATGCATACATCTCAACTCTGAGGATGCCACAACACAACGAGCAATTTACGTTATTTGCCACGCAAATCCGAGAGGAGGAGGAACTCCTTCGCCGAACAACGCTACGTCTGTCGGAGCAGCAAGAATACGAAACACAGTTTCTCTTGGTACAATCCGAAGAGGCGCAGCGTATTGCCATCAAGGAAGAGATGCAGTCTACCGTCAATAAACTGTGCCGCCTGTGTCTGGAAGAGGAAGAGGAGATCCAGCGACGCTATGTCCGACTCGAGGAGGTGTCTTTGCTGCAAGAGTCGAGCAAGGAGGCCCACTCCTTCGGGAACCAAATTGACCTCGTTTCATCAAAAGAGCCAAAGGAGCGACAGCGTCTCTCTGTAGAGGAGGAGGTGCTCTTTGTTCAGATTGCATTGGAGGCAACGGTGGATGTGGAAGGCCGAACTCGGAAGTGGCAGTTGGAGCCGTTTGCGTTGGCGATGCTGAGAGAGCTGTACCATGCTTCGCGTGAAGGGGGTGCGAGGACAGAACTCTATCGACGCGAGGCCACCGTGTTTCATGGGCTGACGGCTGCTGCGCTTGTGGACTGTGAAGTTGCTTCGCGTGCCACAATCCATCGAGTGCGCCAAGACCAACACTCTGTGCTGCATTTGGAGTATCACTGTGAACAGAAACGTATTGCCATTGAGAAAGATACGATTAGTGAGCTTCATTCATTGCAGCGTGTGGAGCTGGAGGACTTGTGTCTCATTTCTCGGGGTGCCCTGCAGACAACAATGTGTGTGCGAGGTCAAACGGTGCAGCGCTTCTTGCAGGACGAGACAGGGACTGGCACCCACAGCCCAAGGCACTCAGCCTGCGACATTGCGTTTTTGGACAATGGGGCGCTCCTGCGCACACTGTTTTTGGACGAGCCAACATCTCGAACCGCCCTGCACGAGTCGTCGTGGACCGACTTGATGCGTTTACAGGCAGAATGTCAACAAATTGCGGAGCAGAAACAGCTAATCGAAGCCACAGTCCACGAGAAAATTGTTTACCGATCTCAGTATTGGGAAGAGCGAACGGCATCTTTTGCCCGTGGCGTCTCGGATGCGGAGGTGCTTGGTCGAGACGAGATCCGTTCGATGGCTCTCGGGGCTGCATTGTGGTTGGACCTGACAAAGGAAGAGGAGTACATTCGCCGCTGGCAGGCGGAGTGCTGTGAGCATGTGGTAAGCCTTCGTGCACTGCAGCGTGCGGCAGAGTACAGTCGTACACGGCTTGTGCTCGAGGCGGAGGAGCACACTGCACGTACCTACTTGACAAGTATGGACACATCTCTGTGTGTACAGGAGCGAGTGACGATATTCGCCGATTTCTTGTTGGCACAGGCTGCTCGAAACCAGCGCAATCGAGTGCTCACCTTGTACCAACCGTACCTCTACAATACCCTCGTACTCCCCGGCTATGTGGAGCGTCCAGAGACGTCCGCGCGAACCCAATTGTGTGAGCAAGAGGACGCGGCTCGGCAAGAGTACACCCGCAGAGCGGAGCAGGGTGAACTCTTTGCGGTGGAGTTGGCGGACACCCTTTGCAAAGAAGAGCCGCTCAGTTGGACGGAAACATTCGAAAGAGACAAAAGCCCGGCCTTTAAATCCTTCCCGTAGGCAAAATTGGATACGCTTACATCTCCCTGCACTGCTTTCGCATCGGTCAAACTGATTTTCAATTTGCCGGAAAGAGTCCCTTTCAAGCCAGCAGGCATGCCTGAGATACCAAGCGACTTGAGCATCGCGCCCAACTCTTCAAACTCAGCCTGTACCTCTGTGAGTTCGCTACTGCCCTGCAGCGGCGACTGCGCAGTCTCGACGTATTGAATAGAGCCCAGTCCACGCGCCCGAGAGTTGCCAAGCTGAATGCTCAAATCATTATAGCTGAGAGACTTGTCATTGCGCCCAATCGATATATTGGAAGCACTAAGGATAAGCCCCTTATTCTGCAATGCGCACTTGATACTCAGATCGCTCAGTTCGATTCTGTTCGCTCCGAGGTGGAGGCCAGAACCACCCTCAAGATCATTGAGCGTCAGCGTAGCCGTGGGAAGTCGAACCTCAGCATCCAAGTCGCGGATAGCAATTGCATTAAATTGCAAATTTAGATCGAGAGGAGCCCCAGCAGCAGCGGCAGGCTGCGCAGGAGCGTCTGGCTGCGAAGCGGACGGAGTGCAGCTACCGTTCTTTTCACTGACGAGTTGTAACTGTCCTGCGGGCCCCATCTCAAGTTGCACTCGCAGCCCGTCAACGAGAAGCTCATCAATTACGACTCTCCTGTGCAGCAACTCCTCGATGTCGGCACGCAGAGAGACCTCACGAATGCGCAGTGGCTCCACACATTCACCGGCGCGAGCAACCTGCACATCGAATACGGCGATGCCTAAGCCATGCCGAATTCCGAGCGACGAGCGCCCGATTTTCACCGGCGCGCCGATAGCTTCGGTCAGCGCGACTTCAATCCGAGGAGTCATTTCACGCAGCATCTTCTGCAAGTAAAGAGCCCCTGCTACCCCTGCGGCGGCGAGCAACACGAAGAGGAATATGAATAAGCGAAAAACAACGCGCCGAACCGACCCCATACAAGCACCCCTGAGCGAGACACCTCCGCTCCATCTCAAATATCTTAAGCCCTATAGTTTTAGTCTCAAACCGAGACTCAGGAAAGCGGTAAGACGCAGGATTGGCTAAATGAGTAAAGGGCGCCATATCGCACCAGCGCTGCATGCCGATATGGCGTTTCCGCTGAAAAGGTGATCGATTAAAAGATCCCGGCGCGACGCCTCTCAGCTACCGATAGCCCGCAATAACTGCGCCACAGTCGCGGAGCTCGCAGCTCGATCTCCTGCCGCACAAGCGCGGCAACCGATGGGCAGTTCTCCTCTCGGTAAAAATCTAAGGAAAGCAAATGACTCAATACCGCCGTGCGATCGGCCTTTTCCTCGACCACTCCCTCAGCGAAGCGGACCAAAAATGGTATAGGCTCCTCGCTAAGCGAAACAGCATTCTCGAGAACCCGGAGCGCCTGATCAAAGCGTTGCCCCTCGGGGTCAACAATCGCCCGCTCCTGCGCCTCCAAATCGCCGAGCTGTTCGAGAAAAATCCGTGGTGCCGCGTAGCCCCAAGGCGTACCCATGCCGCACATCCGAATATGGTAGTCCGGAGGCACAAAGGCTGGATTTCTGGGCGGGGGAAGTTCTCCTGGAGCACGAAGTAATCCTGCGTGCAGACGTTCGAACAAGGTCTGATCGGGCTTCGCGGCAGCCTCTCCCAGTATGATGTGCTTGTAGACAAAGTTGCAGGACGCATAACGCGCCAACGCCCAAGCAGCTCCGTACTCCTGTTCAACCAGATCGGGAATCGGGCAGCCGTGCGAGAACGCCAGCCCGCGCAATCCGCCCTCGAGAGTCAGCGCTCCCTGTTCATCGCGAACCACGCACAGAGAAGCATCTCCAAACTTCCTAGATGGTGCTTCTCGCTCCTCTTGCCTCATAGGATCCGCAGGGTACCACACATGCAGCCCTTATCGCCAAGCCACCCTCTTGAGGCTGCGGCTCAGCGCAAAACCATCGAGAAAAGCCCGCACCGTGAGCATTTTGCGGGAAAGATCGAGCGAACATTCTAGACAGCCACCTCGCCCCAAGATGGTGTTTCTCGCGCGAGAAACACCATCTACTCGAATTCGCAGGCAGTTTCCAAGCAGTCACATCCTGTCGGTTTTGGATCGCCAAAGTCGGTATGGGGATTGCTCTTGAAGGTAGCACGGTGCAGCTACGCGAAGAGAATTTCCCGGGTTACCTCTGCCGCATTCTGTAAGTCGCCGGTTTTAAGACGTCCTTTAAAAGTTTCGGTTTTGCTGCGTATGAAAAAGGTTTCCACCCAGGCGCACCTTCGTTTCCTAGCCTGCGAGTTTTTACTAGTTTGCCTTACCCTGCTCTCCAGCGCGCCCGCTCAGGCTGCAAATTCTAAGCGTGAAAGCAGCTTACGCCCACGTATTCTTATTAGCGGTGAAAATTCAGAGGGTTCGCGCCTAACCCTGCAAGTAGCGGGCGGAGGAATGCATGTCTGGGATTTAGACGATGATGGCATCTTCGAACGTCGATCCTCTCGCATAACGCGCATGTACAAGGACAGTGGAGTATTTACCGTACGAGTAATGCGTGTCGCCGGGAACAGCGACGATTCCCTGCTACGTCGTAGATCTGCGGCAGCGAGCATCCGCATTCGGAACATCCGCCCGACTGCCGATATCGGCGGACCATACCAAGTCGATCAATATAGCAGCCTGACATTAGACGGCAGCGCCACTGACCCCAGCCCCGGGGACCGGGAAGCTGGCTTTCTGTATTCCTGGAATTTCGGGGATGGTTCAGTTACTGAAGGACACGAGCTCTCCCATCCCTCGCATGTATACGAAAGCGCCGGGAGCTATACCGTTACTTTGACCGTAAGAGATCGAGACGGCGCTCGCAGTCGCGCGGTTAGCGCACGAGTTCGGGTAACTGCAGCGGCTGCCCCCACCGCCACCGCCACAAGCGTACCGCCTTTTTTGCAAAACCCTGAACCGAGCGCTACGCCAACCAATACTCCTTCGAGCACTCCAACGCAGGTGCCGGCAACAAACACTTCTACGCCGACGCCTCAGCCTACTGCCACGGCAACTCCGACGAGAACCCCCACTCGCACCGCAACCGCTACCCCGACGAAGACGGCGACAGCCACACCGACTAAAACCCCGACCCCAACTGCCACTTCCACGCCAACGCCGACCGTAAGCGCAACTGCAACACCCGGGGGACAGGAAGTCTTCGCGCAACCGACGGAACTGACGGACATCGTCACGAACCCCGATATCGGTTGGCAAAGCTGCGATAAGGTAAACACCAGCGGCCAGGATGCTCAGGGCTTCAAGAACAAAGTCGCTTACATCAAGTACTATTGGAAAGACTTGGAAACTGCCGACGGAGTCTACAACTGGTCGACCTTCGATCAACGCATCACTCAGGCTCACAATAGCGGCCAGAAAGTGGCCTTCCGAATCGTGACGGTCGACAATCTGGTCACCGCTCCGACTTGGCTGCGAAACCTAGGTGTGCCCGGATATGAATTCGTAGCCGAGGGTGGTCCAACGGTGTGGACCCCCGACTTTAATAATGCCACCGCGCGGCAGAAGCACTTTGAATTTCTACAGGTGCTCGGCCAGCGCTACAACAATCACCCCGATATCTCGACAGTTGATATCGGAACTGTCGGATTGTGGGGCGAATGGCACTTCGGAGACACCACCCCCGCGGTGCCCATGCCGTCCCAAGCGAACTTGAATCTCATCATCGACAAATACTTCGAGTATTTTCCTGACACTCCAAAGGTCGCCCAACTTGAGCATCAAGACTCTTTGACGTACGCCGTTTCTCGCGGGGCCGGGTTTAGAGGCGACTGCTGGGGTAATATGAACTGGCAGAACAGAATCTCTCCTCCCGGTATGTACGCGCAACGCATTGCCGGCGCAGGAACTGCCGGAGCTAACGCCTGGAGAACCGCACCGCTGGCTATGGAAACGTGCTGGACAATGTCCTACTGGGAAAATCAAGGCTGGAATGTCGACTACATCCTACAGTGGGCCGTCGACAACCACGTATCACAAGTGCACAACAAGAATGCCACGGTCTCGGCAGCTTCTATTCCAAAAGTGAACGAGATGCTGAAGAAACTTGGCTACCGCTTCGTCTTAAAGGAGTTACGCCATGCGGCAAGTGCGGCAGCCGGCTCAACCCTGATGCTTTCCATGGATTGGGAGAATAAAGGGAACGCGCCAACGTATGGAAACTACGTAATTGGGGTACAAATACGAAACGGGGCCGGATCCGCCGTGGCTACCATTGCAACGCCGACCCAGGTCAAAACTTGGGTGCCCGGATTGTATTCGGTAGACCAATCGATAAGCATACCAGTGGGATTAGCTCCTGGGAATTATACGATAGCACTCTCCATCGTCGACCCGGTTTCAAAACAGCCCAAGGTACAGCTGGCCAACTCCGGTAAGGATGGCGGCGGTTGGTACCCTCTAACAACCCTGCAAGTGCAATAATTCACGCAGCATTAACCGCAAAAAGTCACCTAGCACGCTGCGGGGGGACATGAATAGAATGAAGCGAACAGGCCGCCGCTCTGGATGGAGGAGCGCGCGTGATTCTTCTGCGCAGCACTATGAAAATCGACGATCGAAGACACTTCTTAATTTTTTTTCTAGCTCTAATCGCCCTCTACTTCGCATTCCCGCTTCTCGATCATAAGCCGTCCATAGAGCTTGTGCTCGACTTTGCAATGACAACGGTTTTAGTGTGGGCGCTCTTTGCGATCGGCCGATCGCAACTGGTTATAAGCGCTGCCGTTATCACTGCGCTGCCGATTCCCCTTGCTCGCCTGTATAACCTCTACGATCCCTTCGAATACCATGAAGCGATTCAGTATGTCTGTTTGTTCTTACTGGAAGGCTATTCTTGCGCTGTCATCTTAAAGCGAATTGTAAAGAGTCCCGATGTATCGGTCGGGCACATTTACGCTGCTGTTGGCGTGTACTTGTTGAGTTGCTTCATGTGGGCGGATGCTTTCTCTATCATGGAGATTTTGCACCCCGGTACGTTTACGCTAAGCCCGAATCTGACCTCGATGTTTTCTAATTTTCTCTATTTCAGTACCACCTGTCTGACCACCAATAGTTACGGCGATGTCACGGTGAATCGGCCGTTTGCGCGCGCGTTGTGCGCCTTTATCGGATGTTCAGGACAGCTTTACGTAGCACTTATCCTCGCATACCTCGTTGGCATGCACGGAAGCAGCGTGCATTCGAAGTCCACCTCGCAAAAATAGCGCCCCACTGGCGAGCAGCGGAAGCGCTATCGTGAAGGGACGCTAATTTATGTATTTACCGTTAGAGCTAACGATACCTTCGCGTTTAGAAGTTTTGAAATGGGGCAGTTTTCTTTTGCCGATGCGGCGGCCGCTTCAATCTTGGCTCTATCCGCACCTTTTGCAGTCACTACCGTCGTCAATCTGCTTTCGGTCACAGCAAAACCACCGCCCTGCTGCGCGAGAACAATAACTGCGGCAGTCTCAATGGAATTAGGTGTGATCGAAGCTTTTCCCAGCTCCGCAGATAGGGCCATAGAAAAACAGCCTGAGTGCGCGGCGCCGATTAGCTCTTCAGGATTTGTCCCCTTGGCGCCTTCAAAGCGAGTCGCAAAGGTGAAGGGAATATTATTGAGTACACCGCTGCCGGTAGTTATCGATCCCTTGCCATCCTTCAATCCACCTGTCCAAGTTGCCTGAGCTTTGCTTTCCATAGATCAAAATCTCCTCAATAGTAATTTTGCCCGAGTATAGGACGGAGCTCGGCAAAGCACCAAATATTTCGCTACAGGTTTAGTGCGCGGATTTAGCGGCATTTTTTCGAGCTGCGGCCACGGCCGCTCTCGTAAGAGCTTTTATAAGCGGACGTAGTACACGCGTGGAATTGACCGTTGGTATTCGGCGGGAGCGGTCCCGGAGATCCAGCACCGCACCGTCGGCACTACCTTCGAGTTCTCGGCAAGTCAGATCGGAACTAAAGAATATTCTCGCTTTCGGAAGCTTCGAAAGCTTGACCTTGACGACCGTGAGTTCTGAAAGATCGAGAATTTGGGGCTCCTGTTCAGGAATAGCGCTCTTACTAAGCGATACCCGCACCTCAAAACGGCAGCCCGTAATTCCGGCTTCCGTTAAGCCAATCAGCCTATCTTGGGCTTGCGCCTTGACCACCAGTCCAACAGCATCGACCTTTCGTTTTACACGCAACACGAGGCGAGCAGACTCGACCGTGGGCGCCGCGCTCGGAGTAAGCGTGGGAAGCGGCGGCGGAGTAGTTGTTGGTTTGAGAATTGCGGTCTCCTTAGGCTCCGGCGTCGCTGTCGGGGTCGCCGTTGACGTGGCAGTTGCAGTCGCCGTGGCGGTAGCAGTTACGGTTGCAATTGGAGTTGCAGTCCGAGTCTGAGTCGCCGTCGCAGTTGGGGTGCGGGTCGGAGTAGGCGTTACAGTGCGAGTCGGAGTGCTAGTCGCTGTCGCAGTAGCGGTTGCCGTTCGGGTTGGCGTAGGAGTCGCCGTAGCAGTTGACGTGCGAGTTGGCGTAGGAGTCGCAGTACGCGTTGGAGTGCGGGTCGCTGTCGCAGTCGCGGTTGCCGTTCTGGTTGGAGTCGCAGTAACCGTAAAGGTCGGAGTCGGAGTAGCCGTGCGGGTCGCCGTGGGCGTAACGGTCGGCGAAGGCA
>JAFLCA010000152.1 GCA_017302875.1 Deltaproteobacteria bacterium
TGGAGCGGAAGTAAAGCGTCGTATCATCATCGGCACCTACGTTCTGTCGTCTGGATATTACGATGCCTATTACCTGCGCGCCCAAAAAGTTCGCACCTTAATCGCCAAAGACTTTTCGGATGCCTTTAGTCAGAAATGCGACTTAATACTTTGCCCGACCGCCCCGACTCCCGCGTTCAAGATTGGAGAGAAGGCCAGCGATCCTTTATCCATGTACTTGAGCGACGTCTTTACCATTCCGCTCAATCTGGCGGGGCTGCCGGGAATGAGCTTGCCGTGCGGATTTAGCAACGATGGACTGCCGATTGGATTGCAATTAATCGGCAAGCCTTGGGACGAAGAGAGTATCTTCAAAGTTGCCTCTGCCTATGAATCAGCCACTGAATGGCACAAGAAACTGCCTGCCTCGATTTCGTAAGTGAGTGCTATGGAATTTGAAACCGTCATCGGCCTTGAGACCCACGTTCAACTTTCGACAAAGTCGAAGATATTTTGCTCTTCGTCGACTGAGTTCGGAGCAGACCCGAATGAATTTACCGACCCGGTCACCTTGGGATTGCCCGGCGCCCTTCCCGTTTTGAATCGCAGCGTCGTGGAATACGCCATGATGCTCGGGCTGGCGATGAATTGTGAAATTCGCAGCTTTAATCGCTTTGCGCGCAAGCACTACTTCTACCCCGACTTGCCGAAAGGATATCAAATCTCGCAATTCGAGGAGCCGATCTGCGAGCGCGGGCATATCGCTATCCAGATCAATGATGCTACTCGCACGATTGGAATCACCCGTATCCACATGGAAGAGGACGCCGGGAAAAATATCCACGATTCCCGCACTGGATCTTCTCTGATCGATTTGAATCGCGCGGGCGTCGGACTTTTGGAAATCGTTTCCGAGCCGGACCTACGTTCGCCCGCTGAGGCCGCAGCATATTTGAGAACGTTGCGCCAAATCGTGCGCTTCCTTGATGTCAGCGACGGCAACATGGAAGAGGGTAGCTTGCGATGCGACGCCAACATCTCGCTACGCCCGGTTGGCGAGGTAAAGTTTGGAACGCGCACCGAAATAAAGAACATCAACTCCTTTAAGTTCGTCGAGCGCGCGCTTGAGTACGAAATCGCGAGACAAATGTCGCTGCTCAAAAGCGGCAAGACCGTGGTTCAGGAAACCCTACTCTTTGACAGTGCGACCGGAGTAACCAAGCCGATGCGCTCGAAGGAAGAGTCAGCCGACTATCGCTACTTCCCTGACCCTGATTTGCCTCCGTTGGTGATCGAGGAGAGTTGGATTCGTGAAGTCACCTCGCGCATGCCGAAACTGCCTGAGGAGCGGGTGAAGGAGCTCGTCGAGGGGTATGGTTTAACAGCCTACGATGCACATGTGCTAACGGCCGAGCGCTCGTTTGTCGACTTCTTCGAGGAAGTGTTCAAGATTTGCCAGAATGCCAAGTTGGCCTGCGCCTGGGTTACGTCTGAGCTGTTTGGAATGCTCAACAAGGCCGGGTTGGATCTTAAAAAGTCCCCGATCTCCGCTCAGAACTTAGGCGAGCTTCTAAAGCTCATCGACTCCGAGACCATCAGCGGAAAAATGGGCAAGTCCGTCTTCGAAGAAATGTTCGCCTCCGGACGCCCGGCTCAAGAAATCGTCGCAGAAAAAGGTCTCAAGCAGATCACCAATGACGATGAAATTCGCCGTATTGTTGAGGACGTTTTCAACAAGAACGCTTCTCAATTGCAGGGTTATCTTGCCGGCAATGAACGACTGCATATGTTCTTCGTTGGCCAGGTCATGAAAGCCACCTCGGGAAGTGCGAACCCGAAGAAGGTCAATGAAGTGATTGCGGCTGAATTAAAGAAGCGCAAAGACGGAGCCTAAGATTGCAAGCTCAGCCGGACTATATTGATGAGGGTACGGTGGCGCTTTACCTGGAAGTTCCAGGAGAAAAAGTCGTCCTGCTGCAGGCCCTCGTCGAATCGCACGAAGGGGTCGGCATCGTGAGAACTCTCAATATTCGAAAATCTCTGGTTTGCGTACTAACGACGCCGACCATGTTCGAAGCCTGTGTTGATTTGCTGAATGGACTCCAAGCTGAGATTGGATGGCGCTTCATAGGCCGCCCGAAGGAAGCCGAAGAACAGTTATATTTGGGTTATTTTAAGAAGAACCAAGGAAACTCCCCATGTTGAGAACAATGCACAAATACAGAAAGTCCCTCTTCGGATTTCTCATCGTGGGATTGGTCTGCATGATGATGACCGGTTTCGGCGTGCACCTCCTCGACCAGCGCCAAGAACCCTATGCGGTTAAGATCGACGAGCATGTCATCACGTATGAAGATATCTCGCGTGAGCGCCGCAACCTTGAAGCGCGCTACCGCAACATGTTCGGCCAGAATTACGCCCAGCTGGCCCAGCAGCTCAATCTCAACATCGGCCAACAGGCCGTCGACAAGAGCATCAATGACTACATCATCGAGCGCGAAGCTTCTCGGCAAGGACTGACCGTCGGAGACGAAGGCTTGGGCTCGCTGATTAAAACATCGCTGTTTGGAAAGGATCGTCCGTTTGACGTTGAGACCTATCGCGCCTTCCTACGTCAGGTCGGCATGACCTCCGCCACCTTCGAACAAAGCGTTCGTCAAGAGGCCTTACGACAGCAGTACATCGGCATCTTACATCTCGCTTCACTTCCATCGCTGCGCGAGTCTCGCTCGGCAGTTGAGCGAGAGGAAGCCAAATTTAGCTTTGACTACGTAGAATTCAATCCAGCTGACTTTCTCAAAGACATCAAAGATCCTGACTCTGTGACGCTTACGAACTATTTCGATGAGCGCAATGCCGACTATGAACTTCCCCCCAGAGTGAGCTACGACTACGTGGTTCTCGATCCGGAAAAGTTCTTAGATCTAGTCGAGGTTACGCCGGAAGATGTCGAGCTATACTACTCGGATCATCAATCGCAGTTCACCAGCGACGAGCAGGTCCACGCTCGACACATCCAGATCAACTACTCAAAGGATTCGACCCCTACTGAAATGGCAGCTCTAAAAGAGAAAGCTGAAGAAGTGCACCAGAAGGCTCTCTCCGGAGAGTCCTTTGATTCGCTTGCGCTACAGTACTCAGATGACATTACGACCAAGGGCAACGGCGGCGATTTAGGCTGGATTAGCCGCGGCAAAATGGCGAAGCAGTTTGACGCAGCTGCCTTCAAAACTAAAGAAGGTGGCATCACGGAAGTGGTTCCCACTGATTACGGTTTCCATGTCATCAAGATTGAAGGCGTAAAAGCTGCCGCTCCCAAGGAGCTAAATTCCGTTCGCAAGGAAATCGAGGCGATTATTCGGAAGCAGGAAGCTCCTGCCTATACCGCTGACAAGGCTCGCACGCTCTTCGATAAGTGGCAGGCTGGAACCCGCTCCTTGGCTGACTTTGCCGTCGAGAACAACCTCGTGGCCGCCTCGACGAACGGCCTTCTGGATCGTGAGAAAGATCCCGAGAATGGACTGCGCGGTTTGACCGCTAAAGTCATCGCCTTCCCGGAAGAGACGAAGCAAGCGGTTGATGTTGGCGACAAGACCGTGCTGGTATCGCTGAAACAGTACAAAGATCAGGAAGTTCCTCCTTTGGAACAAGTACGCAGCAAGGTCATCGAGAACTGGAAGAAGCAGCAGTCCGTGAAAATGGCGAAGGCCGCAGCGGACTCGCTCTTGAAGGCTACTGAGTCTCAAGAGAATCTCAAGACGGCTGCGCAGGCAGCAAAGCTGAACCTTAAACAGGCAAAAGATCTCAGCGTTTCAAGCCGCGCGAGAACTGCGCCATTTAACGATCCAGACATTGAACAGGAACTTTTTGTTCTCGAAAGCGTTGGCAAGAAGCCTTCCCGAGTTTTCGAGTCCAACGGAACCTACTTGATCATCCAAGTTGCGAACGCTACCCGGCCCGACAAGGACGCGATCGATAGTAAGATTGCAGAGTATCGTCGCCGTGGGGCCGATTCGTTCTTGCAGACTCTGGCGCTTTCAATGACTAATCGCCTTAAGGCGCATTCTGTTATCGACATCGCTCCTGGCTTACTGACGCAGGAATCGTAAGGCTCAAGTCGCTCTCACGACGAGGCGCGTGAAACCGCCTGTCGCTTTGCAGCACGGCGCGGAAGCTTCCATCGCACCGTGAAGAGCTTTGGCACTTCGCGAAGCAGGATTTCCAAGAGAAAGACTAAAAGGCCGGTCGCCAAGAACCAGGTGGTCAGATCCTGGCGCTCGATGTGCTTATACACCTGACTCTTGATGTCCTGCGCATTCGGATTAATTTTTCCGCCGGTCCCGTCGGCCAGGGCATACAGAAGCGGCATATTGTAACCCTCGCCGCGTCGTTCGCCGAACAGACTGCCCTGCAAGGCGAAGGCTACCGGGGTCAGCTTTTTGCCGTCCACCACTCCATTGAAGGTATATTTCCCTGCCGAGATATCAGAGACTCGCGTGCGATAGTGGCCTGGGGATATGTTTGCAAATTCAATTTCTCGCGCTGCTCCATCCGGCATAGCCAAAGTAGCATGTACGCCTCCCGGTGGCTTTTCTGAGAAAATGCTGAGATCCAATGTCAGCATGCCGTGCTCTACGACATAGCGCAGGTCAAAGCGGATATTCTGCGAGTCGAGATTCGACTGACGAACAGAGTCCAGCAACTCGCTCCAGAACGTGAAGAACTTAGGCCAGGGTACCCAGCCACTCGACCAGCGTCCGTTCGCATCGGAGGTGAAGGCCAGCGAGCGGCCTTTCCCATAGGCCCATGAGGCCAATAAAGGTTCAGCGACATTATTTCCAAAGGCAACCAACTCGAGATTGGCAGTTTTCTTTGCCTTGGTTTCGACATAGCCGCGAATTGGCGGAAAGGCCTCGATGGTGGTGCTGCGTAGCTCTGAAGTGCCGGGGCGCACCAAATACTCCTGCTCTTTCATCGTTTGTTCACCGGAACCGACCTTGATGTCAGTTAAGAAAATTCGCGGCAAACTGCGTGGATCTGACGTTTGATAGAAGGCTCCTCCCCCCACATCAGCCATCGTTTCAAGCATTCCGGGATCGGCATCGGAACCCAACAACACCGTGGAGACAGTGATCCCCATCAGTCGCATCTGCCGAACGAGTTCAGCATAGTACGGCCCCTCATCAGGAATCTTTCCATCCGTAAGAATTATCATGTGCTTGCGTCCGGCGTTAGCGCGCAAAAGGCTGCGCCGAGCCTCTTCAATGGCAGGCAGCATATTGGTGCGCCCCGCGGGGAAAAGACGTCCCACTCGCTCTGAGGCCTTTTCTCGATTTGAAGAAAGCGGAGCCAGCTCTGCGACGACGAATGGAGAGGCGTCGAATCCAATCACACCGACATAGTCATCATCTTTGAGTGCGCGAATGGCTTCTCGCGCGGCCTCTTTGGCGTACTCAATCTTGTCGGAATCGGACATACTGCGCGACTTGTCGATTACCAGCTCAACCGCAAGATTAAGTCGCTTCTTGATAGTTTGCGGCGGCAGCAGCTCGACCGGCAGAATATCTTCCACGATAGTGCCTCGATATCCCCCCAGCCCAAAGCTGCGATTGCCTCCCAGCATGATAAATCCGCCGCCACCCTTGACGTATGAGTCGAGCAGATTGACGCTCGTTTTGGCGATTTGATCATAGGCAACATTATTAAAAATGACGCTGGAGAACTTACTGAGGTCCGGCAGACTAGTGCCTTTTGCGTCGGCAATTACATTTTCAAGCTGGTAGGCTTGAGACTGCAAGGCTTCCTTAAGAAATCGCGCGTCCTCCTCCGAACTGCTTACCAGCAAAACACGCTCGCGGGCCTGGCCGGAAAGAAAGATGCTCTCAGAAGACGCAGCAATGGCAGAATCCTCAGGCTTAAGAAGCGCTGTGATCTCCTTAATACCCTCACTCGATGGATCGCTCTGCGCCGTAAAGAGAGCCTCAGACTTAGGAGCAAGCACCACCTCTTGAGAGAAAATTACCTTCTTGTCGTGAGTAATTTCCAACTGTCCCCGCTGCTCTCGGTCACTGGAATTCTGCACACTGGCTCGCACCTCGACGCTCTTTTGAGCCGGAGCGACCAGGGGTGCATGCAGACTGGATATATGGAAGCGAAGACTTCCGTTCTGAGCATCCTCGGGAACTATCGGAAACACTTTGTAGCCGGCATCGCGAAGCTGCGGAATGAGCTTGCGCGCATCGCCGGCAGTTTCATTGCCGTCACTCAAGAGCAAGACACTCCCAGCCGGTCGCGACAGTAGCCCGCTCAGAGCAGTCTCTACATTGGTAGCCCCAATGTTTAACTTGCCCCATGAAGACTGAAGCTGTCGAAAATCTCCTGCGCCCTGGAGGGGAAAGGAAATGGCAGCAGATTTATCAGCAAATGGAACGACATCCAGGGTTACTTCACCGCGCCCGAGCGCAGTGACATTCTGCATAGCTTTCGTGCTGGTCGATGAGTCCATACTATCCGAAACATCTAAAAAAACGAGCGCTGTGGATTCCTGCCGCTCATGTTCTAGATAAGGCTCTGCGACTGCAATACAAAGCAAAGTAAGAACTACAGCTCGTAGAAGAAAGAGACCGCGAGAAACGCCTATAAAGGCACGCGCCTTGGGAACAAAAAAGTAGACAGCACTGCAAGCAAGCAAGATAAGAAGCAAAGGCAGCAGAAGCGGGTGATCGAGATGGGCAAACTTCATGCAGCATCCCGCGAAAGGCGTAGGCGTTTCAAAAGTCCGCTGCCAAACAGAAGGTCGAGCATCAACGCAAAGCCAACAAGGGCGGCAATCCATCCAGCTAACAGTGTGGTGTCATGACGCTCAGTCGGATCTGAATTCGGAACGTCGACGGCAACCGGCTCGTGGGTCAAGGTATCGGATTCATTCTCATCGTAATAGTTGAAGGCCTGCAACGCCTGCGCGCCTGCTTTTGACTCAACTTTGATAAGGCCGGGTTTACCGACCATAACCGCTTCGCGAGCTTTCTCGCCTTGAGCGGCCGAGAAAAGCTCTTCGCCCTCAAGGTAAGCTGCGCGCTGCGCGTCGATCGACAGGAATAGGCGCGACCCGACAGTTTGAAATCCGACATCGGCGCCAATGTCCGAGATATATTTAAGCACATTAAGCGTGAGAATACTCGTTAAGGTCGATTTCTTCCCTTCAAATGGCAGAATCTCGAATCCCAGCCCCACATACTTGCGACGATCTTTCTCTCCAACAAACGCTATTGGCCCGCGAGTAGAAGAGATAAGAGTTTCGGCCCAAGGTGGTACTCCCAGAATTTCAGCCTTAGCCAGTTTCAGACTGGCCATATTCACATAACTCAGGGTGGCGTGAGTACCGAGCCAACGCGTTAACTCCACATTTGAAATGTCGCCTTGAATGCTGAGAAAGTCAGAGCCCGCCACTGGGGCAATGAACACAGAACTTATTTCCGGCAAGCGAGGCGGCAGGTAGCGGTGGAAAATTGCCGCCAAATCTCCGCGCTGACGAAGCAGCGAAGGATCGCGCTCATACTCTTCCGGTTTTACTTGCTCGAACTGAGCGAAACGCAAATTGGACAATCCCAACTCAGAAGGACTGAACTGGCTTACGAGCGCGATGTTCCCGCCATGCGCTTCTATACTCAGGACCGCGCTATCGTCCTGGCGGATAGTATTTGTACCATACGACTGGCCCTGAGAATCCGGTTCCAAGCGAGCTCGGAAAGCCCGGATGGAAGGACTAATATCGGAGAATGCAATCACTTCATGGGAACGGCCGCGCAACGCCACAACCTTCTCCCCAACCCGCTTGAAGGCAGCACCTGAGCCCTCACTATCGAGCGCCTCGAGAATTACTCTTACTCGCGCCTGACCCTGCAGAAAGGATGCTAGAGAAACTTCGATACTGTTCTGCGCTGCGCCACTCTTTAGAGCAAGGTGGGATATCGCGACATTCTCTGGCTTGGCAGAGGCAGGAGCTGAAGAGACCGTACGAATATCAAGGCGGCCCGAACCATCACGCTGCTGCAAACTTCGATCACTAAAGGCATAGACACGTTCGAAACTCGGATCGCTGATCAGCTTTTGCGCAGCGGCATCCAAACTATCCGCGGCATAAGCCAGCTCAATTCGCTTTAAGTCTTGAACCGCGCGATCCGGACGCACTAGCCCCGAAGATATCGAACGTAAGCGCGGCGAGGTGGCAAACACCTCGACCCGACTCTCACCGGAAAGACTACGCACGAGGCTCTCGGCGTCACGAATGGCTGCGGATAGAAGATCAGTCCCATCTCCTTCGACGCGGGCCATACTAAAAGAGTTGTCCACCAACACCGCAACTCTTGTGCCCATGCCCTGCTTATAGAGTCCAGCCGCGCCAGCAATCAGGAGCAACAGGAGGAGGAGCTCAAAATAAAAGCGAGGCGGTGGGCGAAACTTCTTTCGGGAGAAAACCGGTCGCTTCAAACTGCGCAATAGGAAGAGCGTTCCCACCGGTACGCGTGTCCCCTTTCCTCGGCGCAGGTATGCAAACACAAGCAAGCCTGCGGCGAGCGGGAACAATGCCAGCCAATAGGGCGAGACAAATCCAAGATTTAGTCCCGAGAGCCAACTCATTTAAGCAATCCTGAAACAGCCAAATTCCGAATCAAGAAGTCCGCCAAAGAAGTTGTCGTATCCGCTCGCGTATAACGAATCCGAGCAGATCCGAAAATATCCTGAATAGAGCGATTATGATCTTCAAGTAGGGCCGCATATTGCTCACGCTGACGCGAGTCCAGGCCAATCTCCATTTCTTCCCCGGTTTCGCTATCAACCGCGATCACATCTGCGGCAGCACGTAAGGGATCGGTATCACCGGGCCCCAATACCTGAATGGCGGTAATATCGAGATTCTTGGCGCGCATCACATTCACAAGCGCTTGAATATCAGAGAGTGGCATGAGGAAATCAGAAACCAGAACCGCCACGCCTGGGAAACGCACCTTTGCTACGGCACGTTGCGCTTCACGGAGAAAATCCACGGAAGGATTGCGTTCGGCCGACAGCAAAGACTTCGTAAGATCGTGAATCGCGCGCGCACCGTAGTAGAAGGGACTATCGAACATTCCCGGGGCCGAAACACAGACACTATCCTGCTCCATAAGAGCGATATAGGCCAAAGCCAGGGCAATCTCACAACTGCGCTCCCATTTTCGATCCGAGGCAGGCACGCTCATTGACGCACTCGTATCGAGCAAGACCAGCACCGAAAGATCTTGTTCTTCGCGAAATGTTTTTACAACTAAGCGATCGCTTCGAGCATACACACCCCAGTCAAT
>JAFLCA010000153.1 GCA_017302875.1 Deltaproteobacteria bacterium
CCCGAAGCAATCCCCCGATAAGGATCCTTCGCTGCTTCTTTGGCCACTGCCGTTGGTTGCGATGTGGCCTGTGTGCCCAAGAGCGAATGCGTGGTTTCCTCGCGGACAGTTTTCGCTTGCAATGACAGGGGCGAAATTTCAAGGCAATCCGGCATTGTCATTGCGAGGGCTCATGCCCGAAGCAATCCCCCGATAAGGATCCTTCGCTGCTTCTTTGGCCACTGCCGTTGGTTGCGATGTGGCCTGTGTGCCCAAGAGCGAATGCGTGGTTTCCTCGCGGACAGTTTTCGCTTGCAATGACAAGACTGGCTGCTTCGAATTACGCGCTTGCTACCATCTTGCGAGTCGACGTGGGCACGAAAGCGCGGCGATCGTTGTCCGCCACGATTGGATTTTTGCCCCAGCGATGCTTCAAACCATTCGGTCCTTGATCGAAAGGGAAGCGACCCTCTTCATTCGGGTTATAGGTTTCGCTCGTGATATAGAAGAGGTGCGCCTCTTTGCTTAGCACCTTGCAGCCGTGCAGAACTCCCGGCGGAATACGCACGCATACTTCAAACACGTCCGGTCCGTACTTGGCGGTTTCTCCCATTTTGAAAACGAGCTTTTTCTTGAAGGTGGGACTCTCGGGGCGGTTATCGAAAAGAATGGTTTGCACTTTTCCAATCGGAACATACCACCAGTCATACTGAACGTGATGATAGTGCCAAGCCTTCACGACATTCTTTGCCATTTTGCTATGGCTCCACTGCGCGAAAATTCCGTCCTTGAATAGGGTGTCGGTGGAACGAACAACTTCACGGAAGAATCCCCGCTGATCCCCGTGGCTTTTGAGTAACTTGAATTCTACGTCGATAATAGAATTGTTGGCCGGCAGGGTTATTATTTCTTCGCTCATAGCAGCAGCACTCGTATTCACGTGATAAATCCGATGTTAAG
Source organism: Deltaproteobacteria bacterium (assembly GCA_017302875.1). Classification (GTDB taxonomy): domain Bacteria; phylum Bdellovibrionota_C; class UBA2361; order UBA2361; family JAFLCA01; genus JAFLCA01. Next base: position 940 of record JAFLCA010000153.1, read on the forward strand.
TAAACTTTGCGGTGGCGCGCAGTAAGCGATCCATGATCGCTCGACCTAAACCTACCTCAGAGCAGGAGTCGACCACAATTAGATCTAAGCCGAGCCCGTCCTGTTCGCGAATAGCTGCAAAGAGTTTGCTCGCGATCTCGCTAAGATCCCCAGACTGACTCAGAACATTTACCGCGCTATATCTAGATTCTTGCTCGGATCCCTCAATTTGGCCAAATGAGATAAGTCCCACACGGGCCGGGTACTCGCTCGGGGTAATCTTTGCTTTGAGCACTATCTTGGTGCTGGGAGCGTAGTGCTCCCGAAGCAGTCCGGGAGAAAGCGGCTGTTCAGGTGTGTCTGCTGAGCGCGACAACTCGAGTTCAGGCAAAACCGCTTTTAGTTGTTCGAATGTTACCGCCCCAGGCCGCAACAGAACTGGATTAGGCGATACCAATGAAACAATGGTCGACTCTAACCCGACCGAGCAGGCGCCACCATCTAAAACCATTTCGATTTTTGCGCCAAGACCAGCTTCGACATGCTGCGCGGTGGTCGGGCTTACATAGCTGGAGCGATTCGCGCTGGGTGCCGCGATGGGCCGCTTGGCAGCCCGTATGAATTCAAGTGCCACCGCATGATCGGGGATTCTCACTGCCACAGAAGGAAGTCCCGCGCAGGCAAATGACGAAATTGATTTGCCCTTGGGGAGCACGACGGAAAGTGGACCGGGCCAAAACTGCTGCAAAGAACGGAGTTTATCTTGAAGGTCGCTGCGCCCTTCGAGGTCAGCTACGGAGGCAATATCAGCAAGGGACGCTACATGAACAATAAGGGGATTCAGGGTCGGGCGATTCTTAACTTCAAAGATTCTCTGCACTGCGGCGTCATTTGTTGCGTCGGCCCCCAGGCCGTAAACCGTCTCGGTCGGAAATGCGACAAGTTTCCCTTGTCGGATCAAGTCCGCTGCTCGCGCGATATTCTCAGGGGTCGGAGGAAATATCATCGTCTTGAGATCGCGCCGCTTACGCAGAGGTCGGGACCTCTTCCTTATCTTCTATTTTGGAAAAAAGAATCTCAGGAACAGCCAAAGGACTACCGGCCGGGAGGGCTTTGAGGGCATCATCCCAGCGTTGGTTGGCAGTATCGATGCATAGAGTCTTCGAGATCTTTGCTGCCGTGTCAGGCATGTAGGGCGCGAGTGCCACCGACAAATATCGAATAGCGCGCAATCCATACGCCAAGCTCACAGCCGTTAGCTCCATGTCGGTCTTACGCGTGGTCCAGGGAGCTTTTTCGTCGACGTACTTATTGGCATCACGGCAGAACTCCATGATGGTCTCTAGCCCTTGCTTGAACGCAAAGCCTTCCAGATGCTGAGTTAGCTTCTCATGGGTTTCGAGCAGGCGCTTCTCGAACGCTCGATCGGTGTCATTGACCTTGGCAGCAGGGAATTCCGGAACCTGCGGCCCGAAATATTTATGCGTGAAGGAAACGATGCGGTGCACAAAGTTTCCGAGCACATTTGCCAGCTCCGAATTATTGCGCTGCACGAGATCTTCCGGTTTATACACCGTACGCGCGCGCTCGGGCGCGATGCTCGTTAAATAGAAACGCAGCACATCCGAGTTGGCGCCTGAGGCGATGTAATCTTCAATCCACACGGCGGTGCCGCGAGATTTGGATATCTTTTCCTGATCCTGACCCGGGAACTGAATATTGAGGAATTGGTTGACGATAACGCCCTTGGGAAGTTTGAAGCTTCCTTCGGCGCTCAGCATCGCGATCCAAATGACACAGTGGAAGATAGTGTTGTCTTCACCGATGAAATGAAACACGTCGCAGTCGTCGGACTTCCACCAATCTGCATACTTCTCCTCGCTTTCGCCGCGCATCTCGCAGAGCTCTTTGGTGTTGGAGATGTACCCAATCGGCGCATCAAACCAGACGTAGAGTACTTTGCCTTTGGCATCGGGATCCTGAAGGGGAACAGGAATTCCCCAGGTTAGGTCGCGAGTCATGGCTCGCTTGACGAGTCCCGTCGATAGCAAGCCAGAAACATAATTGCGGGTGTGCTCGCGTAGAGTGGAAGATTCGAGCCACGTAGCCACTTCTTTTTCGAAGCGCGAGAGATCGAGAAACCAGTGTGCGCTCTCTTTGACGGTTGCCGGTGTTTTACTCATCACGCTGCGTGCGTCGAGCAGAGAGTCAACGTCGAGCATCTTGCCGCAGTTCTCGCACTGATCGCCATTCTGATCGGGAGTTTTGCAGTATGCGCAGGTGCCCGTTACATAACGATCGGGAAGGAACATGTCCTTGGAAGCATCGAAGAACTGGCGCGTGGACTGCTTCTCGAAATATCCCTTCTCGTATACGCGAGTGAAAAAATCTTGGCTCGTTTTGTAGTGGTTCGCGGTGCGACTCGTGCCGCCGTACACATCGAATTTGATGTTGAGGCCATCGAAGGAGGCTTTCTGCTTCTGACTATAGTAGAGAGCGGTTTCCTTTGGTGTACGGCCTTCTTTCTCTGCCGTGAGCATGATCGCTACGCCGTGGTCGTCGGAGCCGCAGACAAAACGGGTCTCGACACCCTTCAGTCGCAAGAAGCGCACGTAGATGTCGGCAGGCAGGAAAGCTCCCGCAATGTGCCCGACATGCAGCCGCCCGTTAGAATAGGGCAACGCAGCAGTAACTAGAGTTCGTTTTGTTTGGGAGGCGGACATATAAGGCAATGCTATCAAGGGTTAAAACACCCCTATAGCTATCCCGAAAAGAAGCGCCGTTCAAGCGGCAGGGGCTATATGCGATTAGGGACGCATCAAATCGCTAGGGAGCTCCGAGCGATTACAGGCGTTAAGGGTTTGCGTAAGCTGCGTGGTGGCGTCAGCGGAGATAGCGCCTTGTACGAGCGCTCCTGACCACTTGTTATCAAAATTGCTCACGCAATCTCCATCTACGACTTTCGGCCCTAACAGAGCAGGCGCCTGATCGAGTGTGGGATTCTGGTTACTCGACATCGACCAGCGCTTCATCGCCAAATCGCCCAAAGCCGATCCAGCACAAAAAGAATGCGTGCCGGCAGAATGAAAGCAGTCAGAGCGTTCGCTGTCCGAATAGGCAAAGCACTCCTTGACCAAATCAGCGCACTGACGATCAGAACTTGGCCGCAATGTCTTTGCCGATTCCGCCTGGGCGAGTTGTCCACCAAGCGCAAGTAAGGTCGCGAACGCAAAAATAGTCTTAGAAAGAGTGATGCGCATATGTCGAAATTTCCTTTGAACGCAGAGGAGTAATTAGAGCGTCCGAGGAAGATTCTATACCTGAATGGGGCCTTAGCCAAATGCCCAGACAACCTATTGATTCGCCCTACGTTTTACGTATGACGGCGCTCACATAGTTCCGTAAGAACCCCACCGGTGCTGCGCGGATGTATAAACGCTATCAGGGAGTTATGGGCGCCGGGACGAGGCGTCTTATCGATTAACTGTAAGCCCAGACCCTCTAGGCGTTTCAGCTCGGAAACAATATTCGGGACTCGGTAGCAAATGTGGTGTAACCCAGCACCCCGGGTACTTAAAAATTTTGACAGCGTACTGTCGTCCGAGGTCGGTGTTAAAAGCTCGAGTAGGGTATTCTCAGTTCGCAAGAATGCCAGTTCCACCTTCTGGCTTGCGACAACCTCGCGCACATCCAGATCGAACCCAAAATTCTTTTTGTACTGCGCAATGGCTTCCTCGAGATTCGGAACGGCAATGCCTATGTGGTCAACCGGGAAGTTCAAGGGAAATCCTTTAAAATCTGCGCCTTACCATAACGATTTGCGTCGCGGCAGGCAATTGAATCTTAAGCTGCGAGGAGAAGCTTAGCCTTTTAAAACATGATAGATAGTCAATTCTTGTGACTATTTTTGAAACTACCTCTCCCATAGCGTCTAAGGATCCAGGCCCTTCCAATGAGGGCCCGCGAGCCGACATCAGTCTCGAGAGCTTAGGCTACCAAGTGTTCTCGACGCTCAAGGCCCCGGTTGGTTGGGCCGAGCGCGTGCGCCATCAAGCAGAGGTTCCCGCGGATGAGCGCGATGCGCACTGGCTGAAACACACCGGTGTTCAGACGCGAGATTCATATTTCACGCTCGTGGTGCCTATTCATAATGAAGCTGCCGGCCTCAACACCTTCTTAGGTGTGCTCATGCATTCCTTTGTGCCGCGTGCCGTGAACGTCCAGATAGTGTTCGTCACTAACGGCTGCACTGATGGAAGTGCGCAGGGAATTCGAGAAGCGCTCGAAACTATAGCGCGTTACCACGACGATAGTGCGCCCGGGAGTAACCCGCAGGTAAAAAACCTTGAAACGAGTTTGCGGGATGATGGAATTAGGGAACCACCAATTGCTGTTGCGGTTAATAGCTCCCAGTATGTGCACATTGATACCGATACGCGGGGCAAAGCGAATGCTTTGAATTTAGGAAACGAGCTGGCGCTTCAAGCTGGACATCGGGTGGTGATTAGCATCGATTCAGATTGCTGTCCCGAGCCTGCTGCCCTCATGACCATGTTTGCTGAAATGCATGCTGAGATTCAGCGCAATAGCGAACGTCCGGGAGTGGTGTCTGGCATGCAATCACTTGAGTGGAATCCTGAACGTGAGCTGTTCCCTGCTGAGCGAACCCCGGGAAGAATGTTTAAAACTCATCGGGATGCGAATAAGGACGCGCGGGGCGTATTGGGGTGGCTTATGGGCTGGGATGCGCAGTGGCTACAGCGATCGGGCGGCGTGCCTCAGTCGGTAATAGAAGATTTCGCTCTGGGATTGCAAGCTGACATCCTGGGAGGTGGAAAACGAGTCGTCGATGCCAAAATCTGGGGTTATGGTCCGACCGAGAGAGCCGACTATTGGGGCGCCTACCGCCGCTGGTCGCAAGGTGCTTTTCAACTCCGTGATCGCTATGCCCATGATCAAGAGAATCGGGCGTACGTATGGAGGGAAACTGCAAAGGAGGCCTCGCCTTACTCTATTCTCTATCACGTGGCGCGGGAGGTGTACCATTCGCGAATGGGGCTGCTGACTGCTGCATATCGTACCGTACGACATGCATATTCATTTGTAATGGGGTGGCTTGATAATCGTCGCGATCCGAAGAGTCAGACTTGGGAGCAATTGCGCTCCACTCGCCTGCGATAGGCAGTTACGAACTAACCTAGGAATTTCCAGCCTTCTTGAAATCCTCGCCCTTAGCATCAGCAGCGTTGTGCGCGCGCAGAGTAACTGTCGTGCGAACGGTCGTGGTGCCACTGTGGGCGTGCGCGAGGCGATAATTGATATTCTCAAGGTACTGGCGAAGGGCCTGCAACAAGATTCCGCCGAATCCACCGACTAGCACGATCCAGTTAAACAGCGCGAGTGCCTGGAAGAGTTCCTTCTTTAGAACGAGCGGGGTGGAATACATGTAGTACAACCCACTATCCATGTTCATCAAGCGGAAGAACAAAGAGCTTCCCTCAGCGCTAGCGCCGGCCAGTGAATAAACCAACAACGTAGAGAGCGCTGCCGTGACGATGGTGGCAGAAATCAATCCCACGATTACGGCAACTAGTTGTAAAAGAGAGCGGGCATCGGCAAGAAGAATTTTGATAAGTTTCATAGCAGTCCGAAGTTTAGCTTTTATATCTGCAAAGAGCGCGGAAGTTGCCCGGGGCAATGCTGCCGACACGCTAGTTCTACTACTCGTTATGCGCATTTTAGAGCGCACTGCGCATGAGCGCTCACGGCCGCTTAAGTCACTGAAATGACGGGCGATAAAAAGCCGCGAAAGTCTTTTGCTGACAATGATAGCAATGCTATCATTGGTGATATTGATGCTTTTGATTGAGCATCTTCGCTCTTTGCCCACTTGTAACGCCACAGAAAGCCCGCTTTCTGTGGCGTTTTTTTTAGCTATTTCGCCTGCCTACGCCGCATGTTGCGTTAGGCCTTTTTGAGGGCATAACATCCGCGCCAGGAGGCTTATGCCGCTTTCCCATGGCCCGGAACAGGGCCGCGTCAGCGCTGCTACCGATATCGTGCGCAACTTTGCGCTGATAGGGGAGGTGTTGAATCCAGAAGTTTCCACCACCCATCGTTTGCCTGAGCCAAATTCAAGTTTGCGCCGTGCCGAAAAATTTGAACATGAGGGGCTCATCACGGTTCGTGTTCGCTTTGATGCTGAGGACTGGGGGCGCTTGATTCTGAATGGAGCTTCGGGCTCTCGCTGTGAAGCGGTGCTGAGCAACGCTGAAATTGGGGCTATTGCGATCTCCAAGATTGTCGCGGATGCACACAAGATTAAAGCCGGCTTCGAAGCGACCGCAGCGGCTGAGATCGCGAATTTTAGCATCAAAGTTCATCACCACTTATTTTCAGACGCGCAGATCGAGCGGCCTGAGTTCTTCCTTTCAGATGAGTTTCGCGCGCACTGTAAGAAAAGTTATGTAGAAATTAGCTGGAGCGCTGAGAGCCCTTTAACGAATGTGATGCAGCATCGCATCCCCATTCAGTTGCTGAATGCGCTCGTGGAAACCACCAAAGAGGGCTCGTATGCCCGACATTGGGCAAATGCAGTTCGTCACTTCCATCCTGAGTGGAATCCGGATCACGACGACGCGGTTCTTGATAGTCTTGTCGCACAGGAGGAAGAGGAGGCGCTTGATTTAGCTGCGGCCCGACTTGGGGAGCGCGCGGAGCCAGACTGTTCTGACCTGCGAACTGCTCTCCGAACAGAGCTCGATTTGGAATTACGCGATCCACGACCTGGGTTAGCCGCATTCAGTGAGACAGCAACTTTGATTCGCCTACGCTTGCCCCTGAACGAAAGGCTGCTTGAGCTTCGGGAAGAAGCCGAACGTCTAGCAGATCGAATGGATCGCGCGCTCGCAGAGTCTGTACTTGACGGTTCCCATACCGTATCGCGCGCTGATGGAGGGCCAAGCCATATCGTTGTGCAGTACGGCTTTCGTTCTGCCGTCGGTAGTGCGGATAGAGCCCAGGAAGTTCGCGCAGCTCATAGCAGCCTATTTGCGGTAATAGCTGCCGAGCGAGCATCGTTCGCGCGAAGCCAAGAGCACGTCTAAGCTATTTCTTCGCCTGTGCCTGAGGAACCTTGATACCAAAGGTAGAGGTAATACAGGATGAGCGCCGCTACGCAAACCAGTACGGTGCTGGAGTAAGCGCTCACGATAGTGTCGGTCGTCCAGCCGAACTCACGAATGAGCCGGTCTAGGTCTCCTGAGGACTCGCTATTTGGGTCGCTAAGTGCGCCAAGATCCAACATTCCTCCCATGGGAAGTTGCGCATGGTTGTTTCTAATTCGATACCAGTGAACTAGAGCTCCGCAGAATGAGAGGCGCGTCCCGGGGTGGCCGAGGGTTGGGCGCTGGTGCGTCTGGCGGCGGGGACGGAGTTGGAGGCGGGGCTGCGGGAGGTCCGGAAGTGGCCGGGGGTGGTGCATGCCGAGCCGAATCTCCGGGTGGGCCTGGCGGCCGGGGATCCGCTGGTTCCCGATGACTTCGAGTTTCCGCGGCAATGGGGCTTGCGCAACACGGGGCAGACCGGGGGCCGGGCGGGGGCGGACATCCGGGCGCCCGAGGCGTGGCGCTGGTCGACCGGGGACCGGGGGATCGTGGTGGCGATCGTGGACACGGGGGTCGACTTCTTCCATCCCGATCTCGAGCCGAACATCTGGGAGAATCCCGGGGAGATTGCGGGCAACGGGGTGGACGACGACGGGAACGGCTACATCGACGACGTCCGGGGATTCGACTTCGTGTCGGACGACGGGGATCCGATGGACGACAACCTCCACGGGACCCATGTGGCGGGGATCCTGGGGGCGGTGGGGAACGACGAGCTCGGCGTGGCGGGGGTGGCGTGGTCGGTGCGGATGATGGCGCTCAAGTCGTTCGACGAGGCGGGGGGAGGCACGCTCGACGACACGATCGAGGCGGTGGATTACGCGGTGGCGAACGGGGCGCGGGTGGTCAACGCGAGCTGGGGACTGACGACGCGGTCCCGGGCGCTGGACGAGGTGGTGGCGCGGGCGGTGCGGGGCGGGGTGGTGTTCGTGGCGGCCGCGGGGAACAACGGCAGCACGGTCCGCTTCTTCCCGGCGGCGGCGCCCGAGTCCATCGCGGTGGGCGCGACCGATGCGAAGGAATTTAGCAGAACGGTAGAGTGCGCTTTCACACACCCAGATACGGATAGCCATTTCAGCAAGCTTATGCTTGATAGC
>JAFLCA010000154.1 GCA_017302875.1 Deltaproteobacteria bacterium
TAAGGCAGCCTGCACCACGCGGAACTTGGTGTGCATGTTACGGCGGACGATATTGTTAAATAAAGTAGCGGGATTATAATCGGCTACTTTCGGGGTTCCTTCAACGACTCCTGTTCTCATCATCAACCCTTCTACTTGTTGACCGAACGCGAACGTCCAGATTGTGCGGCTTCTGTGTACATGGCTTCAAGAATGGAAACTGAGTGATCCCACGTTTGATAGGTTTCAACATAGCGGCGGGCGTTATCACCCAACCGTTGGCGCTTTTCTGGCGCGCCGAGGAGGTCAACGATGTGGTTGGCAATCGCTTCCGGCGTATCCCCCACCAGCACATCCTCACCTTGACGAACGCCCAGCGCCGAAACGGCTTGCGGTGAGCAAACCACCGGGGTCGCCATCGCCATCGCCTCCAGCACCTTGTTTTGCACGCCCACGCCGTAACGCACCGTACTCAGGGACATCGCCGCCGAAGCGAGGTACGGGCGCATATCCGGCACCGAGCCGGTCACCACCACGTTCGGGATTTGACCAAAGGCTTGCACCGCCTCCGATGGATCTTTGCCCACGATATAAAGCTGCGTTTGCGGCTGCTTCTGCCACACCAGCGGCATCACCTTCTGCACCAAATCCTCAGCCGCCGCGATATTCGCGTGGTAGCTCATCTTCCCCGTGAACACCAAACGCTGCGGTTCGCGCGGGGTCGGCAGCGGGTTGAAGTAATCCAAGTCCACGCCGTTCGAAACCACCTTCACACGTTCAGGGTCGTTCCCCAACTCCACCAACGCCTGCCGGTCTGCCGGACTGGTGACCGCCACCTGCTTGAAGCGCTGCGTGAGCTGCCCCTCGAAACGGCGGGTACGGGCGAGGTCGAGCTTCGCCATCAACTGGCTTTTCAAACTCGGCGCGTCTTGCAGCACCTTGCTAAACAGCAGCGAAATACTGTCCACCCAGTCGAATACCACCGGCAGATCACCCAGCGACTCCGCCAGCACCGCGCCCCGCAAATGCTCGATATGCGCCACATCGAACGATGAACGCCCCAGCAGATCACGGGCAAAGCTCGCAAAAGCCGATGAGCGCGAATAGGCTGCCTGAATGGGGAAGCCCGTTGGCAGTGCAAGCGCCGCGTTCATCAAGGTTTGCGTCCGCGCGTGCGGGATCACATGCACAACCTCGCACCAGCGGCGGAGTTCCGGCAGCGCCTCACCCTCGTCCCCCGGCGGCTGCAAGGCCACCAGTGTCACGTAATGCCCGCGCTTCACCAACGTGTGCAGGATATTGTAAGGTCGCACACGGATGAGTGACGGGATGTAAGGGCTGATGAATAAAATTCGCATAAGGTGCGGTTACTTTTTCTCGTGATGTCCCGACCAATAGGGATATAGGCATAATGTTCCAGACAACCCATACTTAGATTCAATGCGATGCGACTTGCAGCAGACTAAATTTTTGAGTTAGGCGGTTAGCGGTAAATGTCATCCAGCGGTTCGCAAGCCCGTCGGTAATCGTATTTTTGCTCGGCGGTTTGGCGGCCATTCTGCGTCAACTGCTGGTTAAGGGTGGCATCTGTCAGCAGCCGCGCGGATTGTCTCGCGAAGTCTTCCGGTGTGTCCGCCACCAGAATGTCATAGTCGTGCTTCACGTCAATCCCCTCGCAGCCGACCGTCGTACTAACCATCGGCAAACCTTGCGCCAGCGCGTTCAGGATTTTGACGCGCATCCCCTGACTGTATACTCACCGAACGGCCGGCCATCGGGCAGATACTTCGCAGAGGATTCGCAAACCTACTTCGGCGCTGATACCTGGAACGGCTCTCCTATCGCTCTTTGGGGCAACATGAATGAATCTTTCGCTTCGATGACGAGTGAAAGTGTCGCTGCGACGATTGATTCATATGAGGGGAACACACCAATTTCTACCCTCTTTGATGATCTAGGGACCGTTCCAGCGGATGGTGGTTTTGGCGGCTTCCCTCAATACTACTTGGAGCCGTACGTAACAAAGCAATGTGGCTACGGCGGTAATCGCACGGTAAGTGATCCAAAAGGGCAGCGAGATGGTGGATATTGGACTTCCTTGAACACAAACCTGCGGCCAATTGTCGGTTATGAAAATGGGCAGGCTTTATATTCATGTCCGCGAATGGCACGGGTAGTTGACGTACTCAATGGAACAGCGCCCGCCGGTGCTTCAGATTATCAATCCTGCTGCTCGTCTGCGCCGATGGTTGGAAGTTATACGGTTGCGATGTTGATGGGACTGCGATCGGAATGGGGGCACGAAGCCTTCTTCAAATACGTCGAGCGATGGGCGAGCCCTCCATATAGCGCGGTGGGCAATGTTTCCGGAGGATATGGCGATCCATACAACAGCGCTATGTACTGGAATTATATCTATGGCAAATAGCTAGTTGGTAGATTTTGTATTTTGCTCTGCCACCCCGCGCTCCAGCTCCCAAAGTTTGGCGTATTTTAGGAATACATAGAACGACTCAATGCAGGCCACGAGGAAGCCTGGGAAACCTTCTTTGAATCCGGATTTGAGAAAAAAGAACTTTATAAAGCGCGCAATTGGTCTGCCCACAAGCTTAACGACGGAGAAGCGTTCCCCACGCGCAAACATTGACTTTGCCGCTGTTTCCGAGAATTTATTGAGGGTACTCATCTGGCTGGTCAGATTCGAATACGTGTAGTGCTGCAGTTCGCCAGACAGTCGTTTCGTGGCTCCGGCGACCAGTGCCTTCTCATGGGGATCTTCTCCTCCCCACGTTGTTGCGGATCTGCGGCAAAGGCGTAAGCGGTATTCAGGATACCACCCGCCATTTCGCCACCAACGTTTCATGTAAAAGACAACGCGGGAGAGCTGATAGCCATCAACAGCATTGCCTTCCGGCGAGTGGTTAGTTAGCACACCGAGAATTTGGTCACGAAGTTCGGGCGATACCACTTCGTCGGCATCGATATTGAGAACCCAGTCGCTGCTGCACTGCTGTAAGGCAAAGCGCTTTTGAGCTACAAACCCCGGCCATTCCCGCTCAAAAATCTTATCTGTATAACGACGGGCAATCTCGAGGGTGCGGTCTTTTGAGCCAGAGTCGACGACTATCACCTCATCACACCACTTTACGCTCTCCAGGCAGCGTTCGATGTTGCGCTCTTCGTTACAACATATGAGAAATGCAGAGATGCTTGCACGGGTTGGTTGGGCAGGGGAGTTCATGAGAGAGATTACGTCACCTTTTTGAAAGATTGGTATACAGGGTAAAGCCGCGGCTGTCACGGTAGAGACGATTCTCAACAATAAGGCACACTTAAGGCTACCTGGCGAAACTTCTTCCCTAAACTCGACTAAGAACCGTATATAGTGTATTGATTTCTGGTACTTGCGCTCTTGAGAGGTGTCCACTCGGAGAAGCTGCTAGCGGTTCCGCGCAGTGGCTACCAGTAGGGCATACAGCTGCAATTACCAATTTGAAACCGCTGTCTTATTGGAACGGGCAAAATGAACATACTTGGAATCTCGGCTTTCTATCACGATAGCGCTGCTTGTTTAGTGCGCGATGGAAAGATTTGCGCTGCAGCGCAGGAAGAACGTTTTACGCGCAAGAAGCATGATTTCGAGTTCCCCAAGCATGCCACCAAGTTTTGCCTCGAGAGTAATGGGCTGAGCATCAAGGATGTCGACTATGTCGTGTTTTACGACAAGCCGGTTCTTAAGTTCGAAAGATTGTTGCAGACCTATTTAACAACTGCGCCGAAGGGGTTCACGTCTTACGCGAAGGCCATGCCTTTGTGGTTGAAAGAAAAATTGTGGATTCCCGAAACAATCAAAAACGAACTCGACTATACTGGCGAGATTCTCTTCACGGAGCACCATCAAAGCCACGCCGGCAGCGCTTTCTACCCTTCCCCGTTTCAAGATGCCGCGATTTTGACCATTGATGGCGTAGGAGAATGGACCACCAATAGCTTGGGTATCGGGAAAGGAAATAAGTTCTCACTGATCAAGGATATTAAGTTTCCTCATTCGCTCGGCCTGCTGTATTCCGCATTCACGTACTACACGGGATTTAAGGTCAACTCGGGCGAATACAAGGTTATGGGATTGGCCCCGTATGGCGAGCCCAAGTATGTCCAGACGATCTACGATAATCTTATCGACTTGAAGGAAGACGGTTCATTCCACCTCAACCTGCGTTACTTTAGTTACATGTCCGAGCTGCACATGACGAACGATGAGTTCGCTGCACTCTTTGGAGGTCCGCGCCGGACTCCGGAAACTCCGCTCACACAGCGGGAGATGGATTTGGCGCGATCGATTCAGGAAGTGGTTGAGGAATGCATGCTGCGTCAAGCACGCTTCCTGCATAAGGAGTCCGGTTTAGATAATCTTTGCCTAGCTGGCGGCGTTGCTCTGAATTGTGTCGGCAACGGAAAGTTGCTTCGCGATGGTCCGTTCAAGAACATATGGATTCAGCCCGCCGCGGGCGACGCTGGTGGCGCGCTCGGAGCGGCTCTGTGCGTGTGGTACGGATACTTGAATAATCCGCGACTCACCGATGGAAAGAAGGATTTCCAGAAGGCATCACTATTAGGTCCCGAGTTTACAAGTGAAGAGATTATCGAAGATTTGACGTCCTGTGGCGCTGTTTTCAAACAGCTTCCGGATGATGAATTGTTTGCAAAGGTAGCCGATCTTTTGGCTCAAGATAAGGTGATTGGCTGGTTCCAAGGCAAAATGGAATTCGGCCCACGTGCTCTTGGTAACAGAAGCATCATCGGAGATGCACGATCCAAGACCATGCAGTCCAAGATGAATCTCAAGATTAAGTTCCGTGAGTCGTTCCGTCCCTTCGCGCCGGCGGTGATGCGTGAGCATGTTTCGGAGTATTTCGAGATCGATTCAGACTCTCCTTACATGTTGCTCGTTGCGCCCGTTAGAAAGGAGCGTCATTTGAAGATGACCGCGGAGCAGGAAAAGCTTTTCGGAATCGCGAAATTGAACGTTCCGCGTTCTGATATTCCTGCCGTAACGCACGTCGATTACTCGGCGCGAATCCAGACGGTGGCACGAGACGAACACCCTACGTTTTACAAGTTACTTGCGGCATTCAAGAAGAAGACTGGGTGCCCGGTACTCGTGAATACCAGCTTCAATGTGCGTGGTGAACCGATTGTAGGCACACCGAAGGATGCTTACACCTGCTTCATGCGCACCGAGATTGACTGCTTGGTTATCAACAATTTCTTGATGTTTAAGGAGGAACAACCAAAGTGGCAGGACAAGGAGGATTGGCAGAAAAAGTTCGAGCTGGATTAGAGCCTGAAGTGATCGCACCGACGCCCAGTTCACGCACGAAAGTTCACTATCTCGACGAAGTTTGGGTGCGTAAGCCCATTCGACGTCACGTCAGTGAGTTTAGCTGCGTTATTTCGCTCGTGCTGCTGATAATTGCAGGCGTGGGACTCTATAAGGGCCACTCGCTCGTCACTCCAGTTGCGCTCACCACGACCGCACTGGTTTTGCTGGCGCTTGGATACCGCGCCCCTGGCGTCCTGCACCCGGTATGGAAATCCTGGATGTCCCTGGCAACAGGCATCGGATTAGTGATGACGACGCTCATTCTCTCTCTTGGTTGGACGATTCTTGTCATCCCGTTTGCGCTCGTAATGCGATTTGTAGGGAAGCGGGTTATGGATTTAAGCTATGCCACGGGAACTGCGAGTTATTGGGAGACGCGCGACTCCAAACTTGATGACTTTAAGCTGCTGGAAAGGCAGTTTTAAGTTTTGTTCAATTTGCACCCGGATTCCTATATGACATGGGTGCTCCCGATCTCGTTGTTGATCGTTTTCGAAATGGTAGCTGATATTCTTGCAAAGGAATGGCAGCTACACGGCTCAACCTGGCGCTGGGTCGGCGCTCTGAGTGCATATCTTGTTGCGAACTCCTTCTGGCTTTTCGCCTTAAAGAATGGATCTGGCCTGGCACGCGGTGGGTTGATTTTTGCTGTCTCCTGCGCGCTCATGGCAGTTTTGATCGGCCTGTGTATGTATCGAGAGGAAGTTACCCGCATTCAGCTGTTCGGAATTGGGCTTGGTCTCGTTTCTCTCTGCCTTATCTTCTGGGAACACTAGAATCAAGCACGAATCGTAGTGGCGGCCTCGATAATGAGTGCTTCAACATTCCTATAAACTCTTCACGCGGAACTTCAACCGCTCCAAAGCTGGCTAGAAATGGAGTCATTACTTGGCAATCTAGCCACTTGACGCCTTGTTCACGAAGAAACTCGCACAGGAATACGAAGGCAAGTTTCGAGGCATTGGGTTTCCGATAAAACATGGATTCGCCAGCAAACATTCCATTTATAGAAACGCCATAGAGCCCGCCGATAAGTTCCTGCTCCTCGTAGCATTCTATGCTGTGACAATAACCGACTCGGTGAAACTCCTCATAGGCGTCGATAATATCCCGAGTGATCCAGGTGCCGCGCTGCTTTCCGCGATTCTTGATTTCAGCACAGCGTCTTATGACGGTTGGGAAATTTCGATCAAAGGCAAACGTATAAGGGTTACGTTTCAGAATTTTCCGCAGACTTTGAGCAATATGCACCCTATCCAAGTATAGAATGGTGCGGGGGCAGGGTGAGAACCAGGCTAGGGTCTCCTCATCGAGCGGCCAGGGGAAGATGCCACTGCGGTAGGCCAGTAGAAGCGACTCAATTTCGAGGTCTCCACCAATAGCGAGCAATCCCTGGTCATCAGCTTGCTCAACAGGCGGAAAGGCTACAATCGTCATTTAGCTCACTATAGCATTCGTTTGCGGGGCACTTTCTTTGCAGTATAATCGACCTAGCGGTCATCCAAAGGTAAGGCTTGAGCTGCCTTTTCTTTATCTATCTAACCACCTGAAATTATTGCGTTAATCATGGGAAAGCAGAAAACAGAGGGTGGCGTAGATACCGTTACGCGCGACGACACAAAGATCCACAAGCCCAAACTCTATAAAGTTTTCCTTATAAACGATGATTACACCACGATGGACTTCGTAGTGTCCGTTCTTGAAAGTATTTTCAAGAAAAGTCCCGCTGAGGCATTGCAGATCATGCTGCATGTTCATCAACGTGGGCAAGGATTATGCGGAGTCTATCCGCGAGAAATCGCCGAAGCTAAAGTTCACCAAGTGCATGAGCGTGCGCGGGCGGAAGGTCACCCGCTGCGCTGCCAAATGAACGAGGAATAATGTTTAGCACCGAACTTGGATATACCCTTGAAGCTGCATACCGTGAGGCGGCCTCGCGTCGACATGCGTATTTCTGCGTCGAGCATTTATTGTATGCCTTGCTCTTCGATGATCAAGTAGCTGAAATCATCAAGAATTGTGGTGGTCGTGTAAGCGACCTGAAGAGAGAGCTCGAGGAGTATTTTAATATTCACATCGAGAAGGTCGGCGTGTCCGGAGAGAGCGCGGGGCAAGACGTGGAGCCTCAGCAAACTCCTGCTGTACAAAGAGTTTTGCAGACCGCGCTGGTGCACATGCACTCTGCCGGTTTGAAGTTAGTAACCGCCCGCGAGGTGTTAGTTGCGATGTACTCCGAGAAGGAGTCATTTGCGGTGTATGTCCTCACCAAGAATGGCATCTCACGTTTGGATGTGATCGATTTTATTTCGCACGGCATCAGCAAGGTCGGAGATTCGGATAGTGAGGACGAGGAGCAGCAGACTACTGAGGACGACGAAGGTGAGCGTGAGGAGGACTCGCGCCCAAGTCAAAAGAAGAAGAGCTATCTGGCCCGCTTTACTGATGAGCTTACCGAACGGGCGAAGGACGGAGATCTCGATCCTATTATCGGACGTGAACGCGAGATTGAGCGGGCGCTGAAAATTCTCGCGCGACGACAGAAGAATAACCCACTGTTCCTCGGCGACCCCGGGGTTGGCAAGTCTGCCATGGCGAATGCCATCGCCGTGCGGATCATTTCGGGAGATGTTCCGAAATCTCTGAAGAATGCGCGACTTTTTAACTTGAATGTGG
Source organism: Deltaproteobacteria bacterium (assembly GCA_017302875.1). Classification (GTDB taxonomy): domain Bacteria; phylum Bdellovibrionota_C; class UBA2361; order UBA2361; family JAFLCA01; genus JAFLCA01. Next base: position 8,036 of record JAFLCA010000154.1, read on the forward strand.
GTTCACTTGTTGCAGGAACGAAATTTCGCGGGGAGTTCGAAGATCGACTCAAACATATTGTGCAAGAACTCACCGCACTTCGAAACGCCATTCTTTTTATCGATGAGATTCATACAATCGTCGGAGCGGGCGCAACGGGGACCGGATCCATGGATGCGGCCAATCTTTTGAAACCAGCCCTTTCATCGGGAAAGTTGCGTTGCATCGGAAGCACCACACATGAGGACTACAAGAAGACCTTCGAGAAGGATCGTGCGCTAAGCAGACGTTTTTCTACGGTTGATTTGGCAGAGCCAACAATCGAAGAAACCGTGGAAATATTGCAGGGGTTGCGCGAGCGTTATGAGATCCACCACGAGGTAAAATATTCGGACGCTGCTTTGAAGGCAGCAGCGGAACTTTCATCGAAGCATATTAATGATCGGTTTCTGCCCGACAAGGCAATTGACGTAATCGACGAGGCTGGCGCAGCCAATACGCTGCTCGCCGGTAAGAAGCGCAAGAAGCAGATTACCGAGAAGGAAGTTGAAGCGGTCGTGTCAGCGATAGCGCGCGTGCCCGTAAAGAGTGTGAGTCATTCCGATGAAGAATTGCTGCGCTCACTAGATATTCGCCTAAAAGAGACTGTATTTGGGCAGGATAAAGCCGTTGATGCCATAGCTTTGGCGATCAAACGTAGTCGCGCCAGTTTGAAATCGGAAACGAAGCCGATTGGCTGCTTTCTCTTTGCTGGGCCCACGGGAGTTGGAAAAACAGAGCTTGCGAAGGCCTTGGCTTTGCAGTTGGGGGTGCATTTTCACCGCTTCGATATGACCGAATACATGGAGAAGCATGCCGTATCGCGGCTGATTGGCGCACCTCCGGGATATGTAGGCTATGACGAGGGTGGGCAGCTTACTGATTTAGTGCGCAAGCATCCGCATGCCGTGCTATTGCTCGACGAAATCGAGAAAGCTCATGAAGATATATACAACATCTTGCTGCAGGTGATGGATGACGCGCTGCTGACGGACTCGCATGGAAAGAAGGCTGACTTCCGGAATGTTATTCTGATCATGACCACTAACGCCGGCTCCGAGAAATCTGCGGCGATAGGCTTCGGCGAAGCACAAGCTGACGGCAACCGGGAGAAGGCGATCAAGA
>JAFLCA010000155.1 GCA_017302875.1 Deltaproteobacteria bacterium
GTGTTGTCGATAGAAGGATTCGCCAAGGATACTTTCACTGCTAGGCCCCCACGCTTACAGTGCGATTGCGCGGCGCAGCTAGATCCGGCCTCTATTTTATATTTTAATTCCCATAGCCCTGCCTTTTTCTGGTCTTTCTTCTCTGCTCCGGTCCCCTGCACAGAGGCTTAGCGTATTAATTCCACTTGACTTCATCTCCTGCAAAAAAGGAAAGTGTCTTCGCACTCTTGGAGGATGGTACTTCGCATGAAAAGATTCTTGGTCCTAGCCCTCAGCTTCGCAGCTTTCGCTTGCTCGAATAACGCTTCAAAACCGACGCCTGCCAGTGGCCCGGTTTATCATACGGTTTCCCTTTCGGGAGAAACCCTGGGCGCTATTTCAGATTGGTACACGGGATCTCCCAATAATTGGCGCCTTATAGCGAAAGAGAACGGTTCGCTTAATCCGGATCGCCTGCGCCTTGGGGATCAGATCTATATTCCTGCTACCCTAGTCTTCCGACGAGAGCCGTTCCCAGCAAGCATGATTGCTTCCTCGAAAAAGCCTGTGAAAAGCACTCCTGCCAACAGCGCAGCTCAACCGCCTCAACCCGCGGAAACGGTCGCGGTTGTCGACACCGAGTCTGTTGCAGTCGTAACCGCAGAGAAAGTTGCTCCCTCAGGGCAGACAGAAACGGTCACTGAAGTTGCGGTAGGGGAGACTCAAGCCGTTGAGGTAGTAGCTCCGACGATTCAACCGAGTGTGGCACCCGCTGCTGTTGAAGAAAAAGTTTCAGGCGCGGTGACTGAGACAACTGCGGCTGCGGTGAAGTCCAATGAAGCTTCTGATGATACTGCTGCTCTAGCAAATGCAGGATATAACGAGGCTGAAATTGCCCGGGCCAAGAAGGCACAAGAGGAAGCGCAAAGAAAGGCAGATGCAGCACTGGAAGCCGGTAAGGCGGCAGCCGAAAAAGCAGCTGCTGAAAGTCAGGCTGCGTTGAAGCAGGCAGGTCAGCAGGTAAGCGATGCGCAGGCAGCTTCCGCTGTGCAAGATGCAGCTAAGTCCGCTGATGTCGCCGCTCAGGCCGTCGCAGAAATTCCGACGCAAGCAGAACCTGCCCACTAGAGCGATTTTCTGAAGTGCTTATGGCTTTTTGCTTAGCAGTACACGGGGATGTTTGCCGTGGAGACTGATCGTGTACGGAATCTGTACCCGGAAGTTTCGTAGTTCCAGTGCATTTTGAACATCCTCTGGATGTTCCGTCAGAATGATCAGCCGCCCGTCCGGGCTTAACAATCGTGAAAATTCTGCTGTCAGGTCATTCAAGCTGCCACCTTTCAGTTCTGTTTGCCCACCCCAGGGAAGGTCAGACACTATGGCATTGATCGAACCTGTTTCAAGTTGCGTGTTAGTGGCATCGCCCACTTGGGCTGCGATTGCGGTGCCTGCCAACGCAGCGTTTTCCTGGGTTGCCTGAATTGCCTCCGGATTGAGATCCAGGCCGAGTACGATGGCTTCCGGTTCGCAGCATGCAGCTTCAATAGGGATCGTTCCTGCGCCACACATGGGGTCAAGCAGGGTCTCTCCGGCGTGGAGGTTGGCCAGGCGCACCAGATGATAGGCCAGAACCGGATTCAAAGAAGCCTCGGTGTGAACTTGCTTGTACGGGCGCTTATGCAGGGGCGTCGTTCCCAGCCGTAATCCTACGAGGGCGTAATCTTCTTCGATCACTAACCTAACGTGGATATCATGCGGCGGAAAAGGTGTGCTGCGAGTGTCCACGTACTCCCACGATTGTTTTCTCTCCAATCCCTTGGCAACTGCCTCGGCCAGCTCCCAGCGATTGTAGTTGCGAGAACCGACGAAGCTCGCGGTTACCGAGAAACGCTCCCGAGGTGCGAAGGAACGCACCGATTTGCAAATTTGCAGAGCCGCAGTGAAGGGCAGAAGTCGAACCTGATCTTCAATAGTTTTGAGCGAAGATCGTTCGTGGGTCAGGCCGGTGATTTTTCCCGCCAGCACAAAAATATCCTCGATGCCGCGCAGCTCCAAAAAATCTGAGGGTGCGGCTGCGCTGGAAAACTGGAATGTGCGATGCGAATACGACGGCGGCCCTGAGGCAAGGTGGGCTGCCAGATCTTCCCAGGACAGTTTCTCCAGCCCATGTAGTGTGCGCGCAAAATATTGGATGGTATTGGACATAGGGACGAAGGAACGCGAGTAAAAGATCCTGGCCGATACTTTCAGAACATGTGCGCGGACCGACTACCGTAATCGGGAAATGAACCTCCGCGCAGGTGTGGTCGGCACTTAGTTGGGCAAGGCTGCACGACAATCAATATAGTCTTGCAGAGCAGTACGCCAAAAGCCGACTAACTCATACCATCCCTGATCCGCTTCGAGCCCGAGGAAGACCAAAGAAGTGCGAAGCAGGGGGCTATGCGAGGCGTCCTTTGCATTCCTTCGTGATTGCGAGATTTCCGCGAATCCGGCGCTGGAAAGGCTATAACTGAGGAGGAGTTCAAGGAGTGCCTCAGCCGGGGCGACGTTCATGTCGAGGGCTTCATCCGTATAAATCCCGAGCCGCTCATTGCGGGCATCAAACCAGACATCATCCGGGCGAAACCCATCCTGATCCGCAAAGCGCAAAACGCTCTCTTTCAAAGGGGCAATTCGTGGGTACGTTTTTTTTATATAGTCTAACGATAAATTCGCGATGGCGATTGTCTCTCCGCGTCGGACAAAGGAGAGAGCCAAGCAAGGATCTGCCAGTTCTCGATTCAGGCCGATGACAAGGCTGAACCCCGGTCGTACCCATCCCAGCACGATCTCCTCAAGAGAGCGCGAGGTCATACACAATTGGTCGAGCTTCGACACTTGACTGGATGAAGTGCGGTCGGAAAGAGGAATAACTATTGCTTCCACGTAAACTCCAAGAGAGTACTTGTCTGCATAATCCTAATCGCACTGTAGGACGAAAAGTTGCCCCTGGAGAAGAGGTACTCTTCGATATCAAAAATGTTTTTTTGTGTTACGCCAAAGCAGCGCTTCCTCTTCGTGTCGCTGGGTATCTACCTAGAATAGTTACGGAAATTCGTGCTGTCGTGATACTCTTCGTAGCGACCTCGTACGTGCTTCGAGTCTGGCCCCGGAACGAACTGCATCTGCTTCGTTACGCTCGAAGGTACATCATCTAATGTCCGTCGAGTGCTACCTGCGAATGCTTTCAACTCACAACAGAAAGCGCTAACCTTCCGCAATGCACGTATCTAGGATGCAACAAATCGATTATTGGGTAGGCGTACCCTTGTGCCTTCTCGTAAGTCTATGGCATCGCCTGCGATCTTGGATCTCTCCTCCGGCAGAAGTTGCGCCGAAAAAAATAATGTTCATCGAACTTAGTGAGATGGGCAGCGCGATCATCGCGTATTCGACGCTGGTGAAAGCGAAGGAGCTTTTCCCCGGTGCGGAGTTGTTCTTCCTCGTGTTCAGAAAGAACCGCGAAAGTGTGGACGTCTTAAATGTGATCCCTCCCGAGAATGTTATCGTGATCGGGGAGAAGAACTTTTTCCAGTTCGCAGTTGAAACTGTGAAAGCGCTCTGGAAAATGCGTCGATTGGGTATCGATACCTGTATCGATATGGAGCTTTTTTCCCGTTGTACCGCTTTATTAAGTTATTTAAGCGGAGCCAAAAATCGCGTGGGGTATGATCAGTACACCGGTGAAGGCTTGTATCGAGGCACGTTTCTGACACGTCGTGTCATGTACAACTCGCATCAGCACATGGTGCTCAACTTTTTAGCCCTCTTGTATGCCTTGGTCGCCGAGCCTTCAGAGACTCCGTTACTGAAGCGGAATTTGGAGGCTGAGGTACGAGTGCTTCCAAACTTTCGGGGTACGCCGGAAGAGGAAAAACGCATCGATGAGGTGCTGGCCGGATTCAATCCTCCAGCGGACGCGCAGCTCGTGATCGTGAATCCTGACCCCGGCCTCTTGCCTTTGCGCGGCTGGCCGCTGGAAAACTTCGCAGCCATTTGCAAAAAACTTTGTGAACATTCGCCGCGCATTATCGTTGTGGCGGTTGGTTTGAAGAGCTCGAGGCCGGCTGCCGAGTTTGTGCTGCGCGGATTGCCTGTCGGGCAAGCAATTGATCTTACGGGTGCGACGAAGACCTTGCGCGAATTGATGGTGCTGCTCTGTCGGAGTCGCCTGTTGCTCACGAACGACAGCGGCCCGGCGCATTTTGCAGCTCTGACGCCTATCCCCTCAATCGTCTTATTCGGGCCGGAAACTCCGTTGTTATATTCGCCGCTCAGCGCCAGCTGCCGCTCCGTATCTGCGGAGCTATCGTGTAGTCCCTGCTTTGCTGCGACGAATCATCGTCGCTCGAGCTGTACCAATAACGTCTGTATGCAAGCAATTTCAGTGCAACGGGTGTGGGCGCTAGCGCAAGAAAGTTTGGGCGCACTTTGATCTGTTCGAGGAACGAAAGGTACTGATGTCCGAGCGAAACTTTTGGTCGGATGGGAGACTTCAGCGTGTTGGAGTTGCGCTTCTGATAGCGCTTATTCTAGCCTGCGTTTTTCGCTACCACAGTGACTCTGACGGTTCCTCCGCACTTAAACGTGGCGATTTTCCTGGAATCTACTCACCTGCGGTCATCGTAGCGCAGGGTCAAGCGGAGCGGTTGTATGATGTGGAGCTACATCGGGCCATTCAAGCTCGTGCCTGGCCATCCTTTGATCATGAGATGTATATCTCAGTCTATCCGCCCTTTACGGCGGTTCTACTTTCCCCGTTAGCGCTGCTTACTCCCGAAACTGCGCGTAACGTCTGGTCGGTCGTCAATTTGCTCTGTTTTGTAACGGCCCTGTTACTTTTGCAACGAACGAGCGTTGCGCTTCGTGAGCACTTCTTGTTCGTGGCGACAGCATTTATATTGTATGCGCCGGTGTTATTTGGCGTGTTGGGTGGGCAGAACACTGGAATTTCAATGCTCCTGTTTGTTGCAGGTATACAACTTCTCTCGCGTAAGTCGCCCAAGGCAGAATTCATTGCGGGACTGTTGTTTGGACTTTGGCTCTTTAAGCCGCAATTTGGATGCATCGCCGGCTTGTACCTGCTTGCTAGTCGAAGGACGCGCAGTCTATGCGGATTTGCCTGTGTTGCGGCACTGTACTGGTGTTTGGGATTTGCAGTGCTTGGTAGTGACTGGGTGACAACCTGGGTACGAGCGACGAGTCACTTTGCAGACATCAATTTTAGTATCAATGCATTTCAGATGGCATCGTTTGCAGGTCTTCTCAGTTCCTTGTCGCACATGGGACTCTTTCCTTCCTCTGCGATTGTAGTGACCGCAAGCGCTCTGTCTCTGCTCCTGCTCCTGATGGTGTTTTTCAAAAGTGCGCGTTCGCCCTGGCTGCTTGGGCCAGTTCTCGTCCTCATCTCTCCGCAAACTCTTTTCTATGACGTGAGCCTTGCACTTGTAGCCTGTCTGCCCTTTCTCGACTTTCGTGAGGATCGCAGCGTTACTTTGTATCTCTTCTCGATTGCGGGGGTCGGTGTTCTCTTCGCGCTGCGCGATTATTCCGGTCTGGCTTTGCCCTTTCTGGTGCCGGTATTCTGCTTGGCCTTCCTCTGGAAACGTGAGGAAGCGCCCCTTTTGACGTAAGCCTTTCTCTGCGCCTGCTCCTGGTGTTTTGTTGAATCTTTAGGCATTCTGCGGTTTGTATGACGACCCGTGCACCTCATTTACAAGTCGGTGGCATGCGAATGCTTGCCACGGGACTGTTAATAGCGATGGCAGCGCTTTTCGTGGCGCTACGCCTTTTCGCTCACGCCCATCCCTCTGCGTGGATTGGCTGGCTTCAGGCTTTTGTCGAGGCTGCTATGGTGGGTGCCTTGGCTGATTGGTTTGCAGTGACGGCGCTCTTTCGTCATCCCCTCGGACTGCCCATTCCTCACACGGCCATTATTTCTTCAAATAAAGACCGTATTGGAGAGTCGCTTGGAGAATTTGTCCAAAGTAATTTCCTATCTGCCGCAATCCTCGGAAGAAAACTCGAACAGCTTGATGTTGCCTCAAGAATAACTGCTTGGTTGAGTAGCGATGATCGCACCCGAGCCGCGAGTGAACGAGTTCTTTCCGTGCTGCCCGAGATCCTTTCTTCCTTAGACGATAGTGATTTACGGCGTTTTCTACGCCTGAACTTAAACAGCCTGCGACGCGAGTTGCCGATTGCAGCAGGACTTTCGGCTGTTCTAAGGGCGCTCGTGGCGGGGGATAAGCACCAAGAAGTTCTGAACCAAGGCTTGTTGCTAGCCGAACGGCTGCTTGATGAGCAGCAAGTATTCATACGGGAAACCTTGCGCGAAGAGCTGCCATGGTATGTTCCGAACTTTGTCCACGATAAGGTCTACCACGATATGGTGGCACGTGTTCGTTCCACCCTACATGCCATCAACCAGAATCCGAGCCATCCCGCCCGTCAACGCTTTTCGATTTTTTTAGGTCGACTTATTGATGAACTAAAGACCTCTCCGCAGTTGGAGAGTCGCTGCCAGGAACTACTTACTTGGATTTTTGAAAGTCCTTTGCTTGCCGAGTATCTCGATTCGGTCTGGAATAACCTCAAGGCTGCTGCGATAGCAAGAATCGTCGAGAACAAAGAGGAGACTCAGTCCCTCTTGCAGCGAGGATTGCACGGTATCGGACGAGCACTGGCGCAGGATACGAATATCAGGGAAAAGTTGAATCAGTTTGTCGTGGTGACAGCGCAGCGCATGGCCCACGAGTATCAGAGTCAGATCGCTGCTCTGATCACCGACACGGTACGGAATTGGGATTCCGCGACCGTGGTTTCAAAGATCGAAGAACAAGTGGGTCGCGATCTGCAGTATATCCGTATCAACGGAACTATTGTGGGCGGCCTGGTCGGTCTTGCCATTCACGCGATCTCGAATCTTCTCCCCTGATCGCTTTGGGTAAGAATGCTCGCGGCTAGTCCCAAGAGTTCGTTGCGTTATACCGAGTGAGTCAGGAACGTTTGCAAAAACCTAGGGAGAGCCAGCATGAAGCTAATACCTGCGCAGTCGGGAGTATTCCACGTCTTCGGGGCGGTCGTGCTCGTGGTAGCGGTGATAGTTTTTTGGATATTCATGGGCTGGCAGCAGCACCTCGACAAGGTACATGCGCAAGTCGAGATTGCCAATCAGAAGATCGAGACTCTACAAGTAAGAGTCAAAGCTCTCGAAACAAAGTTGGGGATGTGAACAAGCCTATGCGTTTGCGGCAACTTTCAATTCGACCGCAGATTCAGATTGGAATTGCATTCCTAGTTTTTTGACCAGGGCCCGGTCATGATCTTCTCCGGGGTTAGCAGTGGTCAGAAGCTTCTCTCCTGCGAAAATCGAATTAGCACCGGCCACAAAACACAGCGCTTGCATTTCGTCGCTCATTTCCTTTCTTCCTGCTGATAAACGCACGTAAGACTTCGGCATCACAATGCGAGCCGTTGCCACCAGCCGGACAAAGTCGATTGGGTCGACTGGGGCTTGTTCCGAGAGAGGAGTGCCTTCGACACGAACGAGCATGTTGATCGGAACGCTTTCCGGATGCGGATCCTGTCTTGCCAGTTCTAATAGCAACCCAAGCCGATCCGTGACTTTTTCTCCCATCCCGACGATGCCGCCGCAACATACGGTAATTCCTGCGTCCCGCACATTGCGCAGCGTGCGCAGACGATCCTCGTAGGTACGGGTGGTGATGATTTGCCCATAGTACTCGGGCGATGTATCGAGATTATGGTTATAGGCGTAACAACCAGCTTCTTTGAGTCTGGTGGCCTGGCTTTCATTCAACATTCCGAGGGTACAGCAAACTTCCATGCCGATCTCGGAAACTCCGCGCACAAGCTCGAGGATTTTGTCAAAATCCTTGCCGTCTTTAACTTCGCGCCAGGCAGCTCCCATGCAAAAACGGGTCGAGCCCTGTTCTTTCGCTTCAAGAGCTTTTGCCACTACTACTTCCTTTGCAAGAACGGGGTGACGTTCCACGCCTGTATCGTAATGCGCGCTTTGCGGGCAATATTTGCAGTTCTCGGGGCAGCCGCCGGTTTTCACCGATAACAACGTCGAACGCTGAATGGTCGTGGGGCAGTGATTCTCCCGATGTACCGTCTGAGCTTGAAATAGCAGATCAGGGAAGGGCTGCGAGTAAATCTTGGAAACTTCTTCGTGAGTCCAATCGTAACGCGGCATTGCAAAACTCCGGGAACGTAAATCAGGGCGGCAGTCTATCGGGTAAAGGCGTTTGTTTCAAGTTGAGACACGTGTTTAAACTTACTGCACATTTCTGCTAAACTACCGCTCTATTCTGAATTCTAGGGCTGAGAAATCGTATGGTAAAGAACCTCTCCGATAATGCTTCGGTGCTCGGTATGTATTTGAGAGAGCTTCGCGACGTTACGTTGCAGCGCGATCGAAAGCGCTTTCGTGACAA
>JAFLCA010000156.1 GCA_017302875.1 Deltaproteobacteria bacterium
GAAGCGATCATCGATTCACAAGCAGCCGATCTAAAAGCCCTGAAAACATTTGCTACGAGTTCGTCACAGCTCGTCTCTTCATTGATCACGCAGCTTCAATTAATTGGCAGCGATGCGCCGAACGATCTCCTCGATTTTGGACTTCCTCACTATCAGAACAATCTCAACGTAACGCTGCAAACGCTCGTAAATACGACCGCTGATCTCGCGCCATTCTTCGATGGCAAAAACTTGGAAGGACAGTCCAGTCCACGTGAACTTCCCTGTCTGATCGGAATGTCGGTCCCGCTTAACAATTTTAAAGACGAATTATTGGCGATTAAATCTGCTGCATTGGGATTCAGTGGCGACCACGACGGCTTTCTTGAGTACCTCCAAGGAGCCTCTGAGATCTACGACGGCTCGTCACACGGACCCGGGGTAATAGATCATTGGCACGGCTGCATCGACAGCAAGCAACTGCAAATTAATACGCTACAAGTCAGCCTCTCCCAGGCGCGCGCCGCAGGGGACATGAATAGCGCAGCTAATTTCGAAAGCACCATCAACACGCTGCAACAAGATATTGCGAAGCTCGATGCCGAGTCGAAAATTCTTGAACTTAGACGCGATCAAATTACCGCCATTTTAAACTCACAGGCGACTTTGTTCGATAGCGAGAATCTCTCTGACCTAAGCTGGGTAAATGGGGTATCGGCCCATGTCGATGACCTAATCTCCGGAATGGTTATATATCCGAACATGCTGCGCGCCATGCGAGCTCTCGCCAACTCGGCGCTGGCACAACTTAGCATTCTGAACGGTGGCGGAACTACGCAGGCGATAAAGGATAAAGCCCTACAGCTCGCCGCGAGATTTGAAACCATTATCGGAAGTTCCGGATATGGGAGAGTGTTGGTTGATACAAGCTTTCCTGCCGACACTGTCTTTCCGAATCTTGCGCAGGCTATTCGCATCGGCGAATCAGCGCTGACTGCAAATATTCAAACTTTCGAGCAAATACTCCAGCAAACCGCAGCGTTCTCGCTTGCCGAGCAACTGGGACTGGCGGCACGTCTTATTCAAGCAACTCAGGACGTCAATACTGCTCAGTCGAATTTCAACGACGCCGCATCGTTCGTAGCGGAATTGCAAGCAGCCCTGCAGAACCATGATGTCTACCTACAGGAAATCTCTGCCAAGGCAGCCACCCTAGAAACGGTTTTGGGCGTAGCACGCTTCAATCCGATTTACACGGATATGGCTAATAACTTTACCAATTCACTGCGCAGCGACAAACGCTTCAAAGCAGCGGGAGCGAAAATCCAATCTGGGGTGCGCTCGTATCTGAAAAAGTTCAAGGCGACCACACCGGCCTCCGGTTACGGACTTACCTGCTTTAATAAGAAGGGTACCTGCGCAAGCCCGCTGGTTCGAAAAGCTTCCACCCAACGCACCGTTTTGGTGAACGACATGGCGGCTCAACTTGACACCTTGGGTCGACCGTATCTCAGCGGCCAAAATATTTCGCAGTTGATTAACGAGATACTGGCTCGGCAGGCCGCGCTCTTGAGTCACGAACACTAGGCTCAGGCAGCGCGCTTTAGTGCAGCGGCTTGCATAATCTTTACGCTTGGCGCTGAGAATAGATCGAGCGGTGTTACGGCCGATTCCAGATCTTCCTCTAAGGGCGCACCTTCAGCCCGCAACGCACGCGCCGATTCAGTCGCTAGATCAAGACAGACACTGCGCGTAGCAGTGGCACTCGTATCAACAATCTCTCCACCATCTTGACGTTCCATCAAAGACAGTGGACCACTGAGCAGCGCCCAAAGATAGTTATAGTGGCGATTCTCCGCAAATTCTCGCGCCTCCAATGCAAACTGTTGGCGCGTCTCAAGCGGGGCATCGATGCGCCCAATCGCTATTGCGTCATAGGCATCATGCTTTACAAGCAAGCGCTCCCACGTCGTTTCATGAACTCCCTTGAACGTCATATGCAACAATTTGTCATCGCCGACATTTATCAAAACGTGCCAGAACGGGAATGTGTGGTCGACGCCATCGCGCGCCGATACTCGTCGATATGCGGCCTGAAACACCTCAGCAAGCAGCGGTTCGCCCGCTCCTTCACTCGATACAAAAATGATATCTCCAACTTCTGAGTTTGATTTGAGATGCGCCACTATTTCAGAGTTGCGATCGCTTGTCTTGCCGTCCGGTGCGGGCAAAGTCGCCGCCGTTCGAAAAGCCGCGCACTCAAGCTTCGCCGGCCACTCCAGCACCGACTGCTCGCGACGCTCAGCCTCTAAGAGCATCGCCTCGCGCTGCCCAGGACTAAGCGCATCCGCGCCCCGAATAGTAAATCCCAACCCACGAACAGCCTGCTCGACACCATTCATCAGCAGAAAAAGATCTTTAGCTGCGCGTCGTAAGTTTCCTGACTCGATGTCTGACAGTACGTCACTACTGCTAATACTGACGTGTTCACGCTCAATGATCGGCAAATCGTTTTCTAGCGGAGCTGCAGGAAGAGCAGCACTATCCCACGTTGAATCGGGAACGCTTAAGGTGGCTTGAGGAACGTCGGCAGATACGACAGTAGTCGGCATTTACTCTCCCAAGTCTCTCCAGAGTAGCAGAGCCAACTCCTCTAACGAGGCAGTGGATAACGATCATTCGGAAGCACTTCCGAAACCAACAAATCAGTGGAGCAAATTCAGCAACTTAGGCGGATGACCTAAGGGCGTTGTTTTTCAATCTCGCGTGGTAGCTGCCCAATATCGATGTTCCGTGCCACCACACGCCCATCAGAGCCCAAGAGAAAGGTCGTCGGAAGATAGCTGACGTTATACTGATCCATGACGGTATTTGCGGAATCACTCAGCACTGGAAACTCAAGCCCGTGCTGATTCACATACGCTCTCAACTCCGCAGGATCATGATCGACGCTAACAGCGACAAATTCTACTCCCGAGGCGTGAAGCTGACGATAGAGCTCCACCACTTCGGGCATTTCCTCATTGCAGGTCGGGCACCACGTTGCCCAGAAATGCAGCATCACGAACTTATTCTTAGACAGATAGTCTTGCAGAGAGCGCATATGCCCGGAACTATCAGGCAAGCTAAAGGTCGGCGCGACTGCGCCAGGTAGAATATCTTTACCATTCGAGAACAAGCCGGGGAGCTCTAAGCGCAGAAACAGCACCGCCGGCACCAAAAAGACGAAGAGCGCAAACAGAACGCGCGAAAAGGGAGTTTTCTGCTCTAAAGCCACAGCTTAGCGTCGCTCGATCAGGATCTGCCCAGCACTAAGTTTAATTTGCTCAATTTTCTTCATGGTCTCTAAGGACTTCGGATCTTCGTATAGTTTGGCGGCAAGGTTCTTTTCATTCAAAGAACTGAGAACTTGCTCAGGCACCGCAACGCCACGAACGGTTAGAGAAGCGACGGACACCTCGAGAATTCCGTTCTCCATCTTCACCGAGAACTCACCTTCGCCATTGAAATAACGTCCCGGAAAACCAAATGCCGCCAAGGGATAACTCAGCTGCCCGGTCAGCGCATTCTCCTTAATGCCAACCCGTAAGGAATCTTTAAATGGTGAGTCAGGGTGATTAATGATGAGGGCATTTACTTGATCCGTTGTCAGCACAAGCTGCTTCGGACCACTTCCCGTCTTAATACCATTTATGAATGCATCAACCCTCCCCTCGAGCTCCTTTACATCAACCTTGGAGGTAGGCACCGCAGGCAATGCCAGCTGGGTTCCCGCCGAATAAGTTTCGACAACGTTAGAAACGAAATACTTGAAGCCGTAGTAGCCGCCGACTGCCGCCAGCACCAATAGGATAAAGACGCTCAGGCAACCGTAGAATAAGCAGCCTCGCTTCTTCTTCTGGGGAGGCAGCGGGGACAGACTGGGGTTGAGCGGCGGGGTAGTATTCATGTCTAGCACCGAAAATTGAGCTAATGAGAGAGCATAGAGTAAGCAGATTTCAGCAACAAGAAGAATCTTCCTGGGGCGGGGCTAGCAGAGGCGGAAGCTTTGTCATAGTCTACGAAAGGAATTCGTCACTTCTATGAATTGAGGTAATTTTGAGTTTAGCGATTTGGGCCGGCTTCGTTGTCTTCGTGCTGCTGATGATAGCACTCGACCTTGGCATTCTTCACCGCAAGTCGGCTGAGATCTCTCCGAAGAAAGCGCTGCAATGGACAGGCTTTTGCATTGTCCTGGCTTTGCTTTTCAACGTTTTCGTTTATTTTCTCTACCAGAACCATTGGGCTGACTTCGGAATCGCCAGCGGGCTTAGCGGCAAAGACGCGGCGTTGCAGTTCTTCACTGCCTGGGTAGTCGAACAATCGCTGAGTCTCGACAACGTCTTCGTCATTGCTCTGATTTTTTCGTACTTCAAGATTCCTAGGCAGTTCCAGCACCGCGTCCTTCTGTGGGGCATCGTCGGTGCACTGCTTATGCGCGGCACGATGATCGCGCTCGGAGCAACGCTCATTGCAAGCTTCGCTTGGATTCATTACGCCTTTGGCGCGCTCCTTATATACGCCGCAATCAAAATACTGACGGTGAAGGAAGGCGACTTACAGCCTGAACACAATCTGCTATTCCGAATAGCCACTTCGCTCTATCCCGTAACCAAGGAGCTCGATGGGCAGAAGTTCTTCAGCGTGCTCAACGGCAAGAGGGCTATAACCCCGCTCTTTCTTGTTCTCTTGGTAATTGAAAGCACAGACGTGCTTTTCGCCGTGGACTCTATCCCGGCTGTCTTCGCGATCACCGAGGATCCCTTTATCGTCTTCACCTCGAATATCTTTGCGATTCTAAACCTGCGCTCGCTTTACTTCGGACTCTCAGCGCTGATGGATAAGTTCAAATATTTAAAGGTGGGACTGGTTTTCATCCTTATCTTCGTTGGAATCAAAATGATACTCGCGCATCATTATAAGATTCCAACCGAGATTACTTTCGTGGTTATTGTGGGAGCGCTGGCTGGAGCGATCTGCTACTCCATGATAAAAGCCGCGAAAACAGCTCCTCATATCGCAGATTAGTTCTGCGCGGCCGGCACAGCTTCTGCCCGTGGGAGTAGCACACCAAACACATCGTCCTGGGCTTCAATCTTCCAATCAGGGGAGCGCGAAAGCACCTGTCCCAATGGATTGTTTTTCGGAACTAAAACCGCATCAGGCTTCCAACGCCCCAGTACCTCCATCCAAGCAGGCCCAAGCAAATATGCGCCAAACGAATCTTGAAAAGCTCTCTCCGGGACCCATTGGGTGCGACCGTCAGTAGTGACGCGGACGTCGAGCGCTGGATTGTTCTGATAAATAATCCAGCGACACCATCCGCCATGATTAAAATGTGTCATCAGACGGATGTGGTTTCGTCCGTGACTTGGCGCGAGAGGCATCTGCGCGATCTTAGTGCAGGCTTCGACTGGAATCAGACTCTTAACTATCTGGCTCGAATCAACCACCCACGGACAGGTAATCGCGCAAAAATAAAAGGCGTGGATTGAAAAGCCGCCAAGAAGAAGCTTCTGAACCTTGAGGCTAAACCGCCGTCCCTCAAAGAGCCGATACAGAGCCGGAGTAGTAATCGGAAGCGAGGTAATTGCCAGCACTGAAAAGAACTTGAGAGCACGGAAGGTCATGAAGAGCGACGCCAAGAAAGCCACGAAAGCGCCCCGGCGCGGCAATACTTCTGTCTTCCAATCTCGAAGTAAAAAAGCCAGTAAACAAAAGACCAGAATCGCGTACGGCAGGAATCCATCACCCGACAGCCCGGGTCTTAATTCGAAAATCGTGGAACGTAGAGAAGCGGGTATAAGGAGATAATCAATCAGAAGCGCATAGCTTGCGGTTGTGTAAGGCGAGACCATACCCGCCAAGCACAAGATAAAACACTGCGTGATGGTGTGACTCGAAATCTGCGGGATCACGCGGAAGCACAAGAAGAGAAACGGGATGAAAATCCAATACACGTGGCAATTTGCCAGGACCGCAGTAAGCAAAAAGAGGTACAGCAGTTCCCAGGACTTCTGCGGACCGCTTACCCTTCGCAGCGCGAGCGCCAAACCCAGGATAGCTATCATCTGCGGACGAGGCGACGAGATAGCATGAATACAGTACACGGCGAGCAAGGCAACCAGCAGCGCGCGAATCGGATCAAAATCCTTGGGCGAATACAGCAGAACGACATCGACTAGCACCTTAGCCGTGTACGCCAAAACCAGTCCGAAAACGCATTGCAGTAAGGGATAAGAACCCAGCTTATAGACCTCAATCATGAACAGCTGCGCCAACCAGTGATAATCCTGCCAACCAGGGCTAAACGTGTTGATAGGATCAAAGTCCGGAAGCTTGCCGTGCTCCAGAATCCAAGCTCCTCCGAAGAGGTGCCAGCCCAGATCGGGGTCTGCCGGAGGCACACTCCAGCTCGACAGGCCGTACAGAATACATATGAGGTAAAGGGCGATGCGCATTGTGTTCCTAAGCTAGCACCGCGTCTGCCTACCGTCAGCCTGCAATCTGGGTCGCTCTCAGCGAAAAACTTAAGGTAAACACGCCTTTGACAGGCCAGGCTCTCCATTTATATACTTAATGTTCCAGAGAGGAATTCACATGCTTGGACCAACTGAACGCGAAAACCCCGGCTTTTTTGTCACCACCCTAGAAAGTGCTCTTGGCTGGGCGCGCAAGTATTCTCTTTTCCCCTATCCGTTCGTAACGGCATGCTGCGGAATGGAATTCATGGCCGTGAGTTGCTCGCACTACGACACTGACCGCTTTGGCGCCGCTCTGCCCCGCTTCACCCCGCGCCAATCAGATTTGCTCATGGTCGTTGGCACTATTAATCACAAGCTTGCGCCAGTTCTTTTGAGAATTTATGAGCAAATGGCAGAGCCGAAGTGGGTGGTTGCCTTTGGAGCCTGCGCCTCTTCCGGTGGATTTTACGACAACTACACCACCGTGGCCGGTATCGATAAGTTAATTCCCGTAGATATGTATATTCCAGGATGCCCGCCGCGTCCGGAAACCGTTATCGACGCGCTCATGCTCCTCCAGCGCGACATTCAGCGATCGAAGCAACAGATTTTCAGCGAAGACGGCGGAAAGCAGCCGCACCCAGAACTGCCCCCGCTCCTTGGTGGAGAGATCGATACCCGCATTCAGAAGCCGCTGTAATAGCGCTTACTAATCGGCAGGGTTTGCAATTAACGTCATTATGAATTTGTAGCAGTCTGCTACGCAGCGTTCAGGATCATCTGAAACGAAGGTTTGCGCTTTGTCCTTATAGCGATTCGGCCACACGGAACAGCTCCAGCCCTTTTCGATACTGAGCTTCCACTTACGAGAGGATTTTTCAGCTACCCACAATTCGATGAAACGCAGCATCGTGGTGAGCTCAAGATTCTTCGCGCTCTGAGGTGATTTACGGATGACTTCAATAGTCTCACCCGCCTCATTCGACACAACTATCGGTGTTCCGTCCGCATTATAGCAAAGCAGTGTTTCAGCATCCCAAAAGTAGAAACGATTTCCACTACAGATCCTACACTTACAATCTGCTTTCTGCTGACAAGCTTCACAGATTACTCGAACAAGTTCTTTTTTTGCTACAACGGGCTCCGACATTGCTTCAACCTACTTGAAGCTCAGGAGGTCGTCAACGATCGGGGACAAACGAAAGCAAGCTGAACAGATTTTTTTTGAGAACGGTGTTAGCCGCGCGCTTGCTGCAACGGCACTTCCTGAGAAGAGAAAGTTTCGTTCTGGCTTCTGCGCACCTCGTACAGCCAGCTCTCAATATCAGAAACAGTTGCAGGTTTTACCAGGACCCGATCAGCTCCGCGAGCCAACCAACTCTCCACTCTTTCTGAATCGTCGTTTCCAGAAAGAACCAACAAAGAGCACTCGAGACGTCGTTCGCGAATCGCTTTTAACAAAAGCTCCACCCCTCCCCCCGGCATCTGCCCATCGCTGATAATACAATCGGGGGCGTCAAGGCTAAGAAGATTGATAGCTTCGCCGACACTATAACACTTACGCAGTCGACACCCCGAGCGACCCAAAAGACGCGCGAGACTTTCAACACAACCGGCATCGTCATCAACCAACAACACACTCATGCCTTCAAGATTCACGCGGCCCCTGTCAGGGAGAGAAATGTTGGCAAGTTCTGGTGCCTCAGGCTGCATGAGCACACGCCCAAAACGAAGAAGGAACTCACTGCCCTTACCTTCCTGCGACCGCACCTCAATATGACCACCACTGAGCTCAACAAGAATCTTCGTGATGGCCAGCCCAAGTCCAACGCCTTCAATTCCTTCACTCTGAAACCGAGTAAACGGCTTGAATAATTGGGCGAGCTCGACCTTCGACATGCCTCTGCCGCTATCTCTTATGGTAAGAACAGAGCTCCCGTCAGCGTCTCTCTGCAGTTCCACCAAAACGACACCGACGGGAGTATATTTGATGGCATTACTAAGTATATTGGAAATCGCCCGCCTGAGATGTCTGCGGTCCCCGCAAACTGCGAGGCGATCCTCATGCAGCCGACATTGCAATCGCAAACCTTTCGCTCGCGCGCTTACCGCAAAAGCTTCAACGACTTGCTCGACGCAAGCTCCTAGATCGAAGATTTCGGGGCTCGCCCTTAACTTGCCGACCCCATGCCGAGTTAGATCGAGGACGTCTCCGATAATCTCCTCGAGACTTTCACAGTTAGCGCGGGCAACCTCTAGAAGCTCGACCGTTTCAGGAGCGGGATTCTCCAGACGCAGAATATTCACTATCGATTTGACGTTATACAGAGGCGATCGCATATCGTGAGAAATATGCGCCAAGAAATCGACCCGTTCCCGCTCGCCCGACTCAGCGGCGCGTACGCGCTCTGCTAACTGCTGCTCCCCACGCTGACTGGCTAGTTGCAGGAGATACTGCAACTCTCTCTCGTTAGGCCGCTTACCCTGCAGAAACCCACACCACA
>JAFLCA010000157.1 GCA_017302875.1 Deltaproteobacteria bacterium
TATACTTAAGAGAACCTATCAGAAAGGCCCGACATGGTTTTAGGAAAAAAGACTCTCTTGGTGGTTGAAGATGATGCAGACAGCAGAAATGCAATCTGCACGATTCTTGAAAGCCTCGGGTTTAATCACGTTGGGTTTGCTTCCGCAAAAGAAGCGCTCGCTGCATTGCCAGGACTGAAAATCGACCTAGCTTTGGTTGATATCATGATGCCCGAAATGAACGGCTATGAGCTCTTGCGCGAGATACGACAGATGCCAAATTTTGCTGAACTTCCGGTCATCATGGTGACCGCCAAGGACCAAGATAGTGAAATCCTTGAAGGCTACCAGTTCGGCGCTGACTACTATATTACCAAGCCCTTCACTTCTAAGCAGCTCGAGTACGGAATTCGTATTTTCTTGAGTTGACTCTAAGCGCATACGCCGTAGACTCTGTTGCAGTCGGCCTGCTGCCGGATACTACATAGTTTCACTCCGTTTTTATGCGCGTCACCTCGAATTCCTTTGCTCCCCGATCTGCATCCGGCTTCATCGTGCTTGAGGGAGTGAATGGCGCTGGCAAAACCACGCTACAGAATCGCATTGCAGAATTCTTCAAGACAAATGCCCAGGAAGTGATTACCACCCGAGAGCCGGGCGCAACGGCTCTCGGCAAAACGTTACGCTCGCTGGTGCTGGAGCACCCGCAAGAGGCACCCTGCGAAATGGCAGAGCTTTTCATTTTCGCCGCCGATCGGGCGCAGCATGTCGAAAAAATCATTCGTCCGGGGACTGCGCGCGGGGCCTGGGTTATATCGGATCGCTATTTCTATTCAACGGTTGCTTTTCAGGGCTATGGTCGCGGCATCAATCAGAACACGATTAATCAAATAAATGCCCTCGCGATCGCAGAAACTCGGCCCGACTTGGTGATTCTCCTCGATCTCGATCCCGCTACCGGCCTTCAACGAACACAGCGGCGGCAGCATGAGCCGGTAACCGGCACCGATACGTTTGAGAAGGAAACCCTCGCCTTCCATACCCGCATTCGTGAGGGATTTTTAAGCATGGCCGATTCGATGCAGGAAGCGTTTGCCGTTATTGACGCCGCACAGAACCAACAGCACATTTTTGACGCGACACTTCCCTACCTCCAAGCTCTTTTGAAAGCTCCTCGGGTAGGAGTCGGTGCATGAACGGTGAGATCCTCGGACACTCCGTGCAACAGAAGGCTCTGGCGCGCCTAGCCGCGTCGGGCAAGCTGCCCACTACCATCTTGTTTTCAGGAATCGCGGGGGTCGGAAAATTTCTGGTTGCAAAGCGTCTCGCATTTTCTCTTCTTTGCCGAGAGGGCGCCTTCGGCGGCTGCGGTCACTGCGAGTACTGTTCTTTGTTACACGCCGAGACCCATCCGGATTTCTTCTCCGTGCAGTGCGCCAGCAAAGAGTGTGACATCGACTCCTTGCGCGAGCTCTTGTATTCCCTGAACTTGAAATCTTTCTTTGGCAAGAATCGAGTTGTTATTTTCAACAACGCTGATGAGCTTGGGGTACAGTCGGCCAATTTGCTGCTGAAGTCCCTCGAAGAACCGCGCCCGAATACGTACTATATTCTCGTTGCAACCCATCGCGGCTCCCTGCCTCCGACGCTGGTGTCACGCTGCCAAGTGTGGTTCTTCGATCGTTTGGCGGACTCCGCGGTCAAGACGCTGCTCGCGGGCAAAGAAGCTGCAATACAAGCAGCGGGCCTTTCGCTTTCTGAGGTGGTCGCATTAGCAGATGGATCGCTGGCCCAGGTCGACACGCTTATCGAAAAAAGTGAACTTTGGAAAAAGCTTGGATCAACCCTCGATCAGATTGCTGCAGGCAAGGTGTCCCTGGCCCCGGATCTCGCTGCTGAACTTGCAAAGGACAAAGAGCACTTGTCCGAATCGCTCAAGCTGTTGCGGCTCGTTGTGCGCAGCCGCATGCTTTCTGCCACAAACGACGAAGACAAGGCTCGCTGGGCCATTTGTCTTAGCAATTTACTAACATGCGAACGAGCCATATTTGAGCGCAACTTAGCTGCCGCCACCGTTTTACTCTCCACCTTTCTAGCCCTTCATAGCGCTCCGCAAGCCGTTTCGTTTACCACGTTGCACAATAGTGCTAGGCTGCTCGACAACGTTATTGTGTAACAAACAGAGCGCCTGCGCCGTATTTTCGGCCTATTTCACCTCTGCCTTCAGGTACCTACGTATGGAAGAAAAAGTTGTTGCCCCCGATGCCACCCCACCCGCTCCGGCCGCGCCCGTCAGCGCTCCCGTTGTGGATGACTCGATCGATATCGATCAGTTCATGAAGGTAAAATTTCGCGTTGCGCGAATCGAACATGCCGAGGCAGTTCCCAAATCCAACAAGCTGCTAAAGCTTCAGATAGATCTGGGCCCGTTGGGCAAGCGGCAAATTCTATCGGGTATCGCCAAGTTCTATACCCCAGAGACACTGGTCGGAAAGAAGATCATCGTCGTCGCTAATTTGAAACCTGCAAAATTAATGGGAATCGACAGCCAGGGCATGTTGCTCGCTGCGTCGTCGGACGATGGAAGCTTGCTTGTGCTCGCCGACCCCGGACAGAATATGCCGGAAGGCTCCGTCGTTCGCTAACCGATGCTAGATTTATTCGATAGCCACGTTCACCTAGACTCCAAAGAGTATGACGCAGACCGCGAAGACGTGATCACTCGCGCACGCGCTGCGGGGGTTACTGCCTTTGTCTCGATCGGTGCGGGCTACGGGGTCGAGTCGGCGAAACGCGCGGTTGCCATCGCCGAGTCTCATCCCTTCGTGTGGGCCAGCGCGGGCATTCATCCCCACGACGCCGCAGCAACCCTCCCGGTTGAAGAACTGCGAGAACTCGCCCAGCATCCGCGAGTCGTTGCGATTGGAGAAACAGGGCTCGACTTTCATTACGACATCGCGCCGCGCGATGCTCAAGAGCGCTGGTTTCGCGCGCAGATCGAGCTCGCCATTGAACTACAGAAGCCGCTCATTATCCACTCGCGGAAGGCGGCCCCAGAATGCTTCGCGCTACTCAGCAGCATGCATGCCGGAGACGTCGGCGGTGTTTTTCATTGCTACTCAGAAGATGCGGAGTTCGCTCGAAAATTGCGGGATATTAATTTTATGGTTTCTATTCCCGGGGTGATTACCTTCAAGAATGCCGAGGCAACGCGCCAGGCTGTGCGAGAGATCCCGGTCGAACAAATAATGCTTGAAACTGACGGGCCCTTTCTCGCCCCCATCCCCTACCGCGGCAAGCGCTGCGAGAGCAGTTTTATGGTAGAAACCGCCAAGGCGGTTGCAGCTCTCAAGGACATGACCGTCGAAGAGCTGGCACAAACGACAACGAAGAATGCGAAGCGTTTTTTTAAATTAAGTGCGGAGGTCGCATGATTACCTTTGGCAGATATACCATCGAGTGCGTCAATTTCGGATTTTTCCGTCTCGACGGCGGAGCAATGTTCGGATCGGTGCCTAAAAACCTTTGGTCCAAGCGAATTCCTGCCGATGAAGAGAACTGCATCAAACTCGCGACTCGCTGCATGCTGATTCGCGATGGAAAACGCTGCATTCTAACGGATACAGGCATGGGGGATAAATGGGCGGAAAAGCAGCGACAAATCTTCGCCATTCAAAATCTCAACCCCGCTTTTGACCGAGAAAGTGTCACCGATGTGATTTTGACTCATTTGCACTTCGATCATGCCGGTGGAATATCGCAATTCAGTAATGGAAACCCCGACAAACTGGAGCTGAGCTATCCGCGCGCGAAAGTATTTCTGCAGGAGGCCAATTGGAAGAATGCACAGAGCCCGAACGTGCGCGAGAAGGCCAGCTATCTGCCGGAAAACGTGGAACCACTGAAAAGCGCCGATCTGGTACTGGTACGCGGAAGTAGTGAAATATACCCAGACTTATGGGTTCATCAAGTGGACGGACATACCGAAGGTCAGCAGTGGATAGAGATCAAAGATGGCAACCGATCTATCGTATACCCAACCGATTTAATTCCGACCTCACATCATCTTCCGCTGCCTTTTGTGATGGGCTACGATATTTGTGCCAAAACAATCCTGACCGAGAAAGCTGCATTTCTCAATGAGGCCTTGGCGCACGAATCGATAATCGTGTTCGAGCATGATCCAGAAATTGCAGCAGGCAAAATCAAAAAGGACGAGAAAGGACATTATACGCTAGCTACCCAAATAAGCGTGTAGAGCGCTGCCATTGGAATAGTACGTGACGACTGAGACTACAAAGCCATCATGTTAAGTTCTGCAAATATATTAATCATAAACCCAGATTCTGAAGGTCGCGGCCGTTTGCGCGAAGCCTTGCGCTCAGTCGTCGCGAAGGGGACGTATGCGAATGCGCGCGCTCTTAAACAGGCCCTCGATCAAATGCGGACCGAGGCTCGCTACGACTTCGCATTCCTTTCGACTGAATTTGATGCCACGCAGCTCATGGAATTCTTGGGTTCCGTAAGGTCTCTCTCCTCCAAGCAACGTCCCGTACTGATGTTGTGCCTTAAGCCAGGAGATCAGAGCAGTTCTCTGGTCGCCAACTTGTACGCCAATGGAGCTCAGGGATTCGTGCTTGAACCCTACTCGCCCGACCAGCTTCTGGAATCGATGAACGTTGCGAAAGAGAAACTGTCGGATAACGCCGAGTCAAAAGAGGTGCGTATCACCGAGTTCCTTATGGGTGATGCAATGCGCTTGCTCGACGAAGTCGCCGACTGGCGTTCGGCCGGACATTTGGGCGGAGGAGCCTCAGGCAAAGACCTCAAGCGCGTCGGCGCATCCTTAAAGGAAGCGGCCGCAAAGATAGAGCCCGCCAAGTTTGAAAATCTGCTGATCGAAAAGTTCGGTAGCGCCAAAACTAACAAAAAAGGCGTCGAGCCCCCAAAAGTCGCCAAAAAGATCAAAGAAGCTCCACATCCTGGTATCGAACTGCGCGCCACGATGGCCAAGCGTCAGCTTAGCAAAGAGAAGCTGCTCAGCATCACGAAGATCGATCCTGCCGAATTAGACGGAATTCTTGCCGAGCAGGTTGCCATTTCAGAAGTGACAGCCGAAGAGCTCGCTCGCGCCATGGGAAACACCGCCAAGCATTGGCTCCAGCGACAGAAAGCCTACGACGTCTATATCAAAGACAAAGAAGAGGCCGCCAAGAAGGCCGCCTTGTAGAAACCTCCACTCCCATTCCGCGCTTCACATGCCTGGGCAAGTCAGGTAGAATGCTGCTCACCTCATTTTTGGGAGATGCCGTGGCGCTGCGATTCTATAATACGCTTACTCGAACCTTGGAAGAATTTAAACCAATTCATCCCGGCGAGGCTCGCGTGTATTGCTGCGGACCTACCGTTTACAATTACATTCACATCGGCAACCTGCGCGCATTTCTTTTCGACGACCTCGTGCATCGCTATTTGAAGTATCGCGGATACAAAGTGACGTTTGTAATGAACATCACTGACGTCGACGACAAGACGATTCGCGACTCGCGCAAAGAGGGCAAGACACTCAAGGAGTTTACGGAATTTTACTCGCAAGCGTTCCTGGACGATCTACGCACGCTGCGGGTACTGCCTGCTAACATCATGCCGAAGGCGACGGAAGAAATTGACGGCATGGTCAAGATGATTCAAACCCTCATCGAGCGCGGATTCGCTTACAAGAATGAGCGAGGAGACATCTACTTCAAGATTAATGCTTTCCCTGAGTATGGTGCCCTCGCTCGCATCGATCGCAGCAAACAGAAGCAAAATGCCTCTGGACGCTTGGCGCGCGCGGATGAGTACGAGAAGGAGAATGCCAGCGACTTCGCGCTTTGGAAGGCCTACGATCCCGAGGACGGCGACGTTTTTTGGGAAACCGAAATCGGAAAGGGTCGGCCCGGCTGGCACATTGAGTGCTCCGTCATGTCATCGAAGTATCTTGGACAACCCTTTGACATTCACGGTGGCGGAATTGACTTAGTATTTCCTCACCATACCAATGAAATCGCGCAGTCAGAGTGCGCTTGCGGCACGAAGTTGGCGAACGTGTGGCTGCACAATGAACACCTGATCGTAAACGGCAAGAAAATGTCCAAGTCGCTCGGCAATTGGTACACGCTGCGCGACCTGCTGAAGAAGGGCTACGATCCGATGGCCGTGCGCTACGAGCTTCTCAAGACGCACTATCGTTCGCAGCTCGACTTCCGCGAAGACAGTTTGACGAATAATGCAATTTCAATTCGCAAGTTCAGCGACCTGCTTGCTCGTTTGAAGGATGCCGGCAATGGGCCAGGTAGCGCGGAACTTCAAAGCGCCGCACACACAGCTCGTGAAGGCTTCGTTTCCGCAATGGATGACGACTTAAACATTTCTGGAGCCCTTGCCGCCCTGCATGAATTTGTTAACCGCGCCAACGCGCTGCTCGAAAAGTTGAATGCGCAAGATGTTGCCGAGGTTCGCGCCCTAATCGGGGAATTCGATTCGGTGCTCGGGTTCATTCATCAAGAGCAAGAGGAGTTGAGCGCTGATTTGCAGGCCCTACTTGAGGCACGTGAGACTGCTCGGAAAAACAAAGACTTTAAAAAGTCGGATGAACTACGCGATGAACTTTTAAAGCACGGCATTGCAGTCAAAGACAGCGCTAAGGGCACGCGCTGGGAACGTCTTCGTTAGCGCCCCCGTTACCTTCTTTACCTAACAAGGTTCACCCATGGAACATCGATATCTTGGCGGCTCCGGCTTTAAAGTACCCGTATTTAGCCTTGGAACCGCAACCTTTGGCGGCACCACGGACTTTTTCAAAGGATTCGGCTCAAGTAGCGTCAAGGAAGCCACTCGCATGGTGGACATTTGCCTCGACGCCGGCGTGTCCATGTTTGACAGCGCCGACATCTACTCAGCTGGGGCTTCCGAAGAGATTCTTGGCGCGGCCATTGAAGGCAGACGCGACAAAGTCATCATCTCTACCAAGGGCACTTTTGCAACCAGCGAGTCGCCGAATGACGTCGGCTCATCTCGGCATTATCTCATTCGCGCAGTAGAAGCGAGCTTACGAAGATTGAAGACCGACTACATCGACCTATATCAACTGCATGGATTCGATGCGCAAACTCCGATTGAGGAAACTCTTCTGACGCTGAATGATTTAGTGCGCGCAGGAAAGATTCGCTACATCGGCTGCTCCAACTTTTCCGGCTGGCACTTAATGAAGTCTCTGGCCATCTCGGACAAACTTGGCCTTAGCCGATATGTGGCGCACCAGGCTTACTACTCGCTCGTGGGAAGAGACTACGAGTGGGAGCTCCTGCCGCTTGCGCTCGATCAGAAAGTCGGCGCCGTGGTGTGGAGTCCGCTGGGCTGGGGGAAATTAACCGGAAAGATTCGTCGCGGCCAACCTCCTCCTCCGAATTCGAGAATGAACACCAAGCTTACCGCAGATCTCGGGCCGCAAGTCGAAGATGAATATCTCTTCCGCGTCGTCGATGCCCTTGATGTGGTGGCGAAGGAAACGGGAAAAACAATTCCTCAGATCGCCTTGAACTGGCTCCTGCAGCGTCCGAGCGTCAGTAATATTATCATCGGCGCGCGCAACGAAGAGCAGCTGAAGCAGAACCTCGGCGCTATCGGCTGGCAGCTCAGCGCGGCCCAAGTTGCCACACTCGACGCAGCCAGTGCCCGACCGGCCCCCTACCCCTACTGGCACCAACACTTTTTTCTTGAACGAAATCCGCATCCTACGCTAGCAAAGGCAGCCTCCTAGGGGCGCGGCGATAAGTTACCGGACCTCCACAAGAAGCCATAACGATTACGTCATATGTTGTCGTGCGGTTTTGGCGTTTTTGCCCGGAGGTCCGCTTGTATATTCGTAGAACAATTGCGCTCGCCCTGCTTGCTCTTAGCTGTCGAACAGAAGCATACGCAGCTCCCAAGAAAGTGAGCCCGGCGGATGAAGCGAAAGCCGTTACCTCCATCACCAAAGATCTTCTGAACAAGCAAAAGAATGCTGCTCTCAGTTACCGCAAGGTATATCAGGACATTCTAGCCGACCCCGCCCGCTACGAAGCGATTCGAACAACTCTTCAGAGCGATCTCGAAGCCGCGCAAGCAGCCAAAGAAACGCGCAGCAGCGAACTTTTGCAGGCGCTACAGGAGAAAACGGAAGTCGAGCTCCTTCAACTTATCGTGCCGCACATTGTGCCCTTCAATGAAGGACTGTTGGCACTCGTCACAATCTATAAAGGCCAAGCCTGCGCTCCGGGCGGAAATCCGGCTGCGTGCATTGGAAGCACCTGGAATCGCCGCCGCATCGCGATGGGAGCGATCATCGATTCACAAGCAGCTGATCTGAAAGCCCTCGAAGCTTTTGCTACGAGCTCCTCACAGATCATCTATTCATTAATCACTCAGCTTCAATTAATTGGAAGCGACGCTCCGAGCGATCTTCTTGATTTTGGACTTCCACACTATCAGAACAATCTCAACGTCACTCTGCAAACTCTCGTAGATACGACCGCTGATATAGCGCCGTTCTTCGATGGCAAAGACTTGGACGGACAGCCCAGTCCGCGCGAACTTCCCTGCCTAATTGGAATTTCCGTCCCGCTTAACAATTTTAAAGACGAATTATTGGCGATTAAATCTGCTGCGTCGGGATTCAGTGGCAACCACGACGGCTTTCTTGAGTACCTCCAGGGAGCCTCCGAGATCTACGACGGCTCTTCACATGGGCCCGGGGTCATCGATCATTGGCATGGCTGCATCGACAGCAAGCAACTGCAAATTAATACGCTGCAAGTGAGTCTCTCCCAGGCGCGCGCAGCGGGAGACATGAATAGCGCAGCTAATTTCGAAAGCACCATCAACACGCTTCAACAAGATATTGCGAAGCTCGATGCCGAGTCGAAAATTCTTGAACTTAGACGCGATCAAATTACCGCCATTTTAAACTCACAGGCGACTTTGTT
>JAFLCA010000158.1 GCA_017302875.1 Deltaproteobacteria bacterium
GGAAGGGGACGTCCAAATCGCACCAATTTGGACGTCGCGGTGTCCCATAAAGGGGAATCGGAACCATGCTGGGAAGCAAAAGGATGAGTGGACAACTTTTCCTCGTTCCTTGATGATAGCGCCAAAGTAGTTCCTGCTTCTAAAGACTCCCAAATAGAACATGAGCCAATACATGACGAATTTGAGCCGGCTATCTGTGGGAGGAGAGATTGAGCTTAGCGAGGGGCGCCAGAGGCTGATTTCATATCCTGCTGCTAGCGGCATGGGGGGACTGCAGCTCTCCGCACTGCTCGGACGTACATAGAATAGATATGTTCGATAATTCTTCATCCGCTCGCTCAGGTACCGAAGGTATCCGAGTTTGGCTTATTCAGGAAGCGGAGATATTGCCGTTCGATGAGGGGGCCAGAGTGATGCGTACGGGGAATCTGGCCCGTAGGCTCGCATCCAGGGGCGCTAACGTAACGTGGTTTACTGGTCGTTTCAATCACGCATTGAAGCGTCGACGAGAGGAGCCGGTTCACGATCTTGTGCAAGACGTACCAGGAGTTCTTATCCATCTGATCGATGGGCCAAGCTACTCTCGGAATTTTTCCGTCAAGCGAATACTGTATCAGCATGTAGTCGCTGCTAAGTTTCTGATTTTGGCGCGTAGGTACCCCAAGCCGGACGTGGTGCTCTGTTCATTGCCCTCGCCTGAATTGTGCTGGGCCGCTGCCCGATTCTGCAAGCGCAGGAGCATTCCGCTTATCCTAGATATCCGAGATCCTTGGCCGGACATGTTCTTGGATTACTTTCGCGGACTGGGTCGCGCGATAATTTACCCACTAGTCCGGTACTATGCTCGTTTAGTTAAGTCTGCAGCTGGCTGTGCCAGCGCTATTGTAGCGGTCAGCACTCAGATGTTGGATATGGGGATGTCGTATGCCGGGCGCCCTCGCGCTAAGTACGATCGGGTCCTCTTCTTGGGTTATCCGCCGACGGATCGGAAGCCCGATCCTACAGATTTCCCAGGGCAGTTTTCAGAGAAGAGCCCCCTCGAGCTCATTTTTATAGGAACCTTCGGGCACAGCTATAATATTGAACCCGTAATCGACTTGATGCGAGAGCTTGAGGGGAAGGGCGATATGCGTTGTCGCCTCACCCTCGTTGGTGCGGGCGATAATGATGCTCGATGGCGTGCGCGCGCTATCGGGCTGAGGTCTGTCCGTTTTACTGGTTGGGTCGGCAGGGCAGAGCTTGAGAGTCTCGTACAGAATTCCCATGTCGGGCTCACCTTGTACCGCGGTGGTCTTGCTCGATTCGCAATGCCAAATAAGCTGTTTGAGTACTGTGCGCATGGCTTAGCTATACTCACCAACCTCCCGCAGGATGCTAGATCTCTCGCCGAGCGCGGTGCAGGCCTATTCGTTAATTCTGATAGCGAGCTAAGAGCGGCAGTTGATCGATTTGTTGAGGATCCAACTTTTGTCCAAGCGTGTCGGACGACGGCGCGAAAGATATTCGAAAGTGATTTTTCCTCCGACATCGTGAGTGAAGACCTTGCGTCGCTCGTCCTTGCAGTCGCGAAATCATCGGCGAACAACCACGGGTGAACTAACATGGTGGCTCGAAAAGTTCTTTTCGTAATTCCCGGTCGACGCGAGGAGGAAACCAGCATGCCGTTTGCGCGTCGACAAGTGGAGGCCCTGCGGAGATTCGCGCCGCATATTGAGACCGAAATTTTCTTTCTGCAATCGCGCACCGATCTCGTTTCGTTGTTTTCAGCAGCGCTTGAATTTCGGTCGCTCGTTCGAAAGTTCAAACCGGAGCTCGTTCATTCGCAGTTCGGAAGTATGACGGGATTTTTCGTGCTGCTTCTATTTCGGGGTCCGCGTGTCCTCACGATACGAGGCTCCGATTTGAATCCCACCCCTTCCATGAATCAGCTGCGTTCGCGGATAGGGCACGTGATGACTCGGTTCGCAGCGCTCTTTTCGCGTGCCACTCTCTGCGTGTCCGCCGAACTACGGGAGCGCCTGTGGTTTGCGAAACGGCGCTCCGTGATACTGCTTGAAGGCGTCGACTCTTCGGTTTTTAATCCTGTGCCCCAGGGTAGAGCCCGCGCTAGGTTGGGAATATCGCATAACGATCCAATCCTGCTATTCAATGCGGGGCGATCCCCAAGAGTGAAGCGTTTGGACATTGCTGAGCGAGTGTATGAGATTGTTCGCCAAAATATTCCTGCCGCGAAGTTCCATGTTTTGGATGGGACTGTGAATCCCAGCGAGGTCCCCTTATGGCTGAATTCCGCTGACGTTCTGCTTGTCAGTAGCGACTTCGAGGGCTCGCCGACAATTGTGAAGGAAGCAATTCTTTGTTCTTTGCCGCTCGTGTCGGTAGATGTTGGGGATGTCGCGCAAGTTTCCGCAGGTGTTACTGCAACGCATATTTGCGATCGTGTGCCAGGTGCGCTTGCGACAGCGGTTATTGCTGAGATGACAAAACGGGAGCGCAGTAATGGGTTTGAGATAGGAGTCTCTCGTTTTGGGCTCGAGCGAATGTGTCAGAAGTTAACGGAGTGCTATGACGGGGTCGTCAAGAGGAGCCCGGCCGGGAGCTCAAAGGCATGAAGAAGTTATACTATTTAAGTCGTGACTTTTTCCGCATTGTTTCGGGTAGGTCATATTTCCATCAACAGCAGCTGCTTGGATTGTATTTTGGAGATCCACGCGGATACTACAACGACATGCGCGGCAAGGCGAACTGGGATGGCGCTCGTATTTCAGGGCTTCCCGCGCTTTTTGTTCCAGCGCTTGAGACGCACGTGCTATTCCCGATCATGGTTTTGCAGTATGGCTTGGGCAGTTTGGATATGTATTTTCAGACTGGTGATGCTCGGTATCTCCAAGCCGCCCGACAAGTAGCGAGATGGGTTTTAGAGCAAATCGAGGAACGCGGCAGCTTTCGCAATTACTTCGTCGAGCTGGATCCCGCAACCCCTCACTATTCAGATAATAGCTGCATGAGTGCGGGGGAAGCGATTTCCCTCCTTGGCCGTATCAGTTCGGAACAGTTAGACGCTCCCTCTGAAGTAGATCGGTATTCGTCTGCTATGCGAAAACTTGCAGAAAGCATTGTTGCCCCGGTAGGTGAAGGGGGCTGCGCGGTGTTCGATCAAGCAGATGTTAGTCTGTGCGAAACTTGCGAGCGTTCCGGTCGAATTATTTTCAATGGATGGATCTTTGGCATCTTTGGACTGTTCGACTATCGGAGATTTTCCAATGATGCCAGTTTTGATTCTGTTTTGCAGTCAACTGTTTCCACCCTCCGTAGGAGGCTCCCTGCGTTTACAGAAGTTTCCGGGTGGGGATATTACGACACGCATAAGCGGCTAAACTCACCATTTTATCAAGAGTTGAGCATTTATCTTTTCGAGGCCATGGGTAGGCTGTTTGGTGAGCCTGAATTTTTAAGGATGGCCGATCACGCTCGCAGTGGTTTTTCGTTGCCACGACGCATTAAGTATACTCTCGTTAAGGTGAAGGATAAGCTCTTTGACCAAGCTTTGTATGCAACCAAAGAGTCCTGAAGTGCCCACGGTAAGCGTCGTTATGGCTGTATACAACGAACGGCCCGCATTTTTGCGCCAGGCGATCGATTCGATCCTCGCCCAAACAATGAGCGCATTCGAGTTTGTTATCGTGGATGATGGCTCAACGAGTGAGGAGGTACCGACGATTTTGCGTGAATACGCCAATCGGGATGCGCGCATCAAGGTGTTTCGGCAGCCACAATCCGGCCTCTCGGTAGCCTTAAATGAGGGAATCGATCGGTGTTCCAGCGAGTGGGTCTTTCGACAGGATTCGGATGATTGGTCGGAGCCAAATCGACTCCAAGTTATGCTTGACCACCTTCGCCTTAATCCGGAGCTTGGATTGCTTGGAAGCTTTGCTAGCATGCATCAGGAGGATGGCGGCGCGTTGTGGATAGCAAAGCGTCCCGAGGAGCATGCGGAAATCTGCGAATACTTAAGGACCGGTAATCCTTTTATTCATGGAAGTGTAGCCTTCAAGAAGGGAGTGTTCGAGCAAGTCGGAAAATACAATAGCCGCATTCGATACGCACAAGACTACGAGCTGTTTGTGCGGATGAGCCGGGAAGTTCGCACCCAGAATCTTTCGCAGCCCCTTTATCACTTCCGCTACACCGCGACCGCCGCTGAAAAGGCCGTCATGTATACTGCTATCGAACAGCGGATCAAAGTTGAGTCTAGTGCTGGTGATGGGACTGAATGTAACGAGCAGTCTGTCGCCGATCTAACGCGGGTCGGTGACCGCTTGCTGTTGGCGGGCAGCTATGCTCGCTGCTGCCGCACTTATGCCAAACTTCTGTGCGCAGATCCCTTCAACCCTCGAATTTGGGCGAAGGCTTTGCGTGCATTAAGTTTCGTTTGCTTGCCGCGACTTCGGCGACATCTGTTTCCAGACACCTTGCCGCTTGGCTGCCGCGAGAATTAGTTTACCTTAGAATCGCAGCGTATAATCGGCCGAGGCGCTCTCGTATCTCAGTTCGTGTCGAACGACTTACGAGGCAGAACCACAACAGTCCCATGAGAGGAAGGCTCCACGCGTTGGCGGGTATCAACGTGTGGGGCAGTGCGGGGCCAAGTGCCGTTAACTTTCCCAACGAAAAGGTGAGGAGCCCGCACCCCCAAACAGGGAGAATCGCGACTAGCAACGACATGGCACGATCGAGTCGAGAGTCGGTGACCGAACGGCCCCAAACAAGGACGAGCAGGGTCGTGGTGCCAAATAAGAACCCGGCAGCGATTCCGATCAAGCCGCATGATCTAAAGATTGTGCTGGCGGACGTCACCGAAACAATCCCGGCGGTGAGGAGAGAGAGGGCGACGGTGCGCTGACCACCGTTGTTGGTTAAGATCAGAAGATCAGTACGACTAAGAGTGTAAGCACTAAGAGCAAGAAAAATAACTACAACCAAATCCGTGGCTGCGTCGAGCGGTTGGCCAAGCCACATTGACAATATAACACCGCAGGATGGGAGGATTATGATTCCGGACAGCGCCATCAATGCCGACGTAGTGGCGTTGATCTGTCGGTGAACGTTCCTGAGGCGCGCTCGGTCCCCCTCACCGATCAGACCCGCAATGCCGGCATCCGCGGAGTCTAGTATTTTCCAAAAAATGCTTATCGGCAGCCGTACGACTGCGAGTATCGCCGCATAGGTCGCCGTCGCTGTTATGCCGTAGAAATTACTAACGAAAAGCAGCGGAGTCGCCATCAAAACCGAATTTCCGAGGCTAATGAGACTTAGCCACCATGAGCCGGTGAGGAAATGTCGCACTTCTTGCCGTGACGGGCGCTCGATAGCCAACCATTCTAAACGTCGTCGCGCAACAATGAGCTTGATGATGCCGACGGCCAGACCCCCTAGAAGAGTGGCGACAGCAAGTCCTAACACTCCAAATCCGCAAAGAATACTGAGCACCGCTAGTCCAAGAACCAGCGTGTTGGATGCAGCATTTACTCTTACGAGACGGTATTCCTCGTTTACTGCCCGCAACGTTGTTCCCGGTATCGTCGAGATCTTATCGATGGCTACGGAAAAGATGAGAATTGCTAGTGTCGATTGCAGAAGAAAGGTTTGATCGCTAGGGATTTCTGTGACCCTGGTAGCAAAGATTACCAAGAACGCCCCGAGGAGCAGCAACAGAGGGGCTGTCGTCAGCGCAGTAAGGAGAGCCGCTCCGATTTGTCGGCGCTTGAATGCGGTGTCATCGCTATGCTGATGCGTGCCAAGCGCTACGCGTAGGTTGGTGCCTCCGCGTAGATCGACGAAACTTAAATAGGAGAGAAGCTGAAGGGATAACATCCAAATTGCATAGGCTGTAGTGCCTTGCGCTCGAACCAGCAGGGCCGCCACGATGAAACTTTGTAGTTGCGTCATGAAGAGACTAACCGCATCAGCGAGAAATGTGCCGAACGCCCGGTGAGCTAGGCTCGTAGTATAAGAACTAGGGGCCGACGCGGGTTTCATCTTGCCCGTGGAGCAAGCCAATTTCGGCGTATTTTTCTAACTGCGGCCGGAATTCCCAAGCTGCGCGCCAAGTTTATTGCAGCCTCTCTTGAAAGAACTGCAGCGCTCGCTCTTCGCGCGGATCGCTCAAGGCAGTAGGGCAAAATCACCGCGAGGGTGGGGCCATAGCTCGGAATGCGCTGCTCCCCTTTTAGAAACGGGCGCCAGGTATGTTCCGTAATGACGCCACCGCGCGGGAGGCACATTGCATCGAGTTCCCTAAAGGAATCGACATAGCGTGGGCAATCGGTGAAATACACTCTTCGAAATGAGCGAAGAATCGCCTCGCGAGCCGGCGTGTCGGGGCCTGCATCGTGGATAAAAGCTGCCACGATGTTGTTAGAAAAATGCAATGCGTCGCGTAACAAACTGACGGCAGCCTCCCCCTTGGGCCCGTCTATAAGGAGAGCAATTCGTTTCCCAGTCTGCTTTTTGAGTTGGCGTGGTAGCACGCGAAAGCTGTCGCCATAATGGAGGCCGATATCATATGACGCGAGCCTCTGTTCAGCGAAGGACGAGTTCTCATCCCGATTGTACTCGATGCTCTCGATACGAGTGCTCGTCCCGCTGAAATACTCAGCAAGTATCGCAGTACTCTGACCGCGGCAGCGTCCTGACTCGATGATGACGTCTACGCCAAGCGATTCGCAAAGCGCGGTTACTGCGAGCATCTCGCTATGAAGAATGCCGCGTTCCTCGTAAGGATGCTTTACTGCTGCGCGACTCAGGCGCTCTCTCGCTTGTTCGGCGCGCGTGAGGATGAACGGTGTAAGGTTGGATGAAAGCGCCTCAGCGAAGGCGGCGTTGAAGAACTCATGCATAGGCCGACAGCGATCGGCAGGTCGTGCGGTTGAGAATGGAGCTCCTTTGAAAAGTATAGGATGCCAACCGCTTTTGTAATGAATGATGTAAGTCGACTCGGTGATTGGGGCGCATTCCGTTTGATTCAGTAACGAGCAGGGAATTCCGCCAACCCGGAAGATGGTGTTGCCGATTGCGATCTCTTTCGAGTAGTTTTCGTAGGGACCAAATCCGATAAGTTTACGCAGGGCATGTTGATCGGCTGCGCCGCTTTCCTCGCGCGCCACTTCAAATTCGCAGCGTAAGGTGTCGAGCGTTTGTTGCAGCCATTCCGAAAGAAGGGGCTTCGCGCGTTTCCCGTTTAGAACTAGGAATACACCGACGTTAATCGGGAACCGTCCAGGCTTCCAAGTGAAGGCCGCGTCGATGTTCGATGGCAATATCGGAAAAAGCGAACGGCAGACTAAGGTATCCGCGTCGAGGAAGCAGATCTGATGGGCTGGATACAGATCGCAGGCCTTAATCCATAGTTTCAGCTTATTCGGGATGCGATCGAGGACGGAACTTCCCGCAACATATTCCTCGGTTCGATGGCAAACCAGGCTCGGAAAAAGCTCCTGCAGCAATTGAATCTCGTGCTCAGGGATGTCCTGCCAGAGTAGAAGATGGGGAGCCCCTGGGTGCCATCGGTGCGTTGACGCAATATGGGGAAGGAGAAAGCCCGCGTAGTCCGAACCGTAAGCGCACGTTACGAAAACTATGGGGGGCGCTTGGGTCATCGGAAAATGGCTCCACTCTCATTGCCGTTCGGGCTTCTTTGAGGCACGGCAGATAATTTCGCCCTCCCCGTTGAAGCCGATTTCGTCGCAACTATAACCTGCTCCGGCGAGATGTTCCACTAGCTCTTGACGGGTATACTCTCGAAAGTGCGTAGGGTCCGTGAAATAAGGCAAGCCGTAGTGCTTCTTGAGCGCGGCAAGCCAGTTCTCCTGACTGGGAACGCAGATTAGTAGTACAGGGCAGGCCAGGTTGTGGAGGAACTCGATTGGGTGTTCGATGTGCTCAAGAACATGCGACACTACCGCAATCCCGATTTGGCGATCTCTCACGAGGGCGGGGAAATCATAGGTGAGGATATTGCCGACTATAAAATCAAGATTGGTATGGCTCTTCTTTGCTTGGACTTTTTCTATCGAGGGGGCATCCCAGTCGATACCGATGCCCAGCTTGATACTGCCGCTCAGTATCTCTAGTAGCTTTCCGCTTCCGCAGCCCACATCGAGGACGACATCGTCGGCTTGCACGTGCTTCAAGAAAAATTCGCTTCGGAAATTAAAAATGTTCTTTGGATGTAACCCTCCAAAAGCTGGAATAGCGAGGCGAGCGATAGTTTGTCGACGAGTTGAATGATCGAATTGTAGGTAGCGCTTCAAAAGTCGCAGATTCGACGGACATGCTCTGCGACGGGGCAGGCGCAAAAGGAATCGACAAAGTCGGAGAGCGCCAGTCGCAAGGACTTCGGCGAGGAGGCTCCATGCTCTCAGCGCAAATCCTAGAGGCTCGTTCGTTTGCGGATCCACAGTTTTCACACTTCCTTGATAAGCGAATCTACGATCGAAAGCTCGCGCTGCGCCAGAATATCTAGCGAGAACTTCTCCGCAATAAGGCGCTTTGCGTTTTCACCAACTCGTGCACATTCGACTGGCTGCGCCACCGCGCTCTGAATTGCGCGTGCTAGGGAGTCTGGATCAATGCCGCACAGAAATCCAGTTTCTCCATGTGTTACTATCTCTCGGTGAGCAGGAATGTCACTTGCGATAACGACTGCGCCGCAGGCTAGCGCCTCCAATAGAGCCTTAGGGTTTCCCTCGCTTAAAGAGGGCAGCACAAATAGTTGATGGCGAGCTATGAGGTCCGGTATTTGTGCGTTAGGAACGATGCCTGAAAATGTGGCTGGAACACCGAGAGTACGGCAGCGCTGCTCTAGTTCGTTGCGGAGGCTGCCGTCGC
>JAFLCA010000159.1 GCA_017302875.1 Deltaproteobacteria bacterium
CGAATATCGGCTTGAAATGCCTAAAGACCCTATCGTGCAAGGCGACGCCCTGCCCACGACTCTTGCGATTAAGAATCATTCTAGTTCGCCTCAAAAGCTCGAATCGGTGGTCCTTCAGATTTGCTGTGCGGCGACGAAGGATCTCAAAGCCAAAACTGATTCGTTCGAGACTGTTTCGACGGCCACCCTCGATCTTCCAGCGGAGCTTGCCGCCCAGGGGCAAGCCGTTTCGCAGTGGCAGTTTGAGCTGGATAAAAATTGCTGTATCAGCGAAAAGTCTCAGACTTTATTCTTTCGATACGGCAGTGCCGCAGGAATGGCTGCGCAACTTCCAATTACGGTTCTGCCACACCCTCACATTGACGGAATCGTTCGTATCCTCGAGTCATTTTTTCAATTTGTACCGAAAGGACAGAAAACGTCGAAGGGCTGGGTTGAAGTGAAGCTGAAACCGGCGGCCTCGCCGCGATTCTCCATGGTGAATGAATTGAAGCTCGGATTTCGGTTCGAAGGTGAGGAGCTGGTTCTACGATTCAACTTCAACGTAAAAAAGTTCGAGACAGAGGATTCTTCGGTAAAGATCGGCAAAGGAAAAACGGAATTCGAGACGCGACTTCATCCAGCAAGGTATCTGCTTGCTGGCCAGCACCTAAATCAGGAAATCATCGAGGTTGAACTGGAAAAAGCGCTCAAGGAAGTGGCGACTGGGCTTACTTAGGGGAAGCGCTGCAAGAGAGGGTCAGCTAGCCGCACTCTCACTCGCACGATTCAAGAGGATCAGCTCATCTGCAGAAAGTTTAAGGTGAGCGGCTCTAGTGAGTTCGGAAAGCTGGGACAGGCTCGTCGCACTTGCAATTGGCGCCGTGATGCTGGAGCGCTGCATCAACCACGCCAGTGCGATAGACGCCGGTGCACAATCGTGAGCCTTTGAAACCTCATCGAGTGCAGCCAGGATTCGAAAGCCGCGCTCATTAAGATATGCACTGACCTTCGTGCCGCGAGTGCTCTGCGAGAGATCGCGTTCCGAGCGATATTTTCCGGAGAGAAAGCCGCTTGCTAAAGCGTAGTACGGAATGACTCCCACGGAGTGTTTTACGCAAAGTCCTTCCAGCTCTTTCTCGTATCCTTCGCGTTGATACAGATTATATTCCGGCTGCAAGCAGTCAAAGCGTGCTAAATTTCTATGTTCGCTAATCGAAAGAGCTTCTTCGAGGCGTGCAGGGCTGTAGTTAGATGCGCCAATCGCACGCACTTTGCCCTGTTTGACCAGAGAATCGAAAGCTTCCAGGGTTTCGTCGAGGGGGGTTGAAGGATCGTCGCGATGAGCTTGATACAAATCAATATAGTCGGTCCGTAGCCGACGCAGGGAATCTTCGACGGCGCGCATGATATAAGGCGCAGCAAGGCCGCTCTTTCCTGGGGCGAGTTCCATGCCAACTTTCGTGGCGATGATGAGCTTACTGCGATTGCCGCGAGCTTTCATCCATGCGCCGAGGATCGTTTCTGACTCTCCGCCTTGATTGCCCGTTTTCCAGGCGGAGTACACATCGGCTGTGTCGATGAATTCAAACCCAGCATCGACAAAGGCGTCCAGGATGCTGAACGAGGTTGTCTCATCAATCGTCCAACCAAAGACATTCCCCCCGAATGTTAGCGGGGAAACCATGAGAGGGGATTTACCGATTTGTCGTTTCTGCATGGCTTCAGTTTCTTGCTGCCCCCAAAGAAAGTCAACGATAGGGTGACGGGCTGCTGACGAGGTTGCTTTGGTCTCATGTTGCAACTATTTCAACTTTAGTATGCTGCGCTACTGCAGTGAGACTGAAGCCTACGACCTAAGGTGGCCGTATTGCGGCAGTTTCGTATACACTTGGGGTTGGATTGAAGTTTGCTAGTGCTTTAGGCTCGTGTGTGTTCGCACCCGGCTTTGGGTAGGCCGGGACTCCAGTGCTCTTGTTTTTGCATACTTAAAAATGTCGCGCAGATTCCGGCGTATTCTATTGGTATTGGCCTGCTTGCTGGGTGGGGCGTTTGCGCTACGCTATGCGTTGATCCCGCGATACGGACCAACAGCACTGGTCTATCTTGCTGGTCGCTATGGCGTAAGCTCCTCCACATTCAGCGCGGTTGAAATTGTTCCGGGCGGGCTGCGGGTCGGTGCGGCAAGTCTTGCTTGGCAACCGGATGGCGCAGAAACACCATCTATGGTGGGGCGAATTGAGAATGCGGAGCTGGTCGGATCCATCGACAGCATCCGGGCGGGCCGACTCTCACGTGCGGGCGTCGAAAAGGTTGCGTTTGAGATTAACGCTGGCGGCTCAGAGGAGGCTGCACCGCAAAGCGACAATTCCGCTGTTATTTGGGATTCTTTGCAGAGCATGTTCCCGCCTCTGGAGTCGGTTCACGTAAAACATTTCTCGGTTGTTTGGAGAGACCAAGCTCGAAACCGTGAAATGCGAATCGAGGGTAGCGCTTCGTTAGATCAACACACTCTTTCCGTGAAATCAGGAGCTTCAATTGAGTTGCGCATGGCGGAATATGGGCCGGTGCGGTTAGAGCTTTTGGGTCCCTTGATGTTGACGAGAGCTTTGGACGGCAATGATATCTCCATCGCCCCCTTTGCGGTGCGCGTTCAAGTCTCCGCTGTTCTCGCTGGCATGCATTTTGAGAATATCGAGATTCGCACTGAACGCTTTCTACTCATGAAGCAGGGTGCCAGTGGAAATGTTTCGCTTACCGGCAGTATCGCGTTTAAGAAGCGCCCGGACATTCGTTTTGCGCCGGTCAGGTTGCAGGCAGCTCTTCAATTTCCTCTGCTGGCGTCTGCTCTGCCACGAGCCGAAGGAAGCTTCAGTATGGATAAAATAGAGGCAGGAATTGTTATGAGCGATCTCAAAACTCGCTTCCTGTTTCTCCCTCGAGGCTCTGAAGCGCGCGCCTCGGCGCTCGTGCTTTCCAATGCCTCCTTGGGCGTCCTTGGGGGGAGCGTCTCTAGCTCGAATTTAGAAGTGAGCTTTGATGACCAGCCACATAAGGCCTCTTTGCAAATTAAAGGAATAAACCTTGAAGAACTCTTTAAGATTTACCCCGATGGCAAAGTCTCCGGTAGCGGAATACTTGATGGCAATTTAAATGTGGAAACTCAGTCGGGCTTTGAGTCTGTGAGTGCGAGAGGCACTCTTGTGGCTCGCCCGGCAGGTGGAATCTTGAAGGGTGATTTGTCCACATGGGTACTTGCTCATCCTGGGAATCAAGGCATCGCGTTCGCTGCGCAGGCCCTTGAGAATTTTCAGTACTCAAGTTTGGCCGCTACCGTCGAGTACGCTTCGAGCGGACAATTGATGGTGCGTTTGGAAATAAAGGGAGCCAACCAAGCTTTGAATCAGGGCCAGGCGGTCAATCTCAATGTAGGCCTTGAGGAAAATCTTCCGGCGCTTTTTGAGAGTCTGCGCTTATTGAATCAGGATCCTGCCGGTCTGGCAGGCTACGCGCAGTAAGCTAATTTCCTTCGAGGGTCCCGGTACATTGTGCTGATCCTTCGTTTGTTCAATAGTACAGCTATGAACTCAAAACTCATTCGAACAGCGCTCGTATCTCTTCCGGCCTGCTTTTTTGTTGGCTGCACTCCGCACGTACAGGTGTCAGCGCCGAGTGAGCCAATTACCATTAACCTTAATGTGAAGATTGATCACGAAGTGCGAGTGAAAGTTGAGAAGGATCTAGATCAAGTGATTTCCAAAGATAGCGGGCTCTTTTAGGACTTAGAATTATGCAAACAAAAATATCTCCGTCTTCGATGAAGAAAGCGTATCGAGTCTTGTTGCTTGCTGTCGTCGCTGTTCTACTGCCCTTAAGTGTTTTCGCATTGAGCTTGGATGAAGCCAAAGCCAAAGGCCTTGTCGGCGAGGAACCATCCGGATACCTCGGCGTTGTGGTTGCATCGCCTGACGCAACGCAGGTAGTCCAGGAAATAAATGCTAAGCGACGACAGAAATATCAACAAATTGCGGCTCAAAACGGGACTGCCGTCGCCGCAGTTGAAGCACTGGCTGGCCAGAAAGCAATCGAAAGTACTCCAGCGGGACAGTACGTCAAAGCTGCTAACGGCAGTTGGGTGAAGAAATAAAATCTCAGGCTGCCAGCGCAGCTTTGTCGACCGGTCGCTTGCGATCGGGGATCCAGCAAAAGGGGATGCAAGGTGCCTTAAAGAGGCGCGCTGGAATTTTATGTTCGATGCTGCGATGAAACTGTGGTAGTTGCGACCAATGTAAGCCGGGCTTCATGTGATGCGCGGTGTGATATCCTAAGTTGCCCGTAAAGAGATTGTACCAGGAGTGCATGATGTTATGGGATGCTTCGAAATGGTTGTCGGAATCGAGGCCAGCGTGGTGATAGTAGGTATGCCAACACGTAATAATGTATCCACAACTCAGCGGCACAAGAAAAATTGCGGTGGCGTTGAACGGTTTATAGTAGAGGAGCAGTGCTAATAGCACGGCAACAAATGTTCCGGCGCTGACGAATGTACGCTGATACTTACGATGGCGATGTCCAACCCGATAAGCGCGTAGGTATCCGGTCAGGGCAATCACGCAGGTGTATTTGAAAGCACTCATGGTCCGCCCCTGCGAGTCTTTCCAACCCGATTCGTCCTTATCCTGATTCAAATAATTTACATGGTGCCCGAGGTTGTGATGCAACACCCAGGCGTTGGTCGTTATCCCGGTGTGTAGCGCGTAAACCACTTCGAGGGCCCGATTAAGCCAGGTACCGCGAAAGGTGCTGACATGTTGGTGGTGGTGATTCCAAGAACAAATGCAGGCCTTCGGGCCAAGACCAAGCAGCGCCCACGCAAGCACCGCGATATGATTTTGCAGAAATGCGTACGCAGCGAGATCCAGAAAAAATAGCGACGCGATCAAGGCGACCGGAAGGCGGTCCTCAGTGTAGCGAAAGAGGCAGGTCGAGTCGGTTTTCATGAGCTTGTGTACTATAGAGCATTTTGGGGCGGCTGGGTATCGCCACAGAAGTGCCTCTTACCACTTGGGCGAGGCGTGCATTGAGATCAGTGATTCAATGAGGTCCCTAAAGTCTTGCGCCTCGATCAGATTCGCTATTTTCAGAGCTTGATTGAGTTGGGCGACTGAAAGTTCCTGAGCGCACGCAGTTTCAAGAAGATCCTGTGCGATCAGGCAAAACTCCGCGAAGCGTTCCACTGAAACTATTTCGACTTGCTCCTCGATAAGATCAACCGCTTCGACCGCGGCGCTAAGGGCTTCTGAGATATTGCCCCCGGCTAGATGCATTTCAACGGTCAGCATTGCTTCTTCAATGGCATCCTCTGGAGTGGACTTTGTCGAGGAGTGCCGGCGCGGCATTCCATCGAGCTCAGGAAAGCCTCGCTGCTGCGCGTGTTCGGCCAAGCTGCTGATGACCATGTGCGGAACTGTGTGCGCTAGAGCATTCAGCATGGCGGGCGGAGCGCTTCCTGCGGCACTTGAGGCGCTTTGCAGCAGTGCCATGCTTCCCAAAGAGACAGCCAAAGCGATTCCTCCCATTGGAATGGGAGCATGCTGACGGGTGAAGCCGGCGTGGGGGAGTTCCGCTGTTGGACGCTCGATCGGGCGAGCGTCAGGAAACTGTTCGTATCTATTGGGAGAAGTGGAACAGGCTTGCAGTTGTTCTTGGAAATACACCATACCGCCGGACGAAACTAAACAGCTTCGTCTGGATTTATCACGATTGCTGCGCGATTGGAAACAACATCTCGTACGAGCATATTTGTTCGGGCCTGTGGTGTCCGAAGGCTCTTCTAGCGCAGTTTTAGTGCGGGAGGCTAAGCTTGAAACTAAAACTTGCTGAATCGATCAGGTTATTTAGGGCGACAGATTGAGATGCAGCAGCGGCGTCCAGTTGCCCTTCGCCTGCCACTAAGAATACGTCGGGCTTACGTTGGACTCGCACGGGGAGTTGCATTTCACGCAGTAGAGATCCGAATTGAACTCGTCCCTGCATGATAGCGTGGCAGTCTTTCCCTGGTTGAATCTCCTGAGGGAGACAAAGATTCTGAATGCGGTCAATGAGAACGGTTACGGAAGGAAGTCTCGTTCCCTGCAGCAACTTACCAAAAGAGCCAAGCATATCTCCGGCGATTGAATCCAAGCTTGGGGAAGGCACCGTTATTTGTGCTTTCACCGAGCGCGGATCCGCCCCAGCCAACCAGACTTTGCCTTGCACTCCGTGACTGCGCCCGCTGCGCTCTCCTCCGATACCTTGATAGGTATAACGAATCTCGCTGTTGTCGTCGGTAATGGTGAGAGGC
Organism: Deltaproteobacteria bacterium; assembly: GCA_017302875.1. Classification (GTDB taxonomy): domain Bacteria; phylum Bdellovibrionota_C; class UBA2361; order UBA2361; family JAFLCA01; genus JAFLCA01. Next base: position 6,323 of record JAFLCA010000159.1, read on the forward strand.
AGGAGCCACACTTCCCTGCTTGGATTCTCGGCGAAAGAGCTGCCAGGGTAAAAGCAGGCGCAGAGAATAAAAAGGAAGAGTAGTATTCGAGGCATTCCTAAGTATCTGTCTAGAATCCCGAGAAGGGCAAGGTGTGGTGGTGGAATGGTCCGTGGCCTTCGCTCACGGGAGAACAAGCTCAGTGGAATGCTATTCTTATGCCACCACTGCTGGTGATTCCAGCGACCAACAGTCTATCTGCGCTTGCTACCTTTTTTCGCGGGCTTCGCCTTCGACTTCTTGGCAGTCTTCCCAGGAGCTTTCTTTGTTCCAGTCGGAGCGGTTTTCGCTGCGGCTTTTGGTATAGGGGCAGCTGTCGCCACCGGTGCTGCGGTGACCTCAGCTGGTTGTGGCTGAAACTTCTTCCGCAAAATATGAGTCGGGCTGACACTTAATACTGCCGCCGGTGTCTCTGGCTGTGCGTGGGGACGCTGTGTCACTGGTATTGAATGGCGAAGTGGTTCACGCTCTACGATTACGCGAGGTGCCACAGTTCCGCCCTTCATAACGTTGCTATACCAGACAGCACTTTCTTTCTTGGTTCTCTTCATCGTCTGGCGATCCACATGCACCAGGCCGAAACAGGACTCGGGCCGATAGCCTTCTTGCCACTCGTAGTTATCCATGAGCGTCCAAGCAAAATACGCCTTTAACGGTATGCCGCGTTGCACTGCCGCAGCGGCTTGTTCTAGGTGTGCGCGCAAATATTCCACGCGACGGGCATCCTCGAACACTCCATTCTTTGAAACGCTGCTGCTGGCCTGCGCCATACCGTTCTCGGTAATGTATATTCGCTTGAGGCCCGAGGCCCGGTATGAGAACCAGACTTGCTGAAGCAAGTCGTAGAGTCCTTCCGGATGAACCGGCGGAACGTAGATCGGCCAGCCCAGATCATTGGTCTGCTCACCATCTCGTCGTACCGCGGCAAAGCGAGTCTCGGCGCGCTCGTCGTAGCGTACGAGTTCACCACGGTAATAATTGATCCCTAAGGCGTGCAGCCCCGAGCCGATATTGATGAGAGCCATATCTGCTTTGCCATAGTGCGGCATTTTCCCAGCATAGATCTCGCGCGCTTCATCCGGGTATCGACCGTTGAACATCGGTTCGAGGAACCAGGTGTTAAAATATGCATCAGCATGGCGTGCCGCGCGCTCGTCCTGTTCGGAGGCAGATGCGGCGTAACATGACGCAAGGTTTACGACCGTGCTGACCTTTAAGCTACGATCGAGACTCTTCAGCTTCTCAAAAGCAGCGCCTTGCGCTAGCAGCAAGTTGTGCGCGGCAAGAAATCCAGATGACAAACTAATCTCACCTGGCGCGTGGATGCCGAGATGATATCCGAGCATCGCGCTGCACCAAGGTTCATTGAGGATGAAATATTCTTCGATATGCTCCCCGAGAGTTTCGAAGACTGCCTGCGCATGCTTCGCAAGCCAGTCGACCATCACTCGATTCTTCCAGCCGCCTTGTTCGTTTAGAAATTGTGGCAACTCCCAGTGGTAGAGCGTCGCATAGATGGTGATGCCAGATTTACGCAATGCCTTGAAGTAATTCTCATACCACTGCACCGCCTTCGCGTTAATGTCGCCGCTCCGAGTTAGCAAACGAGACATCGAGATCGAGGTGCGATAATTCCGAACTCCCAATTCCCGCATGAGTTCTACGTCGCGTTCCCAAAGTGAGAAGCGGTCGACGCCTTCGCCTGGACCCATATCATTGAAGCACTTGCCGGATGTTCGCGCGAAGTGGCTCCACATGGTTTCTTCTGACTTCTCGGAGGCGCGTGCCTTTTCTTCTCCGATCACTTGCAAATCAGCATCGGCGACGCCGAATCGGAAATCCGCTGGAAAACGCTCTTTCATAGGTAGTACTCAGTAATAGGTGAGCAGGCACACTAGCATGTTTTTCTAAACTTGGAAGGTGCGTTGCGCTGCGCTGGAGAGTTCTCGAAGATTAAGGTATCGTAACCCTTGACTAGGGTCCTTTGACTCTGCGGTGCGAGTTGTTAAGGCGTCCGGATCACACATTATGGCCTATCCCTACAAAAAAAAGAGACCTGCGGAGACCAGCGTGGCTTCAGCCGCATTTGTCGCTGGTGCGGTCGATTTGAGTGGGTTGCCCGAGAGTTCAGCTCCTGAGGTGGCGTTCATTGGACGGTCAAACGTGGGGAAGTCCACTCTTTTGAATCGTCTTGCCCAACAGGATAAGTTGGCGCGCACCAGCGCAACGCCGGGGCGTACGCAGCAACTTAATATTTTTGCGCTTCGCGTTATCAATCCAGCCGACAAATCTAAGTACGATCTCCATTTGATCGATTTGCCGGGTTTCGGCTATGCAAAATTTTCCAAAGAAATGCGTGAATCATTAAGCGGCTTAACGGTCGAGTACATAAGCTCTCGCCCGCAGCTCCAGGTGGTATGCCTTCTTGCAGACTGCCGCCGCGACCCTGCTGAAGACGAGCTAGCCGTGCGTGATCTTGCCCTGCGTTCCGGACGCAGCCTGCCTGTTATTGTAACC
>JAFLCA010000016.1 GCA_017302875.1 Deltaproteobacteria bacterium
GATCTTGCGATCTGCCTTTAACCTTTCCCTAGTTTTGTGAAAGTACCGTGGCAGATCTTCAAAAACGTACGCTTCATTGAAGTATCCTAAAAACTTCTGAACAGTGGCTATACTGAGTGCGCCTTCGAGCGCTCTTTCGAGGCTGCGGGCGCTGAATCGCGACGCCACCGAATTGATTAGAAGCATCATTAAGGATCGCACCTGAGTTGAGCTTCTAATCCTGTAACGATTAATGATGTCGTTCAGTACAATAGAGTCCAACAACGTTTTTAAATAATCCCTCGGATCAATTTGACTGAGGTTGATTTCGGGGAACCCCCCTTGTTCAAGGTATTTTTGGAATAGCGCCTGGTCCTGGTGACCGGCCTCACCTGTCGGCAATGTTCGAAGATACTGAGGGACTCCTACGAACTCTCTAAAGCTAAAGGGAAACAATTCCGTCTGTAAAAAACGTCCGGTTAATGATGTGGCGAGCTCCTTACTTAGGAGTTTGGAGTTCGATCCTGTGATAAGTATATTCTTTCCCCGACGATGTAATTTGTTTATCCATTTTTCCCAACCATCTAAACTTTGTATCTCATCAAAAAAATAAAAGTCGACGGCACCATAGACTTCATTAACAGCGTCGAAAAGACCGTCCCCGTCAATTGGTTGCGGCAATGAATTATCCTCGAGATTGAGATACGCAAAGTTTAGTCCCTTGAGCACTTGAAAGGTGAGGACTGACTTACCGGCGCGCCGTGGGCCCGTGATAACCTTGACCAATTCCGAGCTCAACTGTCCCTTCAGCTTTGAGCTCTGTTCCCGCACGATCGTCTCTTTGGAAATCAGGAGGTCACGCTCTGCCTTTTGAGCCTGAACCAGATTGATTAATTTGCTATTCATATTAAACAATATACGCAATATTGATTATTTTACAAGTTCAATTTCAGGACCATATCCAACTAGCTTAATTTACTAACTATAAGTTCCTTAGCATCAGTCGAAAAATGAGCGTGACTCCGCCATTTTCGGACCTTTAGGTCCGAAACTTCCCGGTTGTCTCCGGAATTCAATCTCAGCAACATTTGAACGTGCAGACACGCCTGTCTCGGGAGAGGACCCCCTCCGCTAAAGCTCCGGCGGGGCAAGCTGTGTCGCTCCGCGCAGATACTCGAAAGCTACGAACCTCTCACCCAATCTTCCCACTTCGGAAACAAGCTCGCGATGAGCAGTACTGAAACCCCGCTATAGGGCAGAATGGCGTCAGGAACTTTTGTGAGCATGGCGTTGCACATTCCTATGATCGCCACAGCCTCGCTCACTGCTAACGCGATAACAAAGGTCGGAAACATACGCTTAATAGCTTCGGCCGAAACTTCGCTGCGTGATTCAGCGAACGAAGACCGAACCGCATCCCCCTGCTGAGGCTTTGATTGGGTTAGCCCGAAAGGTCTTCCGGAAATGAGCCGTGAGCGCACCCAAAAAGCTCCAACAGCAATGAGAACAGCATTCAATTGCAACATAGATTCGACTTGACTGTTGCCAGAATGAGCGGCGGAAAGCTGCTGGGCGACGGAATAACAGATGAGGGTCATTACTGCGACGCTGGTAAGCATCGCACCCCAAACTACCAGACTAACGGCTTTAAGTTGCTTACTGCTCTGCTGGGTGGGGGTCTGAGTCATGAGATAGGCTCCGATGTTTGATTCAGTCTGTGCAGTAATGCACAGGAGCGCGGCTTCACAGGTGACCGCCAACGCCAGTATAGGGAGGAAACCCGAATTTTCGTAGGAAATTATTTTTCGGCTGCCTGCCTGCTGGCTAGCGCTTCTTATAGCGCAGTTGCAGCCAATATTTCGTGCAGTCGCTTTCCGAAGTGATGAATCTGCTCAGCGGAAACCCATAAAGGCACAACCGAGATACGCACCACGCTATCACCGCGTGCATCAACGATGAAGCCTTCGTCACACAGCGCTTTCTCAATCTCCACAGCCTTACCCTGCACAAAAAGCGAAAGCATCGCACCGTGCTCCTTCGGATCCGCAGGGGTAATGATTTCAAATACCGTAGGCATCTTCTCATGGATAGCGCTTACCGTTGCGTGAAGGAATTGCCACAGATCCTCTCTACGCTGCCAAAGGGCGTCTAAGGATCCTCCGTTATTGCGCGCCGACTCGACGAATACATCAAGACCACCTAATGCAGCGGCTGCTGAGAAGAGCGGCGGATTGCTAAGAGCAAAGCGCGATGCACGCAGCACAGGCTCAAACTCATGCTGCATTTTAAATCTGGTGTCAGGATCGTTGCCCCACCACGCGCCAAGGTGCACCAGCTCGGGATTCATGACATGCCGCTCATGGATCCAGGCATGTCCCCCATCTCCGGCCCCACCATTCAGATATTTATATCCACACCCGATGGCGAAATCCGTACCCCAGTCATGCAGTTTAAGAGGAATATTCCCCGAGGCATGCGCCAAATCGAATCCAACTTTACAGCCTTTGGCTTGCGCGGCAGCCGTAATCTTCTCGATATCCAGCACCTGCCCCGAAACGAACTGAACAGCACCGAAAAACACCAGTGCTGTTTTTTCTCCGTGGTTTTCGATTGCGGCAAGAATGTCTTCAGTGCGAAGCGTGTGCTCACCACTGCGAGGCGACACCTCCACAATGCATTCCTGGGGAGAAAGATCGCGCACGCGCAGGTGGGTTTGCACGCCATAGCGATCAGATGGGAACGCACCTCCTTCCATGATCACGAGTTTTCTGTCACCTTCCGGACGATAAAATGCTTGCATCATCACATGAAGATTGACGCTCAAAGAATTCATTAATACGACTTCTCTCTCAGTTCCTCCGGTGAGAAGTTTGAGCCCCGGAATCGCCTCTTCATCAATTCGGTACCAGGGCGATTGCCCCTCGAAATGTCCCCGTATGCCACGCTCCCGCCAGGAAGAAATAGCATCGTTGAGTCGTTGACCGGATTGACGCGGCATCAGACCGAGTGAGTGGCCAAGGAAATAGGCCTGTGAGGGATCCGGTGAGCCTTCTGCTATCTTTGGCAAATTAAAGGAATTTTCCGGTCCGATAAGGGTGGAGGTGGAATCAAGGTGACGCGCGGCGTCGAGGTCAACTGCTTGCATAGGACTCCTAAACAGCTAAGGCCAACAAAGGCGCATGCTAGATCAGCTGCGTGCCGAAGTCATTAATTTCTGTTGAGTCCCACCAACTGAGGGGCGAAGACAGGGGATAAGAGATGGCCACCGCTGGAAATTTCAGGGGCCAGGTACCACGGCTGGCCCGACAACTCGGGACACCGCGCCAAGTAGCTCGGACGGCTCTACCGGCTTTGAAAGATGTAGATGGAAGCCTGCCTCTAAAGCGGCGGTACGATCCTCTTGTCGAGCGTATGCGGATAGCGCAATGGCGGGAATGGTGCCTTTCTGCTCAGACGGTAGCTTGCGCACTCTTCGAATAAACTGAAATCCATCCTCATGCGGCATACCAATATCAGAAATAATTACGTTGAAAGCTTGTTGGGACAATAACTCCAGTCCCTCCGCCGCAGAGGAAGCCGTTAAGACCCGTGCGCCTTTTTCTTCGAGCAAGCCCTTGACGAGGCCGCGTGAGTCTTCCTCATCATCTACTACGAGAACAAGCAGGCCTCCCAACGAGCTTACTTCTCCAAATTCACCAGCAGCAGGCAATTCTAATTCTCCCTCCGTAGCCCCATGCAAATCTCGCTTGAAGACCGGAATCGGCAAGGAAAGGGTAAAAGTAGCCCCTTTCCCCTCACCTTCGCTGCGCACCTCAACGCGTCCGCCATGCAGTTCGACAAGCTGTTTAACTATGGATAAGCCGAGCCCCAGCCCGCCGTGCTGACGAGTGCTGGATGAGTCAGCCTGACTGAAACGATCAAAAATGTGCGGAATAAAGTCGGGGCTGATGCCCTTCCCGGTATCGCTGACCATAATTTCGATATGGGTCTGGGTGCGATGAGCGTGAATACGAACTGTTCCACCGGCCGGGGTGAACTTAACTGCATTTACAAGCAGATTCCAGATCATCTGCTTGAGGCGATTGGCATCCGCTCGTACCTCTTCGGCACGACTCTCCACCGTGGATTCTAGGTGAATTTCTTTCGCCTGCGCAGCAGGCGCCACACTCTCGACAGCCTCCTGAATAACGGTGGGAACACTAACGTCCTTGATATCCAAGCGCAGCATTCCCGACATTATTCGATTCATATCGAGCAAGTCTTCAATAATGCGCGCCTGACTTCGCGCGTTGCGCTCAACAATAGTCAGCCCCTCCTTCAATTTTTCGGGATCGCTCTGACGACGCGCAAGAAACGCCCAGCCGAGTATCGCGTTCAAAGGTGTGCGCAGTTCGTGCGAGAGGGTGGCTAGAAATTGGTCCTTCATGCGATTTGCTTGCTCGACTTGACGACGTGCGATCTGCTCGCGCCCCAATAGGACGCTGATCTCTTCCGCGAGCTTTTTGTAGCGAATTTCACTTTCTAGAATCGCGTCTTGATGGCGCTTCTGTGCCGTAATATCACGGGCAATTTTGGCAGCGCCCACAATTCGGCCACTACTATTCTTGATAGGAGAAGTGGAAATGGAAACGTTCTTGCGAGCGCCGTCTTTCGTTACCCGTTCCGTAAGAAGATGGTCGACGCGCTGACCACGTGAAATTGCCGCTAAAATTTCACGCTCATCATTCTGTAATTCCGGCGGAATGATCGTATTAATTGATTTGCCGATAATCTCTTCAGCCGTATAGCCAAATATTCTTTCTGCCGCAGGATTCCAACTTCGAATAATGCCCTCCAAGGACTTTGTGACAATGGCATCATCGGAGTGTTTAATGATGGCGTTAAGATGCTGGCGACTCATGCCAAGATCACTCTCGATTTTCTCTTGCCAAAGAAATGAACGCGCAATGAGAATCAGACCAGCAAGGAAAAACATCGAGACACTGACTGCGAGCCACTCATTCCAGGGACTGAGCGCGTGCACGGTCGGCTCACCGATGCCTCCAGAGAAAGTAATGATCCGACGAGTCAGCATGATCACAAGTCCGCCGATAACGCAGATCCAACCGAGGCGTGCCCTCGAAAACTGTAAGAGATACACCGCCACTGCAATCGTAGCGATTTGAGCGAGAAGACCAAGGCCGATAAGTAACAACATGAACGTTCTACTTGCCGATAGCACTTAGGAGTGCGGTGAGTGTCATCTTGCAACTTAGCGGCTGCTTTGTCGCTAGGGAAGAGTGCCCAGTCAAGGCAAGCGAATGCAGACTAGGAAACCTAATCTCCAAAGTTCAAAAAAAGGAGAGATGCCGGGCAGCTGGACCGATTTTGACGGTCTGGGATGCGATATGAGCGAAATCATAGTGCATCAGCGCACTGGCTTTAGGCGATATCATCTCCGCGCCGTACCCAGGTTTTGTCGCGTTCTCGAAAGAAAGCCTGGCGATGCAGGATCGAAAGGATGACGGATTTTTCAAAGAAGGGGAAAAGCGCTTCGACTTCTGCCTGCAAATCTTCATCACTCTTCGGTAGCGCCGCAATCACGGCGGTTATCGTCATCTGAAGAGCCGAGGGAGACTTACTCCAGTAGCTACTTAAATCCTCACCAAAAACGATGGGATGTCGTGCGCCGGTTGAACTCAAGAGCACTTGGCAAATTCCAATTTGGAATTCTTCATCCAAAAGCGGTTCGCGGAAAATTTCAATTAACTTTTCAGACCCGATGCCGGGGCCGCGCAAGGCTATTTCCCAATAGCTTCGAAGCTCAGATGCGACCGCAGAGACGAGTTTGTCCAGCTTCTTATAGGCAATGTCACTGCGCGTCAGAACTTCATTGCGATCGATAGAAAGAAGTTGGGCCACCAAATCTTCGTGGAACTCTTGCAAAAACCAAGCAGCGAGAAATTCAAGCGGCAGCAATTTTTTTGGAATTTCCCGCAACAATTTCGCGAGTGGACCTATGCTCATTGTGGCGCGGCCGACCTGATACTCATAAAGACGCAACAGCATCACCGCGTGGCGCGGCACCTTCACGTCACTTGCTTGCCACAAGAGCGCTGCGGGCGCTAACACATCGCGCTCGGAAACTTCTGGGCGCGGCGGCAAAGAATTTCCTGCCGAAGGAGCTGTCTCGGCCTCCGGGATTGGTTGTGACAGAGCCCTTTCAACTGCTGCCAAGATCCCCTGAATCTTGGGGATACCAAAGGATCGCTTCTCAAGAAGGGCGCGCACCTTCATTTCGCTGAACTGCCGGAAGGTCAGGGATTCCTCAAACGGGGCAGAGACCAGCGTGCGATCCCAGTAGTCTCCGAGTCGATTGTCGGCGAGATCTTCAAAGCGCGGAGAGAGGCGCAGCTTGCGAATCGCTGTTTCTAGTTTTTCTTCCGCCTCGACACTGCCCATGGCTATCGATTGCGAAGCGATCGGCTTTGCCTTGTCGCCGACCGCTCGTAAGTGCGGCAACGAGAATACCTTGGCTTTAACGGGTGGCGCGGTGACTGCGGGATCACCTTGCAACTTGAAGAAGATCTCAGCCAGACGCTTAACACCGCTAGTAGTGAGCTTTCCGGATTTGCATATTTTTACGACTCCAGAATCGACCAATTCCTCGAGTGTTTTGGAAGCGAGTGGCTTAAGTCCGCTGGCTGGACCTTTGATAAACTGATCGAGCGACAGCGTTTTGACGAGATCGTAGCGAGCAGACGTTTTAAAGTTATCAATTGCCACGCCAAGGGCTCGCAACTGGGCTTCCTGCAAGGAGGATTTCCAACGCCGAAGTTCCTTAATTTCATCATCGCCAATCATGGCGGGAATTTTCGGCTAAATGCGCTTCTGGAGCAAGAGAGTTCGGCAAGCGCCCCTATGGTGCGGCAGAGACTCCAGATTTGGCAGCCCTCGGACGTGCCGGGAGTTTGATATTCTCATCCCAACGCGGCGCCTCCCAGCCCTTAAACGAACGTAGTAGAGACAGGGCCTGCGCATACTCCCGTGGGGTTCCTATCATCCCGAAGGCAAGTCGAACCCAGCCTTCCTGTCCATAATCTATGCCCGGACGAACCGTAATGCCGGTTTCGCGAGCAAGGGAAACCGCCAACTGCGCGCTGTCGGTCGCCCCTGTCTTGATCCATTTGAAGGGGCCAGCATAGCCAACGATTGACTCAATTCCGGGCACTCTGGTGAGCGCGTCTTGGAGATCCGCATCACGTGAACGCAGCGCCGGAATCAACTTGGAAAAATGGGCTTCGCGCTCCCGCAGTGCCGCGCAAGCCACCTCCTGCGCACGCGCCGACCCGCTGGGGTTAATCACCCCCTGCAGAACCCCGATATCTCGCACTAACTCTTTGGGCCCAATTATGTACCCCACTCTGAGATCCGCGAGCGAGAAGGCCTCAGAGAATGTACCCAACGTTATCGTACTGCGTAAGGAAAGATTCTTAAGCGGCTGAATGTCAGGACGTAAGTCAAAGGATGAAAATGTCTCGTCGATGACGACCCATCCACCGTGCTCACGCGCCATTTTCTCAATGCGGTTAACGCAAGCATTCTCAAGCGTTGTCGCAGTCGGATTATTGGGGAGCGTACAAACTGCCATTCGGGCTCCCGACTTCCAAGCCGTCTCAAGCAGAGGAAGCGAAGGCTCGAAGTCATTGTCCTGCTGGAGGGGAACACGGGTGATGTGAGTGCCACGATTGCGCAACGCGCCAAGATAGTTCGGAAAGCACGGCGGCATAACGATCACACTCTCCTCGGGACGCACAAGCGCATTCACCGTCAGATTGAAGGCCGCACTTGCCCCTGAGGTGATTAGAACATTCTCACTGGTGATGCGCTCCGCATAGAGGTTGCGCCGCCAATTTGCAATTTCCTGGCGCAGCTCTGGAAGTCCACAGGCTGGGCCAAGTTCCCAGGCTGAGTAGCGAGACTTTCGCGCACCCTCCATTAGCTCAACCGCCGGAAGCGGAGGCGGCGTATTAATTAAACTCTTGTCCATGCGGAATACAGGGTGCTGGTGAGCTTGGCGACGCTGTACAATCTCTTCAATCTGGGGGGCTGCTGCTGGCGTTAAAGGAGCAATCGCCTCTGAAACGGGAAGACTCCTTTCGGTCGCACTTCCGACGCTGCTCTTCTGCGGGAATTTATTCATCGTGATTCCTCGGGATCAGGCGCTTTGCAGATTGCTCGGCGGAAGCTGTGCAGGAGTCGTCTTGGCAACCTGCACCGGGAAACCCTCCGGCCCTAACTGGGCACGCTGTTCGAAAGACAGTTCGTCGCCCTTTCGCTTCACGAGGATAACGCCCTTATTTGTCACATCCTGGCGTAGAATCGCCTCAACCAGGGGGCTCTCTAAATACTGTCCGATAGCTCGTTTTAGGGGACGCGCGTTGTATTTCGGATCGTATCCTCGTTCGAGAATAAGCTCCTTTGCCTCCTGGCTCACTTGAAGAACATAGCCGCGCTCGCCGACCCGCTTTGAAAGTCGACCAAGCTCCAAGTCCAAAATTTCTCGCATATGAGTCGGAGACAGCGGGCGGAAAACCACGACCTCATCCAGACGGTTGATGAGTTCAGGCCTAAAGAATCCCTCGACTGCGGACATAACGCGCAGCTTTTGCGCGACATACGTATCCTGCTCGTTTCTTGTATGGGCGGCGAATCCGAATCCGCCAGATTGCGCATCATCAGATCCGAGATTCGATCCCAGAATGATGATGGTGTTCTTGAAATCAACTTCGCGACCAAATGAGTCGGTCAGTCGGCCTTCCTCAAGAATTTGCAACAGCACATTGAAGACATCAGGATGTGCTTTCTCTATTTCATCGAGAAATATGACGGAATAGGGCTTGCGTCGTACACGCTCAGTCAGCTGCCCACCTTCTTCATGACCAACATAGCCGGGAGGCGCGCCCGTCAAACGTGACACGCTCATCTTCTCCATGTACTCCGACATGTCGAGTGTAATAGTGGCATCCGGGTCGTCGAACATGTACTCAGCGAGGGATTTTGTTAACAGAGATTTCCCAACACCGGTCGGGCCTACGAAGAGAAAAGATCCTATCGGGCGGTTCGGATCTTTCAGGCCGGCTCCCGAGCGTCGCAATGCGCGCGCAATGGCGCTCACGCCCTCAGCTTGGCCGACCACTTTTCCGGCGAGTAGCTCCTCGGCATGTAGAAGCTTGTGCCTCTCTCCCCCGCTCAAACTTGTTAACGGAACTCCGCAACTCGCTGACAGAACAGCCAGGATATCTTCCTTTCCCACTTCAACGACCGAGTTTCGATCGCGTCCGCGCGAAGCCATAATTCGCTTGCGGGCGCCGGCTTCATCGATCAGATCGATGGATTTATCCGGCTGATTCCTTCCGGAAATATAGCGCTCCGACATAAATGCAGCGGTCGCCAGGGCTTCATCGGTGAATTTCACCTTGTGGTGCGACTCGAACTTGCGGCGGATTCCATGCAAAATCTCTACCGTCTGTAGCGCCGTCGGAGGCTCCAACTGAATCGGTTGAAAGCGTCGCGCGAGGGCCGCATCTTTCTCAAAATATTTTCTATACTCATCTTGAGTCGTGGCTCCAATGCATTGAATTTCACCGCGGGCCAACGCAGGTTTGAGCACATTCGCCGCATCCATGCTGCCACTCGACGCTCCGGCTCCCAGCATTATGTGGATTTCGTCGATAAAGAGAATTACGTCACCGTCAGCCTCAGCTTCAGCCATGACTGCTTTTATTCTCTCCTCGAACTGTCCCCGGTACATGGTTCCAGCGATCATCGAATTCAAGTCGAGGGTGATGATGCGTTTATTCGAAAGTTCGGCCGGCACGAGTCCGCTTGCAATGCGTTGGGCAATACCTTCCACCAGCGCAGTTTTACCGACACCAGCATCTCCCAAGAAAATGGGATTGCTCTTCGAGCGGCGACACAGCACTTCGAGGGCACGTTCGATTTCAGCATCGCGCCCGATTACCGGATCAAGCAAACCCTGCCGCGCGGACTCAGTAATATCAGTCCCAAATGCGGCCAGTGCCGAATTGGCGGCGGGAGCTTTTTTGGGGGTCGCACGCTGTCGTTGCTGATGTTGCGATGGCTGCTCATCATCCTCAGCCCCATCATCGTCATCTCGATGATCGTCTTTCCTGGCCTTGTTCGTCGTTTCGGGGCTGGGATAGTCGTGCAACTCCGGTTCCTGTTCGCTATCGGTTGGAGTAGTGATTTCGATCTGCGACAGATCCTGCGCAGCGGAATCGTGATCAAAGAGAGAAGAAGAATCGGGAGAGTCGCCGGACAACGGTAGAGAAGACATCGGCTTGCCTCAGGTTCACGCTGTACCGCGCCAAGTCTTTGCTTTCGCCACGCGTAAAACCGGACGAAAAGCTGCCAGTACAGCAATTGAATGAGTGGAACCTACAAAGGATGAAAACCGAGCAATAGAACCGTTAGAGGTGAGATGCAGGTAGGCACCACGGCGGTGCTCAGGAAAAACACCACGCGCAATCGATTGAAGTTATTAATGAAAAGGCAGCCTGCAGAATTCTCCGCAAGCTGCCTTTTATAAAGCAGGTAAGGTATTCGGAACTGCTATCCGCGGTACTCGTTACGCTTTTTAGGCTTTAAAATTTGGTACAAGCGGCAGGTTGGTGCTTTTGCAGTTTCCCGCCCAGGTGTGATCTTTACAATGACCGAGCCGTACTTGTTCTGATAGCGGGTTCCCAAATGCTTGGTTAGGAAGGTCGCGGCGAACAAACATTCATGCCAACCAGCGCACTGTCCCGTTGATTTTAACTTGGCAGTTTCAATCTTCTGTCCCTCGAAGGTAAAGAGTTCAACCTTTGGGATAATCGGAAAGAAATCACGCGGAACAACGATTACAGCCTGGTTAAAGTGTGAGGCTTTTGGAACCCAAATGAAGCGACCACTTGTAGTTTTGTCCTTATGAGTCTCAAGCTCACAGCTATCAAAAGGTCCGGCAAAAGCTGGCGACGCCGTAATTGCAACAGCCCCGATTAGAGCGACTAAACCTGTTAGAAACTTATTCACAATTATATCTCCTAAAATCGAATTTGAGATTCAACATATAGTGTAACCATGCACTAGGGCTACCGACAACGGCACTCGAGTGAGAAAAATACCCAGAATCCATTCAAAAAGTAGCTTTCTTTACTTAAGAATATGCGTATGAGAGCTTAAGATTCCTATACTTCTTCTGGTAACCTTAATCGGAACACTTCATGGCTCAAGAGGCTGAAAAGATTATATTTTCGATGAGTCGCGTGAATCGCGTTCATCCCCCCAGCAAACAAGTCCTAAAAGACATCTCCTTGTCCTTTTATTATGGCGCGAAGATCGGAGTACTCGGTCTAAACGGCGCCGGAAAGTCGAGTCTCCTGCGGATTATCGCGGGCATGGACAAAGATTTTTCGGGCGAAGTTCACTTCCTCCGTGACGAGTATACGGTTGGCTTCTTAGAGCAAGAACCTAAGCTCGATCCGAACAAGACGGTTATCGAGGTCGTCAAAGAAGGCGTGCAGCACATCGTCGATCTCCTTAAAGAGTTTGAAGAAATTAACGCCGGATTTGCCCAAGATCTGAGCGAAGAAGCCATGACCAAGCTTATCGATCGACAAGCTGAGGTTCAGGAGAAACTCGACAGCCTCAACGCCTGGGAGCTCGACAATCGATTGGAGTTGGCGATGGATGCGCTGCGCTGTCCACCTTCGGACCAGCTCGTCAGCTCCCTCTCAGGAGGAGAGCGCCGCCGCGTCGCGTTGTGCCGACTGTTGATGTCTGAACCTGACGTACTCCTCCTCGACGAGCCGACCAATCATCTCGATGCAGAGTCTGTCTACTTTCTTGAGCGACACTTGCAGCAGTATAAAGGAACGGTCATCGCCGTCACGCACGATCGTTACTTCCTTGATAACGTCGCCGGATGGATCCTCGAGCTTGACCGCGGGCAAGGCATTCCGTGGAAAGGCAACTACTCGTCCTGGCTTGAACAGAAGCAGAAGCGCCTTGAGCAGGAAGAAAAGTCCGAATCACAGCGTCAAAAAGCTCTTAAGCAAGAACTAGAGTGGGTACGCCAATCCCCGTCTGCTCGTCGTAGCAAGAGTAAGGCGCGTATCGCGAACTACGAGAAGATGCTCAAAGAAGAGAGTCTCAAGAAGATTGAAGACATCGAGATTTACATTCCTCCGGGACCTCGCCTCGGGGAAATGGTTATTGAAGCCAAAGGGGTGGCGAAAGCATACGGCGATAAACTCCTCTATGAGAACCTCAACTTCAATCTTCCGCAGGGCGGAATCGTCGGCGTAATCGGCCCGAACGGCGCGGGTAAAACCACGCTCTTCAAAATGATTATGGGGCTTGAAAAACCGGATCAAGGCACATTTAACGTCGGCGCATCGGTAAAGCTGGGCTATGTCGATCAAAACCGTTTGATCAATGACGATAAGAAATCCGTTTGGGACGCTATTTCGAGCGGCTCAGATGTGATTCACCTCGGAAGCCGTGACGTTAATTCTCGGGCCTACGTATCGCGCTTCGGATTTTCAGGCGCGGATCAACAGAAGCCCATTAATGTGCTCTCAGGTGGGGAGCGGAACCGTGTGCACCTTGCATTAACGCTCAAGGACGCTGGTAATGTTCTGCTACTCGACGAACCAACCAACGACTTGGACGTGCACACCTTACGAGCTCTTGAAGAAGCACTGACGGGATTTGTCGGCTGCGCGGTGATCATCAGCCACGATCGTTGGTTCCTTGATCGAATCGCCACACATATTTTGGCATTCGAGGGCGATAGCCAGGTTGTATGGTTTGACGGGAACTACACCGAATACATGGCCGACAAGCACCGCCGTTTGGGCTCTGCCGCGGACGAAGTGCATCGCATAAAGTACAAAAAATTCAAGCGAGACTAATGGCGCCAACGTTAGAACAACTGCAAGCTTTTTTAAAAACGCGGCCGGATGACCCGTTCTTAAAGTACGCAATCGCTATCGAGTTGAAAAATTTGGGGCAAACGCAGCAAGCCGAAGCGGCGTTTGCCGCGCTAGCGACTGAGCACCCGCAGTATGTCCCGACCTATTACCATTGGGGACAAACCCTGGAACTTCTCGGTAGACCAGAAGATGGTGTTGCCACTTACGAGAGGGGGATTGGCATTGCACGCCAAGCTGGGGATTCCCACGCTGCGGAGGAAATGCAGCGCGCTCTGATGCTGCTTAAGGATTTGCTGTAAGCCCCTACTTCTCCAGCTCCTCGAGGGGCTTATACTCAATCTTAACGACTTCTATTTCCTGGATTCCGCGTGGAGAGCGAAACATAACCACGTCGCCTTCGCGAGCCTTCATCAAAGCGTTCGCGAGAGGTGATGCCCAGCTAATACGGCCCTTTCCCGCATCCGCCTCATCCACGCCGACGATTGCGTAGGTTTTCTTGCGATCTTCTTCATCGCAAATGGTGACGGTAGCGCCAAAGCGCACCTGATCGCATGCCACCAGCAAAGGATCAACGACTTCGCAATTGTCGAGGCGCTTCGACAAGAAGCGCACGCGACGATCGATTTCGCGCAAGCGCTTCTTACCATAGATATAGTCGCCATTCTCGGAGCGATCTCCATTCCCGGCAGCCCACGAGACGGTCTGCACCACTTCGGGGCGAATCTTGTGGAGCAATTCTCGCAGTTCCTCTTGCATTCTTCGAGCGCCGGCCGGTGTCATGTAGTTCTTTGCACCGACAGGAATCTGCGGGGCTGGAATATCAGCATCGTCATCGAGATCAGCGTCTTGTTCTTTCGTAAAGGCTTTACTCATAGATTCACTTTGGACGTTTTCGTTGTATGCGCGAACGACGAAGCGGCTGACAGCGGGGACAAAAATGCGTACCGCGCTGACCAACTACCATGCGCTGCATAACCGTAGAACATTTTAGGCACGGCTCTCCATCACGAGCGTAGGCCCGAGGCTCATAGAGTCCCTCTTCGACTACGCCGTCCCCTGCATCTGTACCTTTCGAGTCAATAGCTTCTAGGAGCGTGGCTCGCAGTTCCCTTAACAGAAGGCTTGCCTCTTCCTCGGTAACCGAATCAGCAGTACGGCGTGGATGCAATCCAGCTTTCCAAAGACATTCGTCCGCGTAAATATTTCCCACTCCGGCAAGAAAGGTCTGATCAAGGAGCAGCGATTTAAGGATGCCCCGTTTTGAACGCATATGCTGGAAGAAAACTGTTTCAGTCAGCGCAGCATCGAGAGGCTCGTAGCCGAGCTTCCCGGTAATCTCTGTCAGTTCCTCGACCAAATAAAAGCGCCCGAATTTTCGCGGATCGTTGAAACGTAAATCCTTTCCGTTCTGCAATCGCAAAACTACTCGATCGTGTTTAGCGAGCGGCGAGGTTGATCTGATTACATCCATACTTCCACTCATGCGCAGATGACCGAGCAGGAAACAATCGGGCTTTTTAGTCCGAGTCAGTTTCATGACGATAAACTTCCCACGCCGGGTTACCTCGCTTACGCGACTCCCGATAAGGGTGCGTTGAAAGGTTCGCACAGCGGGGCGGTCGATGGTACGCGCCCAGTGCACTTCCGCGCCTACAATTCGAGAGTCGAGAATTTTATCTCGCAGATAGCGCACGGTACTTTCTACTTCTGGAAGCTCGGGCATGCTGGACTGAAATTGTTAGGGTTAACTACCGAGCAGCGAGTTTAGGGTTCGCAATAACTCGCGGCGTTTACGCATATCCTTAATGCGACTATTAAAGAGCGACCAAAAAAGCGGTTGCGGCAAACGCTCTCGTTTCTCTATGGCGCTGGTAATTGAAGCTTGCAGTTCTTTGATCTCCTGCGCGAGCTCCGATGGCCCAGGGGCTGACTCCGCTGCGGACTCTTGGCCGTCGTTCTCAACCTCCACTTGTGTTGCAATGCGTCGCATCAAGCCCTCTTATGTTTAGGATACCATTATCGTTCTGCAAGCAGAAGTCGAATAGCAGTTCCTTGAATGGCAATTTGCATGCGCTTTCAGTACTATTCCCCTGCCCGACCGAGGACTTATGTACAGGCGATAGCATGGACCAGGAAAATTTCATTACCCTGCGCGACAGTCGGCGCCTTGGCTATGCCTTGTTCGGCAGTCCCTCCCTTAAGGACGTCGTCTTTTACTTTCACGGCTTTCCCGGCTCGCGATTAGAAGTCGGCTTTGCCCATGAGGCCGCACTACACGCCGGGATCACTTTGATTGGGCTTGATCGCCCTGGCTTTGGCCTCTCGACTGACTATCCCTCCCGGCAGATTCTGGCCTGGCCAAGCGACGTGCTAGAAGCGGCTGATGTGCTCGCTATTCAGAAGTTTTCAATTCTCGGAATTTCGGGTGGCACCCCCTATGCTTTGGCCTGTGCCCTTAAAATCCCCGATCGAATCCGCCGAGTTGCAGTTGTAAGCGGTCTCGGTAGTGTGGAAATCCCCGGCGCCCTACCGCAAATGAATTTTTTTAACCGACAGATGCTGCATATGGCGGCGAAAGTACCGTTTGCGGCTCGATTGCTGGTCGGGCGCTTGACCAAAGCTCTACACAAACACCCGCAGGCCATGATTCGTTGGCTCATGACCGTCTCGCCGCCTTCGGACAAGGTAATTTTAAAACGCCCTGATGTTCGTCGTATTCTGGCAGATAATTTTCGTGAAGGTCTACGCGGTGGTGGCGCAGGAATTGCCCATGAGCTGGCGTTAATTGCCCGGCCTTGGGGGTTCTCTCCCAAAGATATTTCCCTTCCTGTTCTCCTTTGGCACGGCACCGCAGATGATTACGTTCCCTTATGTATGGGGCAGTACCACTCCCGCGTAATACCAGGTTGCCAATCCCATTTCGTAGAGGACGGGGGGCATTTTATGGTCATATCATTGATCGATGAAATCCTTGCCAAGTTGAAGGCCTCTTCTTGATAAGCTCTCTTGTAGTGTCTGGCAGCGCGTCGTAAAAATGGCTGGGAGATTTACCGTGAACGAAACCATACAAAGCATCTCGAATCATGTCGTCATTCTGGGCTGGTCCGAGCGCGTCAAACGCATCGTGGCCGAGTTGCGCAACGAAGTGCACCGCGCTTCCGGTGACATCCGACCTATTCTTATAATATCCGAGTCTCAGGATGCAGAAATTGGGAGCGCCTACGAACGGGTCTATTTCATGCATGGTCGCGCCAATGATGTAAACGTTCTCGCCCGCGCCAACCTTGCAGCAGCGCACTCGTTGCTGATCCCCGCTACAATGCCTGAAGCTGAAGCCTCGGACGGGCACAGCGTATTTTCCTTACTGGCAGCATTATCGGTGCATCCGAATTTGCGGGTCTGCCTTGAAGTTTCTCGTTCCGAAAACGGCACAGCGCTTGCCCACATCCGCCGTAACAATCTATCGGCGGGAGATATCGAGATTGTTTCGTTTGAATCCGTTGCCGAGCGCTTGCTTGCTCAGGCCTCAGTCAGTAGCGGAGTTACTCGAGTCTATGAGCACCTGCTCTCTTTTGCGACAGATTCCAATGAAATTTATGTTTGCGAAGCGTCAGCGCCTTGGCAGGGTAAATCTTTTCGCGAATTGTCGGCAGTCTGCTTCGAGCGAGAAGTCATCGTTCTTGGTTACGAGCATGAGGGTGAGTTAATTCTCAATCCTAAAGATCGTGAATATACATTTGCTCCTGGCGATAAGGTTTGGTTTCTCGCGTACAGCCGGGCCGCCGGGCTCAGTGTGATCGATCCGGAACTGTTGAAACGCGTGAAGGCCAAGGAACAGTAGGACGATGAAGAAGCTCCACATCGTACAACGGGAAATATCCCGACGACTTTGGGATCGTTTTCTAAAGACGACTCAACGCCGGCCCGCCATTACTTTTCTAGCGCTCACGCTTACTATTCTCGCCGTAGCTTCGATGGTGCTTTTCGAAGCCGAGGGGGATTCAGGTCATCCGATTTGGAGGACCATCGTGTATCTAACCAGCGGCGTCGATGTGGACCCTCCGCAAACGAACATTGGCCAGTTGACCGTCGCACTTGTGGTTCTGTGCGGATTGATTCTCGCCTCGCTACTTACTGGTTACATAGCTTCCGAATTCTCTCGTCTTTTGCAATCAGCTTCTTCCATACCCAAAAAGGGAGAACGACAAATTTTCGAGAAACATCTTCTTTTTTTCGGCTGGAACGCTAAGACCAAGGCCATCCTACGGGAGCTAAACGCCGAGGCTCTGCAAACCGGCGTTCCTATGGACCAGATTGTAATCGTAAGCCAGGAAGAGAATCTTGAGCGCGGCTCGGAAGAGATATACTCCAACGTATGGCATGTGCGGGGATCTTCCACGGATCCCGACGTACTCAACCGCGCAGACCTGACCCCGACCAAAGAACGCAGCGGCGCTCGTGTGGCGGTTATCCTTGGAGACTCTTCGCTGCCGTCCGACGAAGCTGACCGAATTTCGCTTCTTACCCTTCTCGCCGTCGAGCACATGTATCCTGGAGTTATTTCACTTGTTGATGCTTTCTGCGATGAATCGGAACCCCACTTCAGAAACGCCGATGCAGACGAGGTCGTCGTACCCAATCAGTATGCAAATTTGCTCTTAGCGCGTGCCGCTGAATTCCCGGGCTTAGCAAACTATATCGATGAGTTGCTGGCGCTCGCTCCGATACAGAAAGACGCCGTGAGAACTGGAGCTACTTCCTCTCCGGTCTCCCTATACATCCGCACTGCGAGGGAACTGCGCGTGAGCGGGCTCTATTTTGCCGATGCAGTTGAGAAAACGTATGCGCGAAGTAACGCTATCGTAGCTGGGAAGCTCCGGGATAATGGTGTGGAGTTATTTCCCGATGTGGAGTCATCAGCACCTCCACTGATGGATGATGACCAACTTGTGCTGATCGCCACCTCGCAACAGGCTGCCGCATGAACTGTGTGTTCAGAAACCATATTGTTATCTGTGGCTGGAATCGCCGCGGCAAGGCTGTCGTGGAGAACTTGCAGGCCTTGAGCAAGCGCCCCATTCTTATTCTACACGACGATCTCAAATGTGTTTTGAAGGAAGTCGGGAGTCGTCCTAATGTCTTTCTCATGCAGGGAGACAGCAGCAAGGCGTCTGTTCTTGAGCGCGCCGACGTCGCCCGGGCCTACAGCGTTCTCGTTCTGGCTCTAGAGAAGTTAGGCGCATCTGCCGACGCGCGTTCAGTTCAAATTGCGCTCGCAGTCGAGCGAATCCGCACAGCGGTTTACACCATCGTGGAGCTCAAGGATATTCAGAATAAGCAGCACTTCTCTTGGACTAAGGTAGACGATCTCATCACCGATCAAGAAATCGCCGTGCGCGTCCTCTCCCAGGCAGTGCGCCATTTGATGCAGGACAATGCCGATGCACCCGCGCTTCAAAGTGAACGCAACCTTCTAAAACTGTATCGCCAATTGATCGATCCGCAACAGAACAGCTCGCAGATATACAGAATTGATTTGGAGTGGGAAGCACACAAGCACCTGACCTTCTCCGAAATCCTCGTGGCGGGGTTACGTCAGCGAACCTTGCCTCTGGCCGTAGTAGGTTTTAAGCACCATCGTCAACCCGAGGTTACTTCGTCCAGTGGAGTGTGGCTATCCTGGAAAAGCGATGTAATCGCAAATCCGCCCCCGCACACCGTACTTCGTGACATTTGGAAAGTATGGCCTTCCGATGAGTCGCCACTTGGAATTCTCGTTCTAGCCAAGAGCCGCGCTGCTGCGTTGGAACTTTGCAGCTCGCTCATAAACCGCCAAGCCGCATAAGGGGAAGTATGTCTACAGCTGCAATTTACGATATTAGTGTTTCAACTCTCGCTGGTGACCAGATAAAGCTTGGAGAATACCGCGGCAAAGTACTATTAATCGTGAACGTCGCCAGTAAGTGTGGATTTACATCCCAGTATGCTGGCCTCGAAGCTCTATATAAGAAATATTCGCCGCAAGGCTTGGTGGTACTCGGGTTCCCTTGCAATCAGTTTGGAGGACAGGAACCGGGGAACAGCGAAGAAATCAAAAAATTTTGTGACCTAAGCTATGGTGTAACCTTCCCAATCTTTTCGAAGATTGAAGTGAATGGGGAGGGAACCCATCCGCTGTACCGACTTTTAAAATCTGAATGCCCAGGCATTCTAGGCTCGGAGGCGATCAAGTGGAACTTCACCAAGTTTCTAGTCGATTCCGACGGAAAAACTATCTCTCGATTCGCTTCGGCAACCACCCCTGAAGCTCTCGAGTCAGAAATCGTAAAACTACTGAAGTAGATTCAAACGGCACCGACAATAGAGTCGGCGCGCTGAATTCGCCCTCGGCATCAGAAAAAAGATCAGGGGCTTGTCGTCCCTTACCTTGAATCAATCTCTGTTACCAATTTATGGAGCCGATACAAGTGCGAGAACTCATGCTTGACTTGTACTGTTTAGAGGTTAGACACGAAGAAAGAAAAGAATGAGAAGCATGCTGTAAACACCTTCAGAAAATCCACTAATCATTCCGGGCCCTGCATGGATACGTGATGGGAGTCACGTTCAGCTCCATGCAGGGCCCCAGCGCGAAGGACCGCTAGTCTTGAGTTAACTGCGCGGCTGTTCGCTAACAAACTTCAGATTGTCTCCACGAGGAGTCAGGCAGGAGCGTCAGCAGGAGCTTCCTGGGCGACACGCGAGGCATCCAGCCGAGGGGCTTCAGCGAGCTGAGGACGACGACGCTTCTTGGGGCTGTGAGTCAGATGGAGCTGGCTCAAGCGGTTGTGCAGCGGGATCACGCGAGTGTCACCGCTGAAGCTGACGTGGCCGTTCTTGAGCGCTCCCTGAATGTTGCCCAGCAACATGCAAACGCCGTGAGCGTTGGCAGGGTTGCCACAGAGCTTGGCCAGGTTCGTGAACCATGCCCTGACCTCCGAGCTCTGATCCGACTTGCCACGCTGAGGGCCGTTGACCTTGATGCGGCCACTGGCGATCTGCGCGCAGGTCAGGGCGACCTCGGACAGCACTTTGGCGACGGGGAAGGTCGCGATCTGCGCTGCGGTTGCCGGCGTTGGGGCGGCGGCGTCTGCGGGGTGGTGCGTTTTCGACATAAGGTTACTACCTTTCCGAAGAGTTCTGACCCACCATCTCGAGCGAAGTTGCTCTTTACTTTGGGAACATCCCTTAGTTGATGGTGTCTTAAACGCAAGGCGCAGAGGGACGCTGGCGCGCTTAAGACACCATCAACGGGGAATCCATTAGGAATGAAGAAAAACGGAAAAACCTTCTTACAGCATGCATCTCGCCAGAACGGCGAAGATCTTCAAACTAGAAATAGGGAGACTAAAGACAGAGGAGTCCTGTTCTGGTGAGATGCAGCGAACTAACACTACCCAAACAGGGAACGGGAAAGACCAACGTTACTTTTACATTGCTAACAGAGCTAGAGTAACGGCTCAACTGTATTTCCCGAATATTATCAAAAATATGATCGCTATGTATGATTGCAGGCTCAATTTTCTCAGCACGGAACTAGGAATTTCTCATTATCCACAGCCCCGGCAAATCCCGGTAAAACTGGCTTTACTATGTGAGCTCACGAGCAATTTCAAAATTCGCTCAACCTGAAATAAGCCCTAAAAAAGGTACCACCTTCTCATAACTACCCGAAATCCAAACGTAAGATTAGTGAGACAGGGCTCTGCGCACCTGTTGGAAAACACTCTAAGTTTGCGTTTTTGCCCCTTTAATGTTACAGTTATTCCGTCTTAGTGAATGTGTCCGCGTCAGAGGCCCTCGAGCTTGTTTGCTCATGAACTTCTTTAGCGGTTCCTTTCCTACAGCAAACTGAGCTGGAAGAGTGGACGGAAGCCGCAGATTCGCTGCGCTGTTGTTCGTTTCGCTTTTTTGAGCACAGTGGGATTAACCTTTAGGAGTGAACATGGGTAATAAGTTATTTGTCGGCAACCTTCCATTTGCTGCAACTGAGGAAACGCTTAAGCAGCATTTCGCTCAAGTTGGCAATGTAACCTCTGCCAAAATCATCACGGATCGTAACACCGGTCGTAGCAAGGGTTTCGGTTTCGTCGAAATGTCGAACGACGAGGAAGCTGCTAATGCTATCGCTCGTTTGAATGGTTCTGACTTCTCAGGCCGTAATATTTCGGTCTCTGAAGCCCGTCCGATGCAGCCTCGCGAAGGCGGCGGCGGCGGTGGAGCGCGCGGCGGACGTTACTAGGTTAGCTAGTAAGTCGCATAAAAGGCGCATTCTGAATAAGAATGCGCCTTTTTTTATGCCCGCGCAGCTACGAGATTTTCCTATTTTGGGAACGAGCGTTCCTCCTTTCAGCACCAACTCTCAGTCTTACTCTTAGTCTGCCGACCCTATCTCTAAGCAAATTACCGTAGGTAGTTTCGGGGGAGGCAGTATGTTTCGTATAATGTTCAGCATATTCTTTTGGGCGCTTGTTGGTCGTTGGGCCTACTCAGAAGTTAACCTCGTGTTCCCTTCGGTAACCCCGGTAATCGATTTCGCTCTAACCAAGCTACAAATTCCGACCCATGACCGCTGGGATCCGGCAGCCATCAATTCGTTTATCGCCAGCGCTCGCAGCTTTGGCGAGGAAGCTATGAAGGCAAGCAAAACCTCTGCCGCCCATGGCAATAACCGAGCGCAAAGTTTTGTTCGCGTCACCGTGGATGAATCGAAGTCAATCTCGAAGAGCCTGCGCCAGAACGACGGACTCACTCGCTTCTAGCGGCCTAGAGCCTATAACGTTTCTCAAAGCGATTACGCAGTATTATTGCGGTCGCATTCATCGTTAACAACAAGGCCAAAAGTACCACAATGGCCGCTGCCGCATTGGCGTGAAAACTTTCCTGCGGCCGAGAGAGCCAATTGAAAGATTGAATCGGAAGCACCGTAAAGGGCGAAAAGAGACTATTCGGAACGAACGCTACATAAGTTAGTGCACCCATAGTTATCAAAGGCGCGGTCTCCCCGATCGCCCGTGAGAGCCCCAGAATGCAGCCCGTCAGTACACCAGGCAGAGCGAGCGGGAGCACTTGATCGCGCACCGCCTGCCAACGGGTAGCGCCTAGCGCTAGGGCGCCATCGCGTAAGGACTGCGGGACCGTCCGAAGCGCTTCGCGTGAAGCGATGATAATAACCGGCAAGATTAGAAGAGACATGGTCAGAGCGCCTGCAATCAAACTTCGATCCAGGGACAAGAAGCGCACAAAAACCTGCAAACCCAGAATCCCATAAATGATCGAAGGAACGCCGGCAAGATTTGCGATATTCAACTCGATAAAACGAGTGAACCAATTATCGTTCGCGTATTCTTCAAGATAGATAGCAGCCCCGATCCCGATTGGCATGGCGATGAGTGCTGTTAGCCCTATGAGATACGCACTTCCGACTAGCGCCGAGTATACCCCCGCGCGCTCCGCAAAACGTGAAGGGAAACTGGTGAGGAACTGCCAACTAATACGGGGTGCACCGTCTACCGCAACGTTAATCAACAAGGCAGCCAGCACGAGCAGAGCAATACCGACACTCAATAGCCCAAGCAGAGAGAAAAGATACTCGCGCATAGCGCGTCTATGCATTTCAACGGGGACTTCAGCAATCGCGGTTTCGTTCATACGTAAGCCTGCTGGAAACGCTGCCTAATTCGTAAGCTGATATTGTTGAGCAGCATGGTCATAAGGAAAAGTGTGCTGGCCACGGCGAAGATCGTACGATAGGCCAGGGTTCCATGCGGGGTATCGCCGAGAGAAATCTGAACAATAAAGGCGGTCATCGTTTCGACCGGGCTTAATGGGTTCAAAGTAAGAATCGGCTGCTGCCCGGCGGCGATGGCTACAATCATGGTTTCGCCGATGGCTCGTGACATTGCGAGAATAAACGCGGCGGTTATGCCTCCCATCGCTGCTGGAACAAGGACGGTGAATACCATTTGTAAACGAGTAGCTCCCATCGCGTATGAAGCATCACGCAAATTGCGCGGCACCGTGTACAGCGCGTCCTCGCTCAGAGAAGCGACCATGGGCAGGATCATGACCCCCATAACGATGCCGGGGCTTAATGCATTGAAGCCGGACAAGTCCGGAATAAAGCGTTGCAGGAGAGGCGTCACTGCTATGAGAGCGAAGTATCCGAACACAATGGTGGGAATACCTGCCAGTATCTCAAGCGTAGGCTTCAGCCATGCTCTACTACGCGCAGAGGCGAACTCAGAGAGATAAATCGCAATGATAAGACCAAGTGGAAGCGCGACCAAGAGCGCTACGGCCGAGGTTAAGAACGTGCCGCAAACGAGCGGCCAGATGCCGAATCGCTTCTCAGTAAACAGCGGCGTCCACACCGTGTCGGTGAGAAAATCAACGATAGAAACTTCCTTAAAGAAAGTCACCGATTCAAAGAGCAGGGTCAACACGATTCCGAGAGTGGTGAGAATAGAAACACAGCCACACAGAAAGAAAAGAGTGTGCATCACTCTTTCGATGATTAATCCGCGTTGACTTCGTGTACTCACAGAACTCCTAGCTTTGTGATGTTGGAAAGAGGGCTGAGAAACAGCCCTCTTTCCACGTAAGACATCAGGCTTCCACTTAGGAAGTCTTTTCCATCTTCAATAGCTCTTCGAGGCTGACTCCGACTTGCGATCCGCCATGAGCGAAGATCGAGCCGAACACACGCCCATTGAAGCGGCTTTGCGCAAGAGTTGCGACGGCAGAGGGAAGCGGAACATATCCCACTTCTTTCGCCAGCGTGGTGCTATTTCCGAGGTAGAACTTCATAAACTCAGCTACCTCTGCGCGCTCTGCAGCTTTCTTGCTGACATATACGAACAGCGGACGTGCCAGCGGCTGATAATTTCCTTGGATTACGTTCTCTAGGGTCGGAGCTTGCGGCCCCTTGCCGTTCGTATCCTTGCCATCATCAATCAAGACTGCCTTCAACTTGCCTTGATTTTCTTCGTAGTACGCAAGACCGAAGAATCCCAACGCCCCTTCATCAGAAGCAACGCCTTGTACAAGCACGTTATCGTCTTCGCTGCTGGTGAAGTCACCGCGGCTGGAGTGTTCCTTCCCTACGATCGCTTCGGTGAAGTAGTCATAGGTTCCAGAATCAACGCCCGCGCCAAAGAGGCGAATCGGCTTATTCGGCCAAGTTGGGCGAATCTGATTCCAGGTCATAATCTTGCCCTGTGCCTCAGGCTCCCAAATCTTCTTGAGCTCTGCGACCGTCATCGAAGTAGCCCAGGTGTTCTTAGGATTAATGACTACCGTCAACGCATCGTAGGCAACCGGAAGTTCTACGTACTCCACATTGTTGGTTTTGCAGGTTTCGATTTCTGCGGCCTTGATTGGACGAGAAGCGTCGGAAATATCAGTCTCACCAACGCAGAACTTCTTAAATCCACCACCAGTTCCGGAAATACCGACCGTGACTTGTGTACCTGGAGAAGCCTTACCGAATTCCTCTGCGACAGCTTCCGTGATTGGATAGACGGTGCTCGAACCGTCAATTTTAATTGTTCCCGTTAAGCCGTTTGGAACGGCTGCCGACACCGGCGCACCTTGGATAGAGCCTGCAATCAAGAGTCCGATTGCAAATGCTGTGGGGCTTTTCAAATTCATAATTCTCATAGCCTTTGTTAAAGAGTGATTATCGAGACAGAGCATACACTGCTAGCGTCGCGAAAATCTCATCGCGGCGTTAAGACTACACAAGAATTAAGTTAGGAATGTGTTAGGAACAGTGCCGAACCTGTAATAGCGCGGAGTCATAGGTCAGGGCGCCGAGCAGGATGGCGCTGAGAAGTAGTTGGGTCGGTATGCGGAGTAACTGCTGGGTAGCGGAAATGGGATTGGGAAGCTGCGGGTCCAGGATAGAAACAGCATCGTTGCATATATCGATGCCAACAATCACCACAAAGTGCCCTAGAGTCTGCCCGCGCACAGCGTCATAGGCTAGGCCATGCGGAGACTCAAATTCTCGAGCACAACCGTATAGGTAGGTGGCATTGAGGCCCGCAATAATTGGCCCCTTCTCTAGCATTTTAGTGAGCAAGGTGGGGCTGAGCGGAGCGAAGAGCAGCTTACCCCCCGCTGCAAGGAACTCGATATAGGCATCTACAGATTCAATCGTGCGCGGCTCGAGGCGATACTCACGAGAACGACGCAAGTTCTCAGCTAACTCAGGTTCGGCCATCGACGACCACGATGGATCAAAAATACGAGTGTCATACGGCGTTATCGTAGCCTGCAATGAATGGCGACGAGCATCCGTTCCCATATAGGGGGCTAGTGTTCCTCCCCCCGGCAACGTTTGTAGTGTCGTCAGAATTGTTTGGATTTCAAGAGGCAGGCCGCAATAGCGATATACCGCCTCGAGACAGGTGGCGCCGCAGCTTTCACCATCGGGCTGCGCAAGTATACGAATTCTATCTTCGAGATGCACCGGTGCAACTTGTGTGAATTTCGATCGTCGGCAAAAACTCTAGGCGAACTACTTCTTTTGCTTTTCGTTCCCAACCATGTCTTTCGGAAGAGTTAAGGGGTGGAACGCGCAGCGCACCAAGAAGGGGCACTCGTCGAGTGGATTGTCGTGATAGCGGTTCGACAGCTTAACCGACAAGGCATCCTTACCCGGGAACCAAATATGCAGCGTTACCTGGAATACAAACCGTTTGTCACCACAGGCGCAGAATACTTTGAAGTCATTCGGACTGCCGCCGCGCATCGGCTCGATCGCTTCGACGACTTGCGGCGCATCCCCGCTGCGGTAGCAACCTAAATCATACGGCGGCATGCGACCATTCTTATCACCGTTCTGAAGATGGTCGAGAACGGTGTCAGCGATCGTGCGCACAAGGTGTGCGTGCACGCGATCCTGCGCAGCAAGCCCCAAGCCCATGCCGTTTCGAATCAAGGACTCACGGGCGATCTCAAAGGCTCGCGCAGAATAGAGAACATTGATCTGATACGAGGGCACGTCATTATGCTGCCAAATTTGGTGCCCAAGTGCCGGTGAAAAATATTGCTCTTCCGGACGCGTCGAGACGGTTACGCGAATCTCCGTAGCAACGAACGGCCGGAACGGCTCTTCATTCTCCCGATCTAACGCCCCTTCGAGTAGCTCTGGAGCCGGGACCGGCATAAGGGTCTGCCCAAAGTATCCAACCGAATCACCATTGGAGTCTCGCAAAATGGCAAGCGCATAGTAATCTACGGACGCATTGCGGGAAGAAGGAATTTTGAACTGTACCGGCACACGGTTGGCAAGTCGATCATCTCGGGATCGGGCCTGCGCCGCCTCTTCCGGATTAGCTCCAGCGATCAATCTTCGCGATCCATTATGCGAGAGCCCTAAGTCACGCGGATGGCGCGGGAATGCAGGAGTCGCCGAGAAGGAAACGGCGTCCGATTCCATCAACATGCCCTCAGAACCTCTGGCTAAAGACCGCACGTACCCAGTGACCTTGGCCTGCATGTCATCGCGAATATGTGAATCTGATATATCGTGAGGATCAATCGCGATGGCTCCCCGCTTCTTCCAGTACGCAGAATATTGTCTAAGGAATTGCTCCTGCGGCAAACAGGCTATCCTTGAACCACTGAATAAATCGGTCTCTGGAAAGCGCGCATTACCCCAATTCGCCTCAAGGTATTCAGTAGGGGAAGTCAAATCTTGATCACTCCCGTTCCGCGAGCTTAGAGCATCATCATCAACGGGACGACTTTCTTCAGTAAGAATTTCATTAATATCTTGGCAGACGCCCCGAATTTCTTCGTTGAACGATAAACCACTCCCGAATTGGTAACGACCTCCCAATCGCGCATCGAGCGCGGCCCCTGAATCATCGACTCTCCCCTCGGAGAGCTTGCCAGCTTCAGGCAGTATATTTTTGGGAACTAGATCCATAAATTCAATTTGCTGCGGCCGGAATAGGCGAAATCCTGTTTCTCCTATAGTTACCCGGCTTGCAATTATCCACCATGAGCAACGCTCGAAGCGGCCCTATGATAGCATTAAGGGGGTGTGAGTTAAACTGTGAATAGGTATTCTAACTGTCTGCTAACACAAGATAAAAATGGAACCTGATTTAAATTAGGCAACTACCAGGACGTGGCGGTAAGAGCTTGCTCTTGCAACTCGCACTGCGTGGCTCCATCCGCGACCGGACGTAAGCTTCGCCCGACACTTTGGGCGACGAGTTCGAGTTCAACCATAAGCGTCTCAAAATCCTTGGGCGCTAAAGTTTGAGCTCCGTCACTTACCGCGCGAGTCGGATCGATGTGCACTTCTATTAGAAGTCCATCAGCCCCGCAGGCAACCGCAGCCTTACTCATTGATGCCACATAGCGCGCTACACCCGTGCCGTGACTCGGATCGACCAAGACCGGCAAATGAGTTTTCTCTTTTAGAACTGGAACTGCGCTCAGATCGAGAGTATTGCGCGTAGCATTCTCAAAAGTCCGGATGCCGCGCTCACAAAGCATCACGTTCGGATTGCCTGCAGCAAGGATATACTCAGCAGACATCAAAAATTCTTCGATAGTCGCCATCATCCCCCGCTTGAGCAGAACAGGCTTTCCAGACTCCCCTGCCGCCTTTAGTAAGGGGAAATTTTGCATGCTGCGAGAGCCAATTTGAATAACATCGATATCATCAAAATAGAGATCGAGCATTTCATGGTCAATCACTTCGGTGACGATCGGGAGCCCCGTTTCCTCACGCGCCTGCTTTAACAGCCGGAGGCCTTCTTCACCTAGTCCTTGGAAGCTGTACACGGAAGATCGCGGTTTAAAGGCTCCTCCTCGCAAAGCAATCGCACCAGCCGACCGTACGGCACGCGCCGTTGAAACAATCTGCTCCTCATTCTCAACCGAGCAAGGCCCCGCGATAACCGCAATCTGATCTCCACCAACGCGAAAATTATCGGTAACTTTAACGATCGTCGAGGTCGGTTGAACGTTGCGAGATGCCAATTTATAAGGCGAATTGCTCGCGACGAGTCGCTCTACGCCAGGCAAAGTCGACAAGATTTCAAGTTCCGGCTCTCGCAGACGAGAGGAGGCAATGCTGACGATGGTATTTTGACCAGCGGTTAATACATGCGCATCGTGCCCGGATTGAGAAAGACGCCGCATAACCTCGCGGGCTTCACTCAAGGGGGCACCGGGTTTCATCAAAACGATCATGTTCGTCGTAGACTCGAAGTAAGTACAATTTCAGGGGTTAAAAGCGAGCTCAAGGAACGGGGGCCGGACAGCTATAAACTGTCGCAACTTGCTGTTCCCATAGTAAAAACTTTATCTCCTCGTTAGTCAATAACAGGGCTCCCTCGGCTCTCATGCTAGATGTCGCTTTAACGCTGCTGGTACGCTATATCTACGCCGGACGTCTAAGCGAAACTCTTTATATTTCAAATACCTATGTCGAAGCCTTCGAATGTCCATCCCGAGGTCGCTTTGTTCAGCGGAGGGAAGACTCCCCCATCGATCACTGTTTGCGATCACTATGCGGGGAGCGAGAAATTAATCCAAAAATCGCTGACCATGCAGGCAGAGCGGGGACCGCTCTTCGATATCACCTGCGACCTTGAGGACGGAGCTCAGGTCGGAAACGAAAAGCAGCGCAGAGAAATGGCGCTCACTTTTATATGTTCGACTGAAAATCGATTCAACCTAGTGGGACTGCGGGTGAACGACTTCCGTAACGACGCGTGGAGAACCGATATGCAGGAAGCCCTGCGATTAGCCGGAGATCGCCTAGCCCATTTGACTATTCCCAAAGTCGAGCGAGTCTCCGAGCTAAAGGTAATGCTTGCCTACTTAGAGGACTGTCATCGACGGTTGAGTATGAAGCGCAGAATCCCGGTCCATGTGTTGATCGAGACTCATGGCGCTGTTCGAGAAGCCTGGGAAATTGCGAGTCTGCCTGAAATTCGAGGCCTCGATTTCGGGCTGATGGACTTCGTCTCTGAACATCAGGGCGTCATTTCTTCCACGGCGATGTATAGCCCCGGGCAGTTCGAGCACGCCCTTGTGATTCGCGCAAAGACTGAGCTCGCCGCCGCCGCCTGCGCACATGGAAAAATCGCAGCACACAATGTAACTCCGCAATTTAAAGACGTATCGCAAACGAAACAGGATGCTTTGATAGCCCGGCGCCGCTTCGGTTTTTCGAGGATGTGGAGCATTCATCCCTCACAGATCGACGCAATCCTCGAAGGAATGCGCCCCGATCAGGACGAAGTTACCTTGGCGGGCGAGATTCTATTAAGCGCTGCGAAAGCAGAATGGGCCCCCATAAGTCACCGCGAAAAACTACATGACCGTGCATCGTATCGCTACTATTGGAACGTCTTAACCCAAGCGAAACAAGCGGGCATGATATTGGATCCTGCCGTACTGCAGGCATTCTTCGCGTAAGTGAGCCCCTTAGCCTTTAAGGCGAAGCTCCGCTGGAGGAACATTCCACTGATGGAGGGTCAGCTCGCGGTGACAATCCTCGAGTAGTCCGATGTTGCCAGTCTTCACTTTAAAATCTTGGCGCGCCAAGCGACTCTCGAATTCCCCCGCTATCAGTTTCAGCAGGAATCGCAGTCGTCCATTGCTAGTCACAAATAAAATCAAATCCTTCTCGCTGACCGTAGTACGACATTCAGCAAGCAGTTCACGGAGTTCACGCAAGACTTCCCCTTCACTAGATTTCCAGCCGCACACTTTGGGCCACACGGAATTCTTTTCCCAGTTCTCCAGCACCTCTTTTCCAAAGCGTAGAGAGA
The DNA here is from genome assembly GCA_017302875.1 of Deltaproteobacteria bacterium. Classification (GTDB taxonomy): domain Bacteria; phylum Bdellovibrionota_C; class UBA2361; order UBA2361; family JAFLCA01; genus JAFLCA01. Next base: position 29,804 of record JAFLCA010000016.1, read on the forward strand.
TCTCTTCGCTCGACAAACCGGACCACTCGCCATAATCGAGTTCACTCAGGCGCGCGTCCACCTTCACAGAAATGGGGAGCCCCAACTCATCGATGATAATCTGCCCGTACTCGCGGGTGCGTAATAGCGGAGCGCAAATAATCTGGATCGGCGATAAATTTCGCTTCTGTAACTGGTGAGCGAGCTCCCGCGCCTGCTCCTTGCCCTTACTGGCCAGAGGAAGGTCGTTCTTGGAGCCGACCCACACCACCTTTTGTCCAGGTTCGAAGGTGTCGCCGTGTCGAGAGAAAAGCAGATGCATGATGCGCTCAAGAAATCGGAAGTATTTCGCCTTCGCGTTCGATAATTTCCTCGATCGCAAGTACATCTTCCGGAGTATCTACTGAACCGGCAGTACGCCCACCATAATCGACTTCGACAATGCGGACGTCCATGCCATTCTCAAGAGCGCGAAGCTGCTCAAGCTGCTCAGCCTCTTCCAAGGGGGAAGCAGGCAAGGACAAGTACTTAGTCAAAGCTTCGCAGGTATACGCATACATTCCTATATGTCGAAATGCGGGAGGCCGTTTCAGATCGCTCTTCCGCAAATGTGGAATCGGCGCTTTCGAGAAATAGAGCGCTCGATGATTGCGATCAAAAACCACGAACGTACCTCCCACTTCCGCTCGCTGTTTTGCTTCACGCAATTCCTGAAACTGTTGCGCCGACAGGCGTACAGCGGGAGTGGCGATCTCAATCGAAGGATCGGCCGCCATCGCCTTCAACAGTGCTTGGAGTATATGGGGCGGTGTCAGGACTGCGTCCCCCTGTAAATTTATTACGACATCGGGCTTATGCTGTAGGCCTCTCACCACTTGATGAACGCGCTCGGTGCCATTCTTACAATCGGGACTCGTCATGACCACTTTTGCGCCAAAGGACGCCGCATGTTGGCGAATGCGATCGCTATCCGTTGCAATATATACTTCGTTCACTCCGCTTACGGCCGAAGCAAGCTCCCACACGCGCTCGAGCAGAGAACGCCCAGCAATCTTAGCAAGCGGCTTGCCCGGAAAGCGCGTGGAACCGTAGCGCGAAGGAATTACAATTACGGAAGAGAGGTTCGCAGGACGGCTCACGGACGGGCCGCTCCCCTGCGCGGCGCGAGCACGATATTCTCGACTCCTTGGCTTCCACCGACCGCGTCAATCTCCATTTCAATCATGAGACGGGGATCGACGAGCTTGGTGACCTGCACGATGGAACTTGCAGGCCTAATATTCTCGAACGCCTCGCGATGGGCACGCGCATATTCGTCCCATTTCGCCATGTTGGTTACAAAGAGACGAGTTCGCACCACATCCGAGAGCTCCAATTCCGTCATGGCTAACACATCACGAACCTTCTGGATGATATAACGGGTCTGTTCATACGCATCACCCGCAGCCACGACCTCGCCCTTCTCGTCGACGGCCGTCGTGCCAGATATGAACACGGAGTTTCCGATTTTCACGGCGCGAGAATAGCCGCGCAAAGGTTCCCAATGTGAACCAGACGCAAAGTTGTAGCGAACATTCTCTTTCATTTATATCTTTCCTTTCTCAGCCATCGTACGAGCAGCGGCGGCCTGCTCCTCAGTCAAACGAAACCGATTGTACATCTGAACCGCAAAGCGCTGTTCGAACTTATCAACTTTCCCGTCCGCAAGAACAATTTTCCAAATCATTGCCAGAAGTCGCTGGCGCTGAATCTCATCGAAATTCGCATTAATGGCACCCACAAATTCATCGATTTTGCCTCTCTCTTGACGCGCGGCCACCGCAAGTTGCACCAGCTCTGGAAGAGATTCTTCAGCCAACGCAAACTCCTTCTGCATCAAGGCACAAACCGCCTGCGCTTCCTGCGGCGCGATTCCTTGATCAGTGCCGGCCATCTCTATCAACAGCACGAGTGCAGCAATGTGCAGATCCTGCGCCGCTGGCTGACCGCTGCGATCCGCTTGCAATGTCTTTTCAAGCGAAGCTTCACCCTTGAAGAAAGATTTAAGTTTTCCAAACATACATGCCTTCCAACGACCGTCGCGGTATGCGAGTCATCACGATACCATAAACATATTATTGCTCAAAAGTGCTTGATTTATCTACTATATCAGCAGCCTTTCAAAATTTTCCTATGCGCGCGCTGCGGCTCGTTCTCAAAAACCTCGATCAGTTCCGTACGAGCTTCTACCTGATTTTTTTAGTTGGCTCACTGAGCGCTGCTACAAGCTTCCTTATACCAGTACTGCTAGCCGAGTTCACCAAATCAGCGTTCTCAATGGAGC
>JAFLCA010000160.1 GCA_017302875.1 Deltaproteobacteria bacterium
TTTGCTCGATGCGCGCAGGGAACTAGCTGAGGCGGGCTTGAAGGTTATTCAATCGCAAGCCTGGTACGAAGGACGCTATTGGAACACGACCGGAATCGCTCGATACGTAACTGCCAATGCAATCATTCAGGAAATGCGTCGGCGCAACATTAGCGTGTTGAGCCACGGTGCAACCGGACGTGGAAACGATCAGGTCCGCTTTCAGCTTGCTACTAACATGCTGGCGCCGGACTTCAGCGTGTACGCGCCGTGGAGAGATGAGGCTTTTATCAGCCGCTTCGGGGGCCGTACCCAGATGATCGAATTCTGCGAAGCCCATAAACTCCCGATATCGGCAACCAAAGACGCGCCCTACTCAACGGACGCCAACATGCTCGGATTGACTCACGAGGCCGGCAAACTGGAGTCTTTGGAAACTCCAGCCACCTTCATCAAACCTGGAATGGGTGTGCACGCAGCTCAGGCTCCTGATAAAGCTGAACGCGTCGACATTCGCTTTGAAGCTGGAGTCCCCGTAGAAATAAATGGTGAACGTTTGTCATTGCTCGATGCGATCCTAACGGCCAATTCCTTGGCTGGGCGCAACGGGGTGGGCATCGGCATTCACCTGGTAGAGAATCGCTTCGTCGGAATTAAATCTCGCGGAGTATATGAGAGCCCCGGAATGGAGTTGCTCGGAACCGCGTACAACTCGCTCTTGGAATTGGTGCTGGATCGCCGAGCAAGAGAGTTGTTCGACACGCTCTCACGAGTCGTTTCAAAGCAGATCTATCAAGGCTACTGGTACGACACTGCGACGCAGATGGCGTTACGTTCAATTGATCGTAGCGCTGAGCTGGTCTCGGGCACGGTCAGCCTGGCCATGTACAAAGGTGCGCTAAGTTTCGTGGCCGCTACCGATGTACCGCATTCACTGTACTCCGAAGAAAATGCTTCGATGGAAGCGATAGGCACGTATAATCATGCTGACTCGGAAGGCTTTCTTGCTATTCTAGGAGTCAGTGCGCGAGTGCTCTCACGGGCGGGGCAGACTCTAAAGTAAAAAGTCAATAGTTTCAATTACTTGTCTGCGCGACAAGGGATTGGAAACACCATATACTATCGTCTCTATGTCGCTAGGTTCTCAACCAGATCCTGTTTCGCGTGAAGCGCTGCCCGGCAATCCGGAAGCACGCCCGCTGCCCGTGCGGCCGGCGGAGGTGCAGTCTGATTTAGAAATGCTGGTCTCTGGAACTCTTCCTGTTCGCATCGGTGTGAGTCCGCGTTTAGGAATTCAGGATAAGTTGAACAGTTTGGTCGAGTCCGCTCAGAAAGCTGAGGCTGGCGCTCGCGGCAGCACGTTGCTTGGGGAAAGAACCGAGGTAATCGCGAATGGAATTCCATCTCGCGTGATGGTTCAGGGGGCGCGCGACGTGATCGTTCCGTTCGTAGCTATAACGGGGCTTCCAGCCCCTGAGGTCGCGACGGCTTCCCCTCGTACCCAAACTCAACTGCGTCTCGGCGTCTACTTTATCGAGACTGGAACGCTGCAAGTGTTTTCGCCGCCCGCTAAGAATGGCGCTGCTGCTCGCAGTGATGCTACTGCGGCTTCCGGGACGGGAGATTTGGTTTCTGCTTTGCAATGGATGAGGTTTGTGGAGCAAATTCCTCGTCCAGATGGCTGGGCGCTTACACAGTCGCGTAATTTGTTCTTCGCTCCTGAGACTTGCGAGTTAGCAAAATTGAAAAAACATGTCGGCCCCTTTCGTGTCGACGCGGCCCTGGTACGCCAGCTCGGTGATATCGATCATCTTGTGCAAGTCGCGTTGGAGCGCGGGGTCAAACTCGATTTGGCGCGAATAAATGCTGCAGTATTGACGGACCCGGCTATTATTGAAGCGACTCCGACCGTTCAACTTTTGCAGCATCGCTACGTTCAGGATCAGCTCGATGCGCAAGATCGCAGGGTGCTGGGGCGCGAACTGGATGCGCGATTCAAGCTCGCGCATGCTCACGTAACCGGCAGCGCACTGCGAAGTTTCTCATATTGGTGGAACTGGGATAAGGCCTGTGCGAATCAGGGCAGTGTAGACTCTACCGCCAAGCAGCTTCTTGCGGCAGCTGCCGCTTTGCGGGACGTTGATCCGTCTACCGGCGCCAGCTTCGCGCCTGATTTTGCAAAAGACCTCTCCGCATATATTGGCAGGATTACTCCAGCGCTCGAGCGCACGCGACATTTTAACGAGCCCGCCTATTTGATGGCCTTCCAAATTCGCGTGGCAGCGGATCAGGCAAGCAGCCACGCTGAGCGCTTGGCCGCCGGTTATTCCAGCAACCCCCAACAGCGCTACACTGCTTTCCTACATGTCTTCAAAGATCTGTCGGGACTCTCCAAGGCGCTGTGCACGATGGCGCGAAATATCGAAGGGATTAATCGCAGCGTCGAAGTTGAGCAGGATTATGACGAAGCGTCCCGCGAATTCCGAATCTTTCACGCCGAGATTGTTGAGCTTATTGCGAGCCTCAATCGCCAACTGCGGGTTCGTTGCCCCGGCGTGTTTCAAGAGGCACCCAGCGAGCGCCTATAAGGAGCCGCTTTGCTACTGCGGTAAATAGTGGAAGTAAGACTCTTCCTGGTAAGCCTGGGGCCTATGGAAGTGCAAGGGTAGAATGATGTCCCTTCTGCGCTTCACTTGGAACGAGGCGTCTACGGCTTCATTTCCCAGAACTCGAGATAAAACTGCCAATACCAGGCGTAAGACTTTCGTTTTGACCATACAGCTCTCCTTTCAGTGACGGTCTCAAGTATACATTTCTCCCAGAAATGTGAGGCTGAAGCGCATCATGCTACGGCAGGCGAGGTATTGGGGGCGCCCGTCCAGACGGGCCCCGGATTTGTCTTTCGTGAAGCCCGCCTCCCCTGTTAAATTCCGTAGATTGTATGTCACATCCAACCGTCCGATCTCCGCGCGGGGCAACCCTCTCCTGCAAAGGCTGGCACCAGGAAGCAGCTCTTCGCATGCTTATGAATAATCTGGATCCCGACGTTGCCGAGCGCCCGGATGACTTGATCGTGTATGGAGGGTCTGGCAAAGCGGCCCGCAATTGGGAATGTTTCGATGCCATTGTTGCGACGCTGAGGCGTCTTGAGAACGATGAAACGCTGCTTGTGCAGAGCGGGAAGCCGGTCGGGGTTTTCCGAACGCACGATGAAGCGCCAAGAGTCCTGATCGCAAACTCGAATCTCGTTCCGCGCTGGGCGACTTGGGATGAATTCCGCAAGCTCGAGGCGGCTGGCCTGACGATGTATGGTCAAATGACCGCTGGTTCGTGGATCTACATCGGATCCCAGGGAATTCTTCAGGGCACCTATGAGACCTTCGCTGAATGTGGAAGAAAACATTTCGGCGGGTCGCTAGAAGGGCGACTGGTCGTGACCGCAGGTCTTGGGGGGATGGGAGGGGCTCAGCCCCTTGCTGCAACGCTTAACGGAGCCGCCTTCCTCGGTGTCGATGTTGATGCATGGCGCGTTCAGCGGCGAGTCGATACAGGGTACTGCGATCGAATCAGTACCAATCTTGATGAAGCCCTGGCCTTGGTGCTGGCTGCCAAGGAAAAGAGGCAAGCTCTCTCAGTTGGGCTTGTCGCAAATATCGCAGAAGTTCTTCCGGAGCTCGTCAAGCGAGGCGTTGTGCCGGATGTATTGACGGATCAAACCTCAGCGCATGATCTTCGCGTAGGCTATATCCCGCTTGGCTATTCTCTTGAAGCTGCGGCCAAGTTTCGTCGACAGGATTCTCGCGGCTATGAGAATGCGGTGCTTGATTCCATGGTGCGACATGTAGAAGCGATGCTGGCCCTACAGAAGCTTGGCGCCATCACCTTTGATTATGGTAACAACCTGCGTGGACAAGTCGCCGACCGTCGCGGGATGAAGAATGCCTTCAATATCCCCGGCTTTGTGCCCGAGTTTATTCGCCCGCTCTTCTGCCGGGGCTCGGGGCCCTTTCGCTGGGCAGCTTTGTCGGGAGAGGCCGCGGATATCGCGGAAACGGATAAGGCCATTTTGGAAACCTTCCCCCAAAAAGAAGCGCTCGCGCGCTGGATTCGAAAAGCTCAGGAAAAGGTCAAGTTTCAGGGGCTACCAGCCCGCATTTGCTGGCTCGAATACGGGGAGCGAGCCCAGATGGGAGAGCGATTCAACTGGCTTGTGAAGCACGGAAAAGTTCGCGCGCCGATCGTGATTGGGCGTGATCACCTTGATACGGGATCAGTCGCTTCACCGAACCGTGAAACGGAGGGGATGAAGGATGGCTCTGACGCCATCGCTGACTGGCCGCTACTGAACGCTCTTCTTAACACGGCCTGTGGTGCGAGCTGGGTATCCATACATCATGGCGGTGGAGTTGGCATTGGATACTCGATGCATGCAGGAATGGTGTGTGTGGCAGATGGCACTGACAGTGCCGAGCGCCGATTGCGCCGTGTTCTCACTGCCGATCCAGGCAGTGGAGTGATGCGGCATGCTGATGCCGGATATGCAGAGGCCGTAGAAGTTGCGGCAGAGCGTGGTGTTGATTTGCCGATGATTACGAAGAAGGCGCATGCCGATTCTTAAAAACATAGGAATGCTTTCCAGCGGGAGAACCGCTGGACCGCAAGAACAGGTGTACTCCATACCTGATGCCGCTTTGGTGTGGAGCGACAAAACAATCGCCTGGGTCGGCGCGGAGTGTGACCTGCCGAAACAGTTCGCGTCCGAAAAAACTATTGATGCGCAGCGCTATTTGGTGGTGCCTGGCTTGATTGATTGCCACACCCATCTGGCCTTTGGTGGATGGCGATGTGACGAGTTTGTTCAACGTTGCCTTGGTAAATCATATTCAGACATTGCGCTTGCCGGAGGTGGAATTTTATCTACCGTCAGAGCAACGCGAGAGTGTTCGAAGGAGCAGCTGCACGAGCGCTGTGTAGGATTTTTGAAGCAGATTTCTGCCCTCGGCGTCACGACGTTGGAGGCTAAGAGCGGCTACGGACTTGACCTGGCAAGTGAGATCAAAATTCTAGAGGTTTACCGCGAACTGCAAAAGCGCAGCGACATTAGTATCGTTCCGACACTGCTAGCGGCGCATGCAGTTCCAAATGAGTATAAATCGCAGCGTGAAAAATATGTAGCGCTTATCTTAGACGAGCTGCTGCCGCGAGTGGCCGCGCAGCAATTAGCAGTGTTCTGTGATGTATTCGTTGACACGGTGGCATTCAGTATTGAAGAGGCGCGTACGATTTTGCAAGCGGCGGGCAAATTAGGACTGCGGGCCAAGTTACATGTTGACCAACTCGCTGACACAGGCGGCGCTACGTTGGCCGCACAGCTGGGTGCGATTTCTGCGGATCACCTTGAGTTTATTTCAGATGCCGGAATTGAGGCTTTGAAAACGAGTCAGGTAGTCGCTGTCTCGCTGCCCCTGGCCAGTTTGTTCACTCGGCAAGCGCCGCTTGACGCCCGTCGTCTTCTTGCTCGGGGCGTCCCAGTTGCGGTCGCAACGGACTTTAATCCAGGGTCGGCGCCGAGCTTCAATTTGCATTTGGCGATGATGCTAGCTTGTACGATGAATCGCATGTCACCGCAGGAAGTATTGAATGCTGCCACGATTGTGGCTGCGCGCGCTCTCGGTCTGCATGACGAGATTGGAAGTCTGGAAGTCGGAAAGCGTGCTGACTTTGCGGTGTTTGATGCTCCAAGTGTCGATCAATGGTTGTACCACTTTGGATCGAATGCGTGTCGCGCTACGTTTAAGAACGGATCCATGGTTTACGGAGCTCTATGAGTGCGCTTCCTCCCTTTGCCCCACTAGTGCCAGAACTTCCCCCAGTGCGCTCAGGCGATCCGCGAGTCGGGCACATTTTGGGATCAACCTGTGGAGACGGGACCAAACCAAAATTAGCATTGCTGGGATTTCCATTCGACGAAGGTGTACGCTTAAACGGTGGGAGGGTAGGAGCCGCGGCTGCGCCGGCGTCGATTCGAAAGTGCTTCTATCGTTTGACGCCTGATGCGCAGGCTGCGCCAAACTTTACCGCCTTGTTGTCCGCATCAAAGGACTACGGAGACTTGATCTGTCAGAAGGATATCGCGAAGAGCCAGGAGTTACTGGGGCAGGCCGTTAGCGCGGTACTTCTAAGTTCAGGCATCCCTATTTTGCTTGGCGGCGGACATGAGACTTCCTTCGGACATTTTTTGGGGTTTGTGGCAGCGCGGCAGCCGGTCCGGCTGATTAACTTCGATGCGCATGCCGATGTGCGTGAACGAATTTCTGGACAGTCTCATTCTGGGAGTTCTTTCCGTGATGCTCTCGAGCATCCTTCCGGACTTTGTAGAGGATACTCTCTTGTCGGTCTTCAGGCGCACTCCTGTGCGCGTAGCCATGTCGAGTATCTTCAAACGCGTAATGCCCAGATTTTATGGGCTGAGCAAGTTTCCGAAGGGGCGATTGCGGAGCTGTTCGCCGGACTATCGGAGGATGCTCTGGTGAGCATAGACATTGATGGAGTCGACCAAGCTTATGCTCCGGGGGCGAGTTCTCCAGCGACTGGCGGACTGTCGGCGCGAATGTTGCTGCATTTCGCCTATCAGGCGGGACTCTGTCCGCACGTCCGTTCGCTAGATATCGTTGAAGTGAACCCAACCTATGATCGCGACGAGCAGACCGCGCGTCTTGCCGCATTAGCGATTTGGACCTTCCTGCGGGGAGTCAGCAATCGAAGCAAGCCGTAGTCTCTAAAGTAAAATCGATTTTATATGGTCTGTGGGCTCGCAGAGTGGGGCAGGGCATGTTGTAATGCCGGCTGGTGACTGCTATGTTTTCGCTATTCACTGCCGAGCAGTCTTATTCTGAATCGAGCCTTTATGAAAAAAGTATCTCTGCTTCTATGCGCGCTGTTAGGACTTGCGGGTTGCAATGATAGCAATCCTTCGCCGCCCTCTCTGGCCGGAATTTTCTTGGATAACAATTCCACCTCGGCCGGTTCAGTAGTTACCACTTCGGTCACCTTTTGGGTGACGGCGAATTCCGTTGATGGCGTATTCGAGAGTGATCCCCAGACCATTATCATGAATCTTCCCGTCGGTACTACGGTAGTCGCCGGCAGCTCGAATATCGGATATCAGGGCGAGCGAGATCCTGATGCTGCTGTTACTTGCCCAGATGGCACGCAGTCTCTGGTCTATAATCTAAAGTATGGCGAAGTCGACGATCCTTACAATTTCTCTGACTTCGTCGCGGTGATTAACGTGAATGTCACGGTAGAAACTGCTGCAAATCAGCAGCTCGTCCAAGCTGCGGCTTCGTTGACCGAGGTTCCTGACCCTTGCAGTGTTCCGTTTACTGAGAACGCCAAGTACTTTGTCTCGAATTAGCTTGCAGCGCGCTTCCCTCAGTCCGCAGATTGGGGGGTGTCGGTAAGATATAATGAGCCGGTCACCCAAGCGAAGATCACGGCTTACTCTTGCAATATAGAACCGAACGTCTCAACTGAAGGTGTTTAGTTCGGCCTCTGAGGGAAGACTCCCCACTCCGCAGCGTCAAATATCTTCTGCGCGAGCATTAGATGAGATTTGCGATTACAAGTCGGATCTCCGTCAACATCGAGCCTCGTGGCGAGAACGCGTAACCCCATAGTTGTTCCGGGTACGCGGTATTCAACTCTCTCGCGTTGAGTCATCGCAATCCAGCGCTGCAAGGTCATCTGTGGGTCACTTTTTACCTTATTGATTAAGTCTGCAGGGGAAAGCGCTAGAGATGCTTCTTGCCGAGAGTTTCTTAAAAGCGCGGAAGAAAGGACTTCGGACTCCCCGAAGATCTTTTGCGCTAACTGCAAATGAAACTTGTGATTATTGGTCGGATTTCCCTTAATATCTAGCTGCCCTGCGAGAGCGCGTAACCCCATAGTTGTTCCGGGTACACGATATCCAACTCTCTCGCGTTGAGTCATCGCAATCCAGCGCTGCAAGGTCATCTGTGGGTCGCTTTTTACCTTATTGATTAAGTCTGCAGGGGAAAGCGCTAGAGATGCTTCTTGTCGAGAGTTTTTTAAAAGCGCGGAAGAAAGGACTTCGGACTCCCCGAAGATCTTTTGCGCTAACTGCAAATGAAACTTGTGAGATGCAATCGGGTTTCCACTAACCTCCAACTGAGTAGCGAGAGCCTCTAGTCCCATCTCTGTTCCGGGAACGTGATACCTTCGCCTTTCGCGCTGAGTCATGCCGATCCATGTCGCTACGCGCATCTTCGGATCACTGACAATCCGGTCAATTAACTCTGCGCTAGTTAATAGCGTACTTGCTTCGTGCTTTGAGATCTCCAAGAGGGCGGAGGAAAGAGTTTCGGACTCTCCGAAGATCTTCTGCGCTAGTAGCAAATGAGATTTGCGAGTGCAAACTGGATCTCCCTCTACCTTTAGCTTGGCAGCAAGAACACGTAGCCCTATATCTGTGTCGGGTACGCGGAACTTCGGTTTTTCACGCCAACCCATCGCCATCCAACGCTCAACTGTCATTTTTGGATCGCTGATAATCTTCTCAACTAATTGTGCGCCGGTTAGATGGGACGCCGCTTTCCGCTGCGAATTCTTTAAGAGGGCAGAAGAAACTATCTCGGACTCTCCGAAGATTTCCCGCGCTAGTAGTAAATGAAATCTGTGATTCGTAGACGGATCTCGGTC
>JAFLCA010000161.1 GCA_017302875.1 Deltaproteobacteria bacterium
GGATCTTACGTTCCAGCGTGGAATCAAGGTACGTCATCTTGATCGGATGCACGCGTCGCAACAGCGCTTCATCCAGGGTGCGATTCCAGTTCTTCGTGAAGATTATTAGAAGATTGTCGACATTCGCGTCAATCGGTGCACGCGATTCGAGCCAGATTCGAGCATCTTGAATCGGGCCGAGAAAGAATGTGTCAATCGAACTATCCGGCTTATCAAGTTCGTCAACCAGCAAGATCACGGGATGTTTGCGAGAGGCTAAATAGGCTCGCGAAAGAATGCCGAGGTTCATGAGCTCTTCAGTCTTGCCTTCCATCTTACCAACCATGGCATTCGCCATTGCCAGTGTAGAGGGTGACTCGATTAGGTTTTGCGTCGGCATGCCTTTGTAGCAGCTAAGACACATCAATTCAGCGCCACTGATTTTAGCCAGGCTCTTGGCGAAAAAGCTCTTACCGCAGCCGGAAGGCCCTTCAAGCAGAAGCGAACGGATGCGACTGCTCTTCGTGTTCAGGAGCAACGCCACTTGCACTGCCAAAAAAGGCAGACACTGATATCCGACATGCGAAAGTTTTTCGGCTAGCTGTCGAGGTGTTCCAAGATCCGTGAACCCGGGACTCTCAACAAAATAGTCAGATGAGTATTGGGAATTAAGGGGAACGGTCGGCGCTTCAGCCTTGGCGGCGGGCGAGTTTTGGTTTGCTGCATCTGCCGAACTAGCATCACCTACAAGGGGTCGCTCTTCGGCGATTTGAGGTCTTTGAATTTGCGGTTGTGGGATGGGAGCGCTCAGTGGGCGCTCGACGTGTGGTCGCGAAACGACCCTGCCGCCCTTAGTCGAAACTGCCTCAGACTTACGCTTTGGAATCATCATACTGGCGCATTGACCAAAATAGAAACCACCCACCCGGCATAACAGCCTGGTTTTACTACATTTTCAAGGAGCCGTCCCGTGCCCTCTGCCTTCCTTTAAAGTTATGCGGATTCTGAGAGTTATGTGACTTGGCGCAAGTAGAATTAAGCCTAGAGCGAACCTGGTCGCGCTGGACGAAGCTAAGCCTGCAAAACCTCGAACTAGGAGCGGCTAAACCCGAGGAGCCGTGCCGGTGGGACGATTTGCCTCTCCTTCCGTGCGGTAATAGGAGTGGTAGTACTTGTTGTAATAGTAGTAATCCCCACCCGTCACGTCGACGTCGTTGAGAACGGCGCCGAGAATATTGGCGCCTACCGCCTTCAAACGGTTGCGCGCGTCAGTAACGACACGACGAGGAGTGGAGGCGCCCTTTATGACTAACACCACTCCATCTACGTAGCGCGACAAGATCACGGAATCTGTCACTGGAAGCACTGGAGGAGAGTCAATCAAAACGTAATCAAACTCCGAGGCCAACTGGTCGATTAGAGAAGCCATCTCCAGCGAGCCCAACAGCTCAGCGGGATTCGGAGGGATCGCTCCGCTCGGAATCAGCGTTACCCGGCGGATCTTCTCTTTAAGATACACCTCGTGCAGGGCGCGCTGCCCGGTAATAACTTCGACAAGCCCCGGTAAATGCGGATCGAGTCCAAAATGTTTGCAAATGCTCGGCCTGCGCAAGTCCGCATCAATCAGCACCACCCTACCGCCGGCACTCGCCAGACAGGCTGCTAAATTAACGGAGGAGGTCGTCTTACCTTCTGAGGACTGCGCTGACGAGACTAGAATCGTACGAGGAGGTTCACCGGCGCGCGACATGAGAATTCCGGTACGGATTGTTCGGTACGCCTCGGCAGCCAATGACTTGGGAGCCTGCACATACACCAACGGCATCGCGGAATCTGATTCTTCAATTCGGATAATTTCCTTGCCCAGCCCGGGTCGAGTCGAGGCACCCCGAGCTTGTTCAGGTCCTCCCGGAACACTTGGCAGATTCTCGAGAGCAAACGAAGGAACCACCCCCAAACTTGGCAGGGCCAACTGGTCAGCCAACTGTTCCGGCGTGCGAATGGTGTTATCGAGGTAATTAATAAGGAAGCCCAACGTTAAGCCCGCGCCGATGCCCACCAGTAAGCCCACTAAGACCACCAGTTTTTTGCGCGGGAAGCTGGGAGACTTTGGCACGCTGGCGTAATCGACGATGCTGACGTTTGAAGAATTGCTCTCTACTGCCAATGAAGTTTCCTTCATCTGCTTCAAAACGTTCTCTAAAAGATCGCGCGAAGAAGTAAGTTCACGATTGAGAACGTTATACTGCACTTCCTTTTTCGACAGTTCAAACGTGCGGCTCTTCTGCTGATCGAGCTCTTCTTTTAAATTCTTTTCTTCTTCAGCTGCCGCGGCGGCCTTGGCCTTGAGTCCAGTCACGATTTGGCGACGCTAGCCATTAATTGAGCCCTTGATGGCGTCGATTTGCGACTTAAGCTGCCGCATTTTGGGGTAGCTCATCGTAAACTTCGCGGACATCTGTTGATACTCGCCCTCGAGCTTTGCGAGTTCAGCTCGCATACTCTGAGTCGAAACGTCATCGAAGCCAGCCGAACTCGAAGAAAGCGAGCGTTCAGCCTCTTTGTATAAATTCTCCGCTTCAATGCGCTTGGCGGTTGCATCTGTCAGCATTTTATTGAGCTGCGACATCTTTTGCGCAGTGATATTCTCGTCTTTGTTCAACGCGACGATAGAGTTGGCTTCGGCATAGTCAGCCATCTCGCGCTCTAAATCGGAAACCTTCTCGCGCAATTCTTCAGCCTGACCTCGCAGAAACTGCAATCCGCGCGCCTGCTGCTCAATGCGGCTATTGCGAACCCAGTCGATGTAGGCAAGCGCATGTTTATTCGCGATCAACGCGGAGAGCGCTGGATTGGTGGTAGTCGCATTAATCACCACAAGAGACGTCCGCCGCACCGGCTTAACCTCAATAGTGTCGAGGTAACCCTTGATGGTTGAAATGGGAGCCTTATAGCCGGCCATCGAATCCATCGGCACCTGCACCTCTTCCGATGGCGAGCCGAACCAGCGTGAGAAGAAACCGCCTGAAGACTTTTGTGCGAGGGCCTCTCTGATAGCGTTATCTTCCAGCGCCTTATCTGCAAGCGAGTAGCTCATAATCTCTTCAATCTGGGTTTCGAAGTAGTTAGCTTCCTTGCTCTTCTGCTGCAGCATGTCCTCGATTTTAGTGGCACTTAAAACCGGTTCGTACGTGCTGATGCGGATCTTTGCTCCCGCACTATACTGTGGCGTCGCCGTAAAGGCGTAAATCAGTGAAATCAAAACGGACAGCGCGACAATGCCTCCGATAATCGTTCGGTACTTGAAGACAACGCGCCAGTACTCTCGAAGCTGAACTTCTGGACGAAACCCGTATCCATACTCGGTATCCGCGCGCAGCTCCTGCAACACCGGAAGGTGTTGCGGTAAAGGGCGAACGTGAGGAGAAGGATCGTGATCTGCCATGAATGCCCCTACCTTAATGACCTAAACTAACGCCGGCACCGACGTTGAAGATGCGGGTTATACTTTCAAAGGTATCCTGGGTAAGGCGACGTCCGGAGTCCGATGGGACACGAACAATATCACCATTTCGCAATCGAACGTCACGCTCTTCACCGGACGCAATTTTACCCAAATCCAATACAAGGTGAGCCTTCTGGTCGATCCCCACTTCGCGTTCGATCTCCACCTCGTCGACCTTAGCTCCGTACGTAATTCCGCCCGCTGCGGCAATCGCGCCGAGCATCGTCATCTGTTGCCCAAGGTCATACTGACCAACTTTTTGGACTTCTCCCTCAACCATCACCTTCCCACCTTCCGGTACGATGACCATGTCGCCACCTCGTACGGGAATCTCCAGCGGAATACCACCATTCGTCCCCATCACTTGGTCGAGGTAAACCTGAATGCCACTTTCCTTAAGCTGCGCGGCAGGCTGCGTAGCGAGCGCGAGTTTGGCACGCGACTCGACGTCATTTCCAGCTGAAATGCCTGAAAGCTCCGCAGGAATGAAGGAGATATAGTTTCCAGCCTTTTCATTGACACCGCCCGCTTCGCTGATCAGTTCGAGGATGCTGTTCGATCCCTTCTTCAAAGGATAGGTTCCAGGACGAGCAACCGCCCCCATGACTGCAACCTTTTGACTGCCATACATGCTGATGAAGACGGTCAGCTCTGGTTGTTTGACGTATCCCGAAAGACGTTTGCGCACTTCATCGTGGAACTCTGACTCAGTCAGGCCGGCAGCCTTAACTGCTCCCAAGAGCGGCAACGAAACGAAGCCAGACTCGCGGACACGCGCAGTCACATTTAACTCAGGAACATCAAAAACATTTATCTCAAGCTCGTCACGGGGCCCGATACGATAGGTGTCATCATGCCCCGTGCTTTCTGATCTGCGCTTAATCAAATTCACCAGCCGGTTCTGATTCGTGGTGTCAGCCTCGAAAAAGAGGGCTCGATCTTCCTCAACCGAAAGAACAGGGACTCCCTTACTTTGGGCGTCGGAAATGACTTGCGAGCGCGGCTTGGTAGTACCGCGGGTCGAGCAGCCACTCACACACAGAGCGGCCAGAATTAGGAACAAAATTTTTGCTGTCTTCATATACAGAAGGCTCTAACTAAGGTAGCGAATTTCTGAGGCTATTATCTGATCCGGGCAGGCAATCTTAAGCCCCTTTCGTAGAATGACAGTATATATAGGACACTGCTGAGCTAACAAGGTTTCATCTTTCTTAGCTCTTTCTATAACCGCCTGATCTTGGCTCAGAAACGCGTCAATAGTGCCCGCCCGCAAGGCCGCCAAGGCAGCGCTGGAATCCTTAAAAGATCGCAAATTCAGGACATCGGGCCCGGCCGCTACTGCTTGAGAGGCTCCCGAGCGAAGCCGTCGCAGAGCAATTTCTCGACCCATCTTTAGATCCGAAAAGGCATACTCTCCCGCCGAAACCACGTTCGTACCCTCTCCCAAATCTTTGCCGAAAATCAGACTCGCACGGCGCGCCAAGACTGGGCAGCGACTAACTTCATCAAGCAGTGTGCCAGAGGGCGCATCCAGGTGTATTCGCACCCACTGCACCGAACGTCCCGCGCTGGACTCAACTTCACTATCGATACTACGTACCCCATTGAGTGCGCCCAATTTGCTACAACGATCGAGCGAATACTCAACATCCGAGGCTAATACCGGCACACCATCTGAAAAGGTCGCCAGCGGGCTAATTCGGAAAGACCACACAAGGCGATCCGAGCTGCTTGTCATCGAATCGCTGAGGAGCAGTCGAAAGGAGCCTCCCTGTGGAGCATCCGCAAGCCTGCCGGTAACCGCGCGTCTCAGAAATTGGGCCGCCGGGTGCGAGGAAGCCAGGACGTTCATGGACTTATCGAACTCCGGAAATCCAACTGTGATGCCATCCCCCGCCCAGGCTGAAGAATTCCAAACACAAGCGCAAAGCAGCAAGCTAAGAAGCTTTAAGGTTCGTGTCACGTTGGCCCTCCTGTCCCAGTTCGATACACCGTGATCAACTCCTGCGCCGAGTTACAGAAGCTGCGCGTATGAGCGGAGCTAGCAAAGTTTATCTTCCAGTATTTGAAATACCGCGAATTCGGCTCGATGGTTACGATCTTAGTGTCGCCAAAGGTTATACTGCCAATGACAAGGCTGCCTTCGAGCTCGGCCCAAGTCTGATTGTCATCGCTTACCAAGACTTTAATCATGTTTGAAGGTATGACGGCGTCTTTGCGTTTGCCTCTGAGCTCAATCAATTTAGGAGAAGAACCAACCGGCAGATAGAAGCCAATGCTTCCATAGAAATCATCCAAGCACATGTCAGCGTTGCTTCCCCAATTGGTCAAAACCGATTTGAGCGGACGCGTATCAGAAGCGATACTCGCATCCAATACGGCGGTCTCATCCAGCGCCCCCCGCTTCAAAAGATAGGGAGTGAGCTGATCGTCTCCAATCGATTTGGAGAAGGAAGCTAATTCACTATCGAGTCGGCGGCGAACAACGGGACTGGCAACTACCCCCGGCAAAGAGAGCAGACGCTGACGGTAGATATTTGGCGCAATCTGTCCAGCGCGATACTCCGCGAGCGCGGCATCGATAGCAGCAAGTTGCAGTTTCTCGAGAACACTTTGCGAATTTCGGAACAGATCTGGCTTCTCTTGCTGCAGACGAGCTGACCACGCTGCAATCTGAGGGAATCGCGCGGGGATCACGGCCTGCACATCCTGAGGAGTTCGTAAGCGGGACGCGATATATTCCACCTGATATGGTTTGGGGCTAACCGCTAAAAGCAACATCCTATTCAAGCTACGTAGACTTTCTTCGTCCTTGCCGGCCCAGCCGTAGATCTGCGCGGCAGAGAACAGCACGTTGATGTTGGCAGGATCATCACGCAATGCGCGCTGCGCGGCAGCGTCATAGTCTCCCGTGGTAAAGGGCAGAGAGCACTCTACGGAGTTCCCTAGAAGCTGGCGCACATTTGCCCAGTTGATCAAGTACGTCGCATTGGCAGGCTCCGACTGTAATGCCTCTCCCATCTCACTCAGCGCCTCACAATACAGGCGCATGCGTTGAGCGGGATTGGTTTCTTCGGAGGCCTTACGGCTTAGTATCGCGAAACGCTGCACATGCAGAGTCGCCGCGTGCAAAGGTGAAGGGTTAAGCGCCTGCAACGCCTCGAGTTGCCGGTCACGCGCCAACTCGCCACGCGGAGCTGCCATATTCCGACTTCCTTGGCTTACGAGCGCAGGTTCATTCAGCGCTTTAAGCTGTCGATCGACCCACAGGGTTTGCAGTGACCCCAGAGTCAAAATCACCAAAATGAAGGCACTGCTGGTCAAAATTATGGAACGCACCGCGGTCTCCTCGGCTTATGACTTCGCCTTGCAACACTCTTCCGGGTCACTGAGCGCCGCGCACACGAGCGCAGCAAAAACGTACATCCAATTCTGGCCAACATCAGGCTTCATGAGCAGGGTCTGACCGAATGCCAAAAGAAACATCAGCAGAGAGGCCAATCCCCACGCCAGGCGCGGCTTAATTCCCGATAAAATGAACAAGGCTCCCAAAGGCTCAGCGAAAAGGATGAGCCATCCTAACGACACATTCAGCGCATGTGGGGACCAAGTCTTATCAAATTGATCGGCGATCATGTTTACGAATCCGCTGGCGCCGAACATAAACCATTTAATCAACCCCAAATACAGCAGCCATATGCCAAAATAGACACGCATCCCCAAGAGAAAAAATCGGCGGGAATCGTAGGAACATATTTGCATAGGAAGCTCCAGGAAGAAGGTCGCTAACCAAACTACCGTAGCAGTTTCGGCGCTTAACGCGAAAGATCTTCTATTCCGGCGGCTAATTCTATGGCGATGCCGAGCTGATTGGCCTCACGGGCCACAGCATCGGGATCAAGAATGATGGATTTTTTGGCTTCCAGCACCAAGGCGGAGGCCCCGGAAGCAGCCATGGTTTCTATCGTTTTTACGCCGACCGTGGGCAAATCGATACGCGTATCCTGCCCGGGCTTACAGAGCTTAATCACCACACTGCCCTTGCCCGCCAACTCACCGGCACGACGGATCGCGGCGTCGGTTCCCTCGACCGCTTCTACGGCAACGACCAAGCCTTGGGAGACAACAATCGTCTGTCCCACGTCGATAGCGCCGATTGCGCGACAAGCCTGCCAGCCAATACGCGCATCGGCGGCCTCGGCAGCCGTTAGAGCGCGACGAGTCAAGCAGCCCGCAGCAAGCGTTACCTGATCGAGCAAGATACCAGCCGGAATTACGGTTATGCCAAGCTTCTCAATTTCCGAGGCTACGCCACGCAGAAGAGCGTCATCCTTGACGCTGCCGGCCTCGGTTCATCCGTGAACCATGCCTAAAATCCACCCCACCGCGGTCGTTGAAAATCCCGCGAACCTTGCCGACGATGTCGGCGTGCACCCCTTCGCCTATAACGGCCCCGACGTCAAAATCGGCCCGGGCACCGAAGTGGGCATCCGCGCCACAATCAAGAACAAAGTCACTATCGGTGCGAACAACAAGATTTTCACCGGCGCGACCATCGGCGAAAATGCGCAAGATCTTCATTTTAACAACCCCGCAGCCGAGATCATCATCGGCGATAACAATGTCTTCAGGGAAACGATCACCGTACACCAGCCGACCAAGGCCGAGACACCGACGCGCATCGGCAACGGCTGCTATTTTATGGCCGACGCGCATGTTGCGCACGATTGCCAGTTCGGCAATAATGTCATCATGGTCAATAAGAGCGGCTGCGCGGGGCATGTGCATGTCGGCGACGGCGCACTGATCTCGGGCCTGGTCATGGTGCACCAAAACGTGCGCATCGGCGCTTATGCTGTCATCGGCGGCGTCAGCAAAGCGACGCGCGACGTGCTGCCTTACACGATGAACAACGGTAATCCCGCCCTGGCATTTGGTCTCAATATCGTCGGATTAAAACGTTCGGGCATGAGCCCCGCCGAGCGCTCGGCGATCAAACAGGCGTTCCAGATTTTTTATCTCAAAGACCTGCCGACACCCAAGGCCATCGAAGCCATCAACGCCGAGCTCGTGCCATCTTTGCCCGAAGGTTCGCCCGAGCGTAAGCGCATCGAATATCTTGCAACCTGGTTAAAATCGTCGAAACGCGGCTTCACCTTTCACGCCTCGAAAAACGGCGAAGTCGAAGAAGAAATCGAGTGACACCCT
>JAFLCA010000162.1 GCA_017302875.1 Deltaproteobacteria bacterium
TATGCCGCCCGGAAAATAGCGCTTGAATAGAGGGAATGGCTCTTCGGTGTTGCTCTTTCCGTATGTCGCCGTCGTACGCCATGAAAAGACATACTCACCGGCATCTGTCTTAAAGAGCGGACGATATACTTGATTGCGGCCTTCAAACACATAGAAGTCCTGATCGCCGCCCAACCCGGAGTACTCAAAGGAGAGGACCTGCTTGGATCCAGTGCTCGGATTCAAGGGGTTGTTGATAGTATTGCGGGTTAACTTCGGCGTAATACTCGATGAGGTCGACTTGCCCTGCGAGTTTAAGACCAGCTGCGCGGCATCATTCGGATTAATATTGCTAATGTCGATCGCTAACAACTCGTACTTCACCGAGCCAGCGATGTCCTGAGCCCACTCTCCGAACACCTGCTCAAGCGGATATCCGAGCTCAGTCGCACCACCCATCAAGCGGCGATCGAAATCATCAAAATCTCTATCGCTGCGCAGGAGGTCCACGCCCCAGGCCACATGCGAATCATTCAGGCGATTGTCGTTGTAGGAGATTACGAAATTATCACGTTCGGTTCCGATATCGGCGTTGAAGCTCAAACTGCGGCCAGTTCCGAAAATATTGTTTTCGGTCAGACGCGCATTGAAGAGCGCTCCATCAGAGGAAGAGAAACCCGCTCCTGCGCTGAAAGTCCCGGTGGCGGCCTCACGAACATTGACGCCCAGATCGACCTTATCTTTGTCGTCGGTCGGTTCCGTGGCGATATTCACCTCTTCGAAGTATCCCAGACGCTCCAACAGCTTCTGACTGCGCTTAATCTTCGCACTGGAATACATCTCCTGCTCGCCGATGGTCAGCTCGCGTCGGATTACGTTGTCATAGGTCTTGGCATTTCCCTTAATATGGATTTGATTAACCATAACAGGATTGCCCTTCGACACGGTGAAGTCGACCGACACCGTCGAAGCCGCGTGATCAAGCGTCGTATTTGGCACCACGTTGGCAAAGGCATAGCCCTTGTCGGTGAATTTCTCACTGATGGTGAAGGTATCTTCACGCAGCTTCGATGCGCTGAAATCCTCTCCCTTCTCGCTCTTGATTCCTTCGAGGGTCTGCTCCACGGAACCGTCGACCAAATCGCCCGAAGCGGTTAAAGTTCCGATCGTATAGACATTTCCCTCTGCTACGTCGAACGTGATGTAGAGCCCCTTATCTTTCTGTTCAATGTGTGGATCGCTAACGGTCGCATCAATATAGCCGTGATCCAGAAAGTACTGGCGAATCAGATTCCTGTCGTTATCCAACATTCCAGGATTAAGACGTCCGGTTCCGAGCAGCCAGGAGTTCCACCACTTGTATTCTTTCGTTTGCATCGCTTCGCGAAGATCGCTGGGATCGACATTCTTCAGCCCAACAAATTCGATATCTTTAATCTTGAACTTGCTGCCCTCGTTGATGATGAAGGTCACATCGACCTGATTGTCTCCGACGGGAACGACGGAATAATCGAACGTGGCGTCGTAGTATCCCTGCGACTGGTAATACGAGACACCATTTCGCATGAGCGCTTGAATCCTGGATCGATCGAGGAAGCGACCCCCGTTGAATTTCAAGACATCGCGCAATTCGCTTTCCTTAATTTTCTTGTTGCCGCGAATGAAGACTTTGCGAACCAGCGGCTTCTCAACGACTGCGTACGTCAAAACAGCACCACGATCGGTCTCCGTGATGCGGGCGGTAACTTGATCAAAAAAGCCGGTTTTATAGAGAGTCTTTATGTCTTGATCGATCGTCTCGCTCGAGATCGGGCCGGAGGTCTTGGTGAGCTGCGCACGAATGGCCGCGCTATCTACTCGCTTATTGTCCTGAATGACCGTGGAAACAATGTCGACCGTCAGGGCGAATAGCCGCGCCGGAAGGAGCAGAAGGAAAAATCCGGCAAGCGAAATGCAGAGGGCGGAACGGAAAACAGGGCGCATGCTAATTCCTTTGTACCAATCTCTAACGGGCCAGGGCTACCTTACGAAAACTTATGGGTGCTCACAAGCTTGTTCTATTTGCTCGCTGTATCGTCAATCCTCCCCCCGGCTGCATCTCCACCACAGAATCCATAGCGTTTGCCAATTCTGCGCTGTGTGTCACCACAATAAGGGTGTTGTGCAGCTCACGATTGATCTCGAGGAGGAGCTGCTGCGCATCGCGGGCGGTGCTCAGATCCAAATTGCCGGTCGGCTCATCGGCCAATATGATGCGCGGCTGAGCGACCACTGCCCGCGCAATAGCCACACGTTGCTGCTCACCTCCGGACAGCTTGCCAGGAACGTGTTCGAGACGCTCAGACAATCCGACTCGATCCAACACCGCGCGAGCCTGCTCAAGGGCCTGTGCTTCCGGCGTGCCGAGGATGATAAGCGGCATCGCCACGTTCTCAAGCGCGGAAAACTCAGGCAGTAAATGGTGGAACTGAAAAATGAACCCGACGTTTCGTCCGCGAAACTCTGACAAAGCGTCATTTGAGAGCGCGGCTATGTTTTGCTCATCGTACAAGATTTCGCCGCTGCTCGGTCGATCGAGACCACCCAGCAAATGCAACAGCGTCGATTTTCCGATGCCCGACCGCCCCACCACCGCAATGGAACAATCTTCGGGGAAATCTATGCTTAAGTCATGAATGACTTTCAGCTGCCGGTCGGCGTCTTGATAGGTCTTCGTGAGATTGCGTGTAGAAATTTTCAAGGCTTACTCGTATCGAAGTACTTCACTGGGCTCAAGGCTACTGGCGCGACGCGCCGGATAAATCGTAGCAAGGAAACAAATACAGAATGCGGTCAGCCCCACTAAGGCAAAATTCGCAAACTCCATGCGTACCGGAACAGTCGACATTTGAAAAATGCGCTCATCGAGGGGGAATCCGTACTTCTGAAGCGCCAAGCAACCCAAATAGCCTCCCGCCAAGCCGGCAAGAGTTCCCACACCACCGATAACCGAACCTTGCAAAATAAAAATACGCGAGATGCTGGCAGTGGTTGCTCCCATCGTCTTGAGCACTGCAATATCCTTGCGTTTCTCAAGCACGATCATAATCAGCGTGCTTATAATCGAGAAGCTCGCCATCACGACGATCAACAGCAGGACTATGAAATAAACTTTCTTCTCCAGCTTCATGGCATCCCAGAGCGGCTTGTTGGTCTCGGTCCAGTCCTGCGCATAGAATCCACTCGACAATCCACCGAGCGCTTCGACGATGGCCTTTGCGACGCGCGGTGACTCATCGATGTTCTTAACCCGCACCTCCAACCCGGAAACCGAATTTCCCATGTTGAAGAACTTCTGCGCCTCGGAAAGACTGGCGTAGGCTAGTCCGCTTTCGTATTCGACTAACCCGCTATTGTAGACTCCTGCGATGGTGAAGCGGCGAAACTTCGGCATCAGGCCAAAGGGAGAGGAGGTCATGGTGGGAGAAAGTAACGACACGGGACTGCCGGGGATGAGCCCTAACGAGCGCACCAATTCCTTACCTACCACCAGACCGGGCAAGCTTACGGACTCCTGCTCGCCCATCTCATTGCTCACCAAGACCGGCGGCGGATTAAACAAGGCGTCGATATCCTTTTTTCCATCAACATAGCCCGCCAGCTGCGCAGCGGCGGAGGTACCCTGCTCGATCCCTCGGATCAAAATCCCCGTTGAGCCGGTTTGTGTGCGCAAAAGGGCTTGGTGATACGTGAAAGCCGAAACCGACGTGACGCCGGGAACGTCGGCGATCTTGTGAGACACCTCCTGCCAGTCCTGAATCTTTCCACTCAAGCGTCGAACCACGATGTGAGAATTAGTGCCGACAATCTTCTCGCGCAGCTCGTGCTGAAATCCGGTCATCACCGCCATAACCATATTCAGAACCATCACGCCAATGGCGACTCCCAGCACCGAGATGATGGTAATGATGGTAATGAACGCTTCGCCGCGCCGAGACCACAGGTAGCGCAATGCGATTTTCCGTGAGAATGCGTGTGAAGACACTAAGACTCCATCTACTTGGCCGAGGCAGCCGCCTCTTCAGTTTGCGCTGTTTCCTCTTCACCTTCCACGCGCGGCTTGAGCTGCGGGAATAGGACCACATCTCGTATCGTGGAGCTATTGGTGAGCAACATAACCAAGCGATCAATTCCTACGCCCTCACCTGCTGTTGGAGGAAGTCCGTACTCGAGCGCTCGCAAGAAATCTTCATCGACGTCGGTAGCTTCTTCATCCCCCTGAGCCTTACGAGCTGCCTGCGCTTCAAAGCGCTCGCGCTGATCTTCGGCGTCATTGAGCTCAGAGAATGCATTAGCAGCTTCCATTCCCGCGATTATCAATTCGAAACGATCCGTGATTTTCGGATCGCTCAGGTTCTTACGCGCCAGCGGCGATATCGAGAACGGATGATGGGTGATGAACGTGGGGTTAATCAACTTCCCTTCGACCAACTCTCCCCACAAGGCCTCAAGCGAGCGCCCCCAGTCTTGCGGTTCGTCGAGATGCACCTGGTGCTTCTTGGCCGCAGCCACAACACCGGAAAGAGTCTGAAGATCGAACTCCTTCGAAACTCCACCCACCGAATAGATCGAATCGAGCATGCTGATACGCGGCCATGGCGGGGTAAAATCCAACACATGATCACCGTAGGGAACTTTCAAACTACCGACGACTGCTTGAGCCAAATGCACAAACATATCCTCAGTCAGCGTCATCAAATCTTCGAATGTCGCGTAGGCCTGATAGAACTCAAGCATCGTGAACTCGGGATTATGCTTCTTTGACAACCCCTCGTTACGGAATACTCGCCCCACCTCATAGACCCGCTCCAACCCCCCGACCACCAACTTCTTCAGTGGCAGCTCCAAGGCAATGCGCAAATGCATGCTGGTGCTCAAGGCATTATGATAGGTCGTGAAAGGACGCGCCGTCGCTCCGCCGGCGGTATAATGCAAGACAGGAGTTTCGACCTCGACGTAGTCACGATTATCGAGGAATGAGCGCACTTCACGGATAATCTTCGCTCGCGCCTTAAATATGTCCCGCACTTCCGGGTTGGCTATCAGGTCTACATAGCGCGCTCGATAGCGGATTTCTTGATCTCTGAGTCCATGCCACTTTTCAGGCAGCGGAATGAGAGCCTTCGTCAGCAAGCGGATCGCTTCAACGTGCAAACTCTTCTCGCCGGTCTTTGTTACAAAGGCATATCCACTTGCTTCAACGATATCCCCGATATCAAAGTCCTTAAACGCCTCAAATGCGGCGTCACCAAGCACATCCTTCTTGACGTAGAGCTGAATTTTTCCAGATCCGTCCAATACGTGCACGAAGGCCGCTTTGCCCATGTTGCGAATCTGCACCAAGCGTCCGGCAATTGTGTAACGCGGAGCAGTGGCTGGGTCTTGAACTTCAGACGCCAGGACCACGGCGGCTTTCGCATTTACTTTGACATCATTCGGAAATGGGTAGCCCTGCTCTCTAAGCTTCGAGAGTTTCCCGAAGCGCACAAGTTCTTGTTCACTACGATCTGACATGCTCATTCTTTGGTAGTAGGCGGACGAAACGTTCAAACCAGTCGGATTGTAGCGTAAAGCTCTTTTTTTTCAAGGGCTTGGGAAGTTGAACTCGTATAATCGCGCAAGGAATCACGCCCTAGTCGAGCATATGGGGCTTACAAGGTGCGAAATGGGTAGAGCGACAGACGGTGAGGCCAGAAAACGGGCTCAGGACGAGGCCGTCGATGGCGCAGGTTTGCTTCGCGCATCAGTCAGACCCAAGCCCTCAAAAAATCCGACGACTTCGGCAAAGGCCTTCGAGCGTTTAAACTGCGCAACGTGACCGCCACGAAACCACAAAAGATGGGGGCGCTTCCAATGTTCCCACAGCAAGCGCGGCTGACGCGGCGGAACAATCTTATCCCCTATCCCCGCGATAATGAGCATGCGGTCTTTGGGGGTCTGTGGAATATGGGTCAGCGGACAATGCACGCCGTAAGTTTCTTGCAACAGATCGAGCGTCAGCCCCGCCTCGCGCAACTCAGCAAAGTTTTCATCGCGAGTGATAATTTCCCAGGCCACCTCGGCCATCGACACCATCGGAACAATCGGAACACAAAACGACAAAGTGTCGAGAGCAGCCCACAATGAACCAACGTAAGCTCCCAAACTCATCCCCATGCAGCCGACTTCTTTTACTCCTCGCGCATTGAGATACAGTCCTAAATTTCTCAGATCAGAGATTACCTGGCCCATCGCCTCATTGGTGCGGACCACATCGATGCTTGGGAACAAAAAAGCATTCGCTGCGCGCTCACCCGGAGATCGGCGACGACCATGATACGGCAATTCAATCAAAGCGACGTCGAATCCAAGTTGATAGAAGAATCCTGGCATGAAGGCCAACGAATTCACGCGCTGATCGCCCATCGACCAACCATGGATCGCAACAATGGTGGGACGCGCTGCCCCATGGTGACGCCACATGCGCGCGTATGAAGTAAGATTGGGCGTGCACGCGTAAAAATCCTTTTCAAAGTCGGGATTCTGCGGCTTATAGGTTGAAGCAAAGCTTAGATCGACTACTTCGCCGTCCTGCAGACCATGAAAGGTCGTCTCTTGAACTGCGGGAGCTTTACTTGGTCTTTCAAAAAATTTGCCGGGGTGCTTCATCCAATCGATATGCGACGGGGAAGGCTCCGTGTAGAAACGTGCAGCATCGAAAAATTTTTCGACCGCGAGCGATTCGAGTTTGGTTTGATAGGAAAAGGAACCGAACTGTTTAGAAATCCAAGCAAGCGCGCGATCGAGCTCCACGCCTCCGGTCAGGGTCAGCCGTTCGAACTGGCTTAAGCGATTCTCCGGCGAACTGTCGACGACGCAATAGTCTGCCGGTTCGGGCGTATCCTTAAACACTCTGGGACCTCAACCTTGAGAGATAACCTGTCTTAATCATCCTGAGACGAGCATCTACTACAATATTATGACGCAAAAAGCCCTGCGCCGGAACGCGAGCAATCGTAAAAAGTGGGCATCTCTTTGTATCAACTCAAAGATTCGGGCTATAAACGGCGCTAATTGGCCTCCATAAGGGTGCTTCAATGCGATCAACTTCGTTCACCAGCGCTTTCTTCGGGCAGCCAACCCTCAGGGTAGCACCCAAATTGCTTGGTGCAATTCTTAGTACCTCGGTCAGAGGGAAGGTCACAAGCGGTCGAATCGTGGAAGTTGAGGCCTACTGCGGCCCCTCTGATCCGGCGGCGCACTCGGCAAAGGGTCGAACCGAGCGAACTGAGGTCATGTTTTGGGCAGGCGGGCACTGCTATGTTTATTTTGTTTACGGAGCCCATTTTTGCGTAAATGTGGTGACTGGGCGCGAAGGTTCGGGTGAGGCCATCTTGATTCGGGCACTGGAACCGATGGAAGGCATAGAAACCATGCGCCGGCGTCGTGGAAATGTCCCGGATTCCTGTCTAGCCAATGGCCCCGGTAAACTCTGTCAGGCGCTGGCTATTGACCGACGCATGTACGGAGAGCACTTCTTAGGTTCGCATCTGATCGGGCTTAGCCCTGGATGTGCAGTTCCTGCAAAATCAGTAGGGCGTTCAGAGCGTATCGGTATTACTCTGGCTCAGGACAAACAGTGGAGATTTTATGTAAAGGGCAGCCCCTGCCTTAGTCGCCCTGAGAGAAGGCAGCAAAAACCTTTACCGCGTCGCAGTACTATACTTTAGCTCTGGAGAATCCTGACAACGTGCCCCGCCCAGCTTCAATCATCCCCCCTTCGCTAAGAAGCGCATGCACCCATCCACTTTCGGTGTTCTTGCTTGGCTGCATTCTGACCACGTTCGGAATTTTTGTCTTGCGCGCGGAGCTGCGTCGCAACGACGCGCTGCGCTTTGATCGCCACACCGAGCGCATCCTTGTCGCCATCTCGAATCGATTGGCTGAATACGACAGAATCGCGAGAGCTGGACTGGGACTTTTTGCCGCCAGCCAACATGTCGATCGCCACAAGTGGAAGACCTTCGTTGAGTCACTACACTTGGACAATCTGCCGGGAATGATTGGGTTTGGATTTCTCGAGCGAATCCCCTCCGATCAACTACCAAGCTACGTGCAACGCATGCGGTCGGGTGGCGCAACAATGTTCGAGCTGCACTTGCTTCCAGGGAACAGCGTAGTCGCCCCGAACGATGACCGCCTTGTAATTTCGTATTTAGAACCGCAGCAAACCAACGCAGCCGCCATTGGGCTAGACCTCAGCGGCAACACGGAAATACGCAAAACCGCTCAGCGTGCCGTGAAGGAAGACCGCCCTATTATCACACCTAAACTTACCACCCTTAATGGTCAACCTTCTCAAGCCTCCGCTATTCTACTGGCACCGGTGTACAGCGACTACGCTCCAGGTCAGCTAGAGAATCATCGCAGCGCGATATTGAAGGGCTGGGTTTACTTGCCTCTCGTCTTCGAACGAGTTTTGGGGGATGTCGCTGCATCCAAAGTTGCAGAAGTTGACTTCCAAGTATTCGACGGAAATTCAACGAATCAGGAAGCTTTGCTCTTCGATTCCCTTTCAAAGCGACCACGCGTAGCAAATGCTTCTGCGGCTCCTGCCTTGTCTACTATTCGATCTTTTGACTTTGCCGGACGCAGCTGGGCCATTCATATCGCAGCCCGACCTGAATTTA
>JAFLCA010000163.1 GCA_017302875.1 Deltaproteobacteria bacterium
CCCTGCGCCAGCCGCGAGAGCTGAGAATTTGCGGGCAGTGCCGTTAGTACTTCGCGCGAAAGCGGGAAAGAGGCCGCAGGACCAGTGCTTTGCAGAGCAGAAAGGGTGTTAGAAAGCGGAGTAGGACTCATGAGCGAAGGCAACAACTACGCAAAGCTTGAATGCTGAGTATATCGCAAGCAGCATCGCTAAGATACGCGCCTAAGTCCTTGGATATAGGGCGGCGGCGCTGACAAATTTAGGGAGGTGCGCTTCCAAGAAACTTCGCGGTGGATGAAGCAATAGTAGAGAGAACAGCCGCAGTGAAACTGCGCTCCGCCGCTCCCTTAATCTCGGGAAGCCTAAGGAGATGTAGCATCTCAAGCTGCATCAACACCTCGTTACGAGCATTGGCGTTAGCTTGTCCTTGCGAGGACCATCGAGTCTGCACAACCCGCTGGGTACCTTGAAGAGACGCCGAAAGCAACCGAACGTCCCCAGACATCATCGGCCCAATACTTGATCGCGTTCTTTGCACTCGCTCACGCAGCATCGGCAGTTCTTCATGCTTATCGGCATCTATCCAGGCGGGCAGACCCCCAAGGGCAAGCGCCTCTCGCAGCGCCTTAAGTGTCCGCCCATATATCTCAGTGGTCTTCAAATCCCCAGTAAAGTTTGTCGATTTGGAGAGACGCCCTATTGCCTGATCAATCCTGTTAATCTCCAGACCAAAGGAGAGTTCCAACGGCTCGCTTTGAATAGGAGCAGAAGAAGAGCCGACGGAAACGACATTCTCGTTGTCATCAACTGGAGCAATCACGTCCTTCGGCTGCTGCGGGGGCTGTTCAAGGACAACTGACGCCACGGCGGCCCGCGCAGTTCCCAGTTTTCGCGCTTTCTGAGGAGGTGGGGGCGGAGGTTCTAAAGCCTCCTCTTTCACCGATGGAGGGGGCGCGACTTCGACTCGATTACCTGTCGAAACCTCTAAGGTACTTGGCGGCTCGGGAGCGGTGCCATTTTGCGAAGGCTGCCGCATTGAGGTCACCGAGCTCACCTCGGCGATGCTCGCAACTCCAATACTTGCCTGTCCCGAACTGGGCAGCGGAGCCAGGGCTGCCGCTGCTGGAGCTGTCCCCGTCGTCTGCGACTCTGCATCTGCTTTTGGCGCTTTTCGCCCTTTTTTCACTGGGCTCGATAACTCGGCGCTCGGTGCTATTTTTTTCGCTAGCACACGCTCTGCTTTCGGTGCCTCGGCAGCGCTCTTTGCAACTTCTCTCTGAGAGACTGCCTTAGCATTATTACCTTCGGGGCAAATGAACATCGCATACGCCTCGTCCCCCGACTTTCTCCGCGCGGCACTCAAGGAAATCGCCTTTCCCTCACCTATCGGCTCTATTCTATCGGTAAAGAAAAGCGGGCTAGCCTGAGAAAGGCTTAACGAGAATCCGCCCCGATGTATGGCCTGCAGGTAGTCTTTGAGGAGCCTATAGCTTTGATCACTGAGAGCCACCTTCCCCGAGGCAAGCATCAAAAAAGGGACTCCCGCGCTCACAGCGCCATATTCCAGGCCATTTAACTCCGCGACGCTTAGGCGCTCCTTTCGGCGCAATGACTCGCGCAGCGCTTTCATCGGCAACTTTAACGAGGACGGTACAGAGCCTGGCTCGGAGATCAGGAATGAAGACTCACCCTGTAGGGAAACTTTTGCCACGGCATCTTGACCCTGCTTCGTATCGAGCGGAAGTTCTTTCTTGGCGGCTCCCCCTGCAGCATTACGCCGACGCAAGATATCTAACGGGGAGCCCGGCGCCACATGGGGCAGAGATCCTCGCGCGAAAACCTTGGCTGAAGATTGAACATGGGGAGGCTCGACGGGCTGCGCCTCACGAGGCTCTGACTTTTTTGACTGACGCCCCTTCTTCGCATCCGAGGATTCTACCTTCCCTGCGTTATCGTGCCGACTCCCGGAATCAGTTGATGCAGATGTTTGTGACTGGGCAATGCGCATGAACCGTCTCCCTAACCAAAGAGACTTAAATCATAGCGAAAAGCTAAAACGAAGTTCAGGTAACCGCGCTAACAGAAGGTAAGAATTCAATTAGGTTTCTATGAGGCAGTTCGCTAGAGGCCCCTATTCCTTGGGAGCATCAGTCATCTGGCAACAAGAAGTGCAGTAGTATCGCTGCCGAGGAAACAACAAGGGAATTCCCAGCAACAGCCAAGTCAGATTTGTCATGCGTCGTTCAGAGCGCAATTCCAACTTGCGGCTTCCGCAATTCGGGCAAGCCCCCCACCCTGCATCGGAGTCGTCGGATGTCGCAATCTCCCCAAGAATCTCTTTTGCGCGGGCAGCGTCCTCTGGTCTAACTGCCACTTTGACCCCGCCTATTGCGTTCGAAAGCATCCAGTTCACTCCCACCGTGTGAGCATCTTGAACAAAGGCAGTTATACCTGCGCTTTCAAGAAGGCCACGGGTCAGCTCTGCCTCATGCACGTTCTCGTACCTTGCAATAACTTCAAGTGTGTTGCCCATTTCATTCTCTATAACGAGGCACTTTGTTGAGAAATTTGCTGCGCCGCATCAGACAACTGCCAGGGATTCCGGACTTCCCGGGTTTTCTCGAATGCATATATTCCATAACGCGGAAGTGCTCGCGGGTAGCGTGGATCGATCTGCGAATCGAATCTCCGCAAGAACTCCTCCGTCAGTAGCGGACGAGAAAGGGAGCGAAACTCCAAGCCAAAGTCTGAAAATGCGGCTTGATAATCTTCAGGTTCCCACAGGGTTACCCGTTTAGCGCCATCGCTAAAGTGAAGAATAGCGTGACGCGCGTGCTCAGGCGGTTCGGGATCGCTATATATAATGCCTTGTCGTAAACACTCCCGAACATATCCAGGGTTAAGATCGGCGAAGAAGAATCTGCCTCCCAGTTCGAGACTGCGAGCGACTCCGCCTGCAATAGCAGTTAAACTACTTAGATAGTTCGTCACCAAATTGGCAGCAATTACGTCTTGATGCAGGAAATAGTTTAGCGCCTGCTCGCCCCCGTTATAATAATAAATATGTCGGGCAGTGCTGGCACGCGCAGTTGCGATCATCTTTGCTGAGACATCTATCCCCGTAACGACATCGTCTCCATCGTCACATTGCTGGGCAAAGCCGCCAGTACCACATCCGAAATCAACGATATGCAAAGCCCGATCGAGCTGCGCGCGTCGCTCATCGATAAGAGCGCGCACCGCGGGCCATGCGCACATGACGTTTGCGGCAACTCCGAACTCAAGCTTATTGAGATCAATCTCGAAGCGATCGGTAGCCGAGTGAACATTGAATTGCTGGGCGTTAGTATCCCATGGGGTGACTTCTGGCATAGTACAACTTTAAAACGAAACTAGTTCCACTATTACCCGACTACTGAATCAATCTGCCCTCGCAATTCTCTTGCTAAGCGTACCTCATCCCAAGGGACTGCGACGATGGAGTTGAACTTGGGCAGCTGATGGACGACTGCGCCGTGTTCGTTTCCGGGGCTCGCCCCTTCCGAATCGCGCTGACTCTGCATTTGTTCTTTGTCCATGATGCGAGCAATCAACTGCGCATCACGCGTATCACACATGCCCGGATACACCTGGACATGTAGATTTAAATCTGGACGCGCAGTCAGTTGAAAAAAGCCATGCACATCGTGAGCCCGATGCGTCTCCGGTCTTTCGGCGAATCCCATTTGTTGAAATTGAACTCCAAGTGCCTGGATAAGACCTTCGGCCCGATCAGCCAACTGCTCTCTTCCCAGCGGTTGCACAGGTGCCATCGACATACAAAACTCCCCATTGAATAGGCGATTACCTGGGCCCAGTTTCCTGCCAAACTGATTGTGAATCAACCAACGGCGTAACCAAGCGTAGCACCAGCAAAATCTCGCACTAACTAGCTTTCTGAATTACCGCCGGAGTGAATCCAATATCGGCATTACCCTCAGCATCGAATGAATACGTGCCCATGAGACCATGATAATTCTTTATGTTCGTCAGCAAATATTGCTGAAACTTTTCGCGATCAAAAACTTTGTTCTCATCAAGAAATGCCTGCAACATTTCCAAGGCGTCATAGGTTCCAGCGGCGTGAAACGCTATCGCAGGATCACTTCCATGATCTGCTTTGAATTCAGCAAAAAATTGAACGAGCTTGGGATTGTCCTTGTCGTACGCCGGAGCGAGGTAATTCACGCCATAGATAGAGTCCCCTGCTGCCTTAAAGGCGTCGGGATTGGACGCTGCAACAAAGTTCGTAAAAATCTTCGTAGGCGGCAACCCGTTAAGCTCCCGCAGTTCACGCAAGAAGAGGCCAAAGGCAAGCCCGGTCTGCGTCGCCATAACAATGGCCTCCGGCTTCTGCGCCTTCATTTTTGTAATGAGAGACTTGAAAGAAGTTGAGTCTGGGGCGAAGTCTTCGTCAAAAACAATCTTCCCACCCTCTTTAACAAACTGCTCCCGGAAAAACTTGGCAATATCTTGGGTGTACTCTGTAAGTTCGGTGATAAGAGCAACTCTCGAATAGCCCTCTTTCCGCAGAATATCGGCCTGCTGCGTTCCATTCAGGATATCGCTATTTCCGATCCGAAAAATATATGGCCCGGCTTTATCGATATTCGAACCACCCGTGAGGGGCGTAATCAGCACCGTCTTGGAAGAATTTACCAGCGGCGCACCGGCCAGAGTGCCGTTCGAACTTGTGCCGCCGATGATGACATCGACCTTCTCGATGTCGATCAACTTTCTATACGCATTCAAACCATCAATGCTGGATTTGCGCGCATCCTCAAATACGAACTCTATCGGATGCCGAAGATGGTGCTTCTTATATGTTTCAACGGTCTTTGCTAAGTTGTCACCAAGCACGGCGAGATCTCCACTTAAGACAGTGGGAACTCCGACTTTCACTTTTGTTTCGCTGACTGCCTCCGAAAGAAAGCTGGCAAGAGAAAGGAAGGCACATGCTGCGATGAATGTTCTTGAAAATCTCATAAGAGTCCTTACTCGAAACTGGCCCTGTCGCTTTGAGGCCCCAAGGGGAGGTATCGTACTCTATCTTCTATATCTATGTGGGCCTTGTCACTCAGTTTTTCCAAACTTTCTGATACAAACTGCCTAGTTAGCCCCATAACACTAGGGATTATGTGCCCAGATCCATCTCAACAGAATTCTCCCCAACGAGACAGCGCCGGTCCGTCGAACGACTTTCAACGACGCATGGTCGTAGCGGAGATTCACGACCTAGCGGCACGGCTGCGCCCAGAAACGCCAGTCAACCTCGAAACGCTCTCTCGTTACGCTGCATTCTGCGGACTTGAGCTACCGGTTCCAGCGGACGAGATTGAAAAATGTACGCCCATGCAGGCTCTGCGAGCGATCCATTTCCTGAACGAGAAACTCCTTATGCCGCACGGCGAGGTGGCGATTGTAAACTTAGTGGGCGAGCGCGCGCAGATTGCCGAAGGCAAAATTGACCGGGGGTCGATAAGACACGAAACATATTTGGGAGGGAAGGTTCTAGCTGCTCCTGTGGTGTGGTCTTCGATGATGCCGAACTGTCCGGGATTAGGCGTCTCCAACTGGGCACTCTTTGACATCGAGAAAGCCCGGACTGATGCGTTGCCGATGTTTCAGATTCTAGATTATATGGCGCTGGAGTCCCCGCTTGCCCGGGCACTAGCTGAGCAGGTGAAGAAGAGTCGATTGAACAGCACTTCCTACGCCGAAAAATGCGGGCATCAGCGTATCAAGAATAGCGTACTGGGTGTCGCAGAGAACAATTTGTATTTCTCGAGCTTTGGCTTACCCTTCAGCGGCACCGAGAATCCGGTTGAAAGAGTACGGCTACTGACAAAACCAGAATCGTCATTGCGAGACATGATCAAGGACCTACAGCAAGGCCCGGCGCACGGCATTCATTTTACGGCAGACACCATCAGTCATTACGGTTCATCCCTGCGCGGAATTATGCGCGAGCTGCGCGTCGAAGCGGCCGCATATCGCTATCCAGATTTGCGCCTAAAAGCGCTCGACTACATAGTCTCTGAAATAGCCCGCACCAAGATTAGGCATGAACTAATCACCAGCGAAGGGATGGATGCCACCGCGGCTAGCTTATTCACCTCTGCGCTAGCCGAGACGGGGCACCCCTCTCATGAATCCGTTTTGGAAGTATTCAAAAAAGACGGCTTCGAAGGGGCGCGAGAAATTCAGAAATTCTTTCAAGCAATCTACGATCTGGACTTCCGCTCTGAAGCGGAACGTGCGCGACTAATTGCTAACCCGCAAAGCTTGGATTGAAGAATAGTCCCAGTTAGCCAGGCAGCGCAGCTTTGTAAAATTCCACCATAAAACGCACCGAGCCTTGTGGCTCCACGTGATGTGGCAGTTCAGGCACCACAATTCCTGGCGAACTCGAATCGAGTTCAAGCGCGATGTTCTTGGAAGGGACGCAGTACAGAAGCCTACCCTCTAACACAACGATCTTTCCCCACACGCCTGAGCTTGTGTAGTGCTGTCCACGCAGTCCTGCCGGCATGGTACTTTCTGTAAACTCCGGCGTGACCTTGCACTTTACAAAATCCGCTGGCAGCTCGAACTCTTCGCAGCGCACACAGTTCAGCACCTGCCCCAGCATTGAATCTCTTCCGTCTTGCGTCATAACCCAGGCGCGATTCTCAAAAGGCGGACGGTGTCGAGTATGCTGCGGATGCCCACAGTCAAGCATTGCGGTCCAATCTCCCGCAGCATCCAGCTTAAATCCAATAATTTTCCGTTCCATTCGTATCTAACCGATAGCCGCAAAGGCGAATTATCCCCGCTAAAAAAGTTCAGCGTTCAAGAGAGTCGCCAATTCCAGAGGATGCGACATCATAACGGGATGCCCCCAATTTCCTTCTAATGTTGTGCCCTTTAACTTCCCCGCGAATATGGCCGCCTTTTCCCTTGGAAAGGCCTTGTCCTGCGAGCCAAGAATGTAGGTAGTCGGCGCCGAAAGCAAAGAAAGCTCAACAGTGCTTGGAGCCAAAAAGATCGAAAACGGCTGAGGCGTCAGCTTGGGGAAAAACTCTCTGGCGTCGGCATCAGTGAGATCCGAAAACCAAATTCGCCTCGTCAGCTCGAAGTCCCACATCACAGTTCCATCACCTGACTTCGCTGCAAGTTCAAAGTACGCGGCTCTCCGGTCTTCAGGAATGTAATCAATCGCCCGCTCGCCCTTCTCCAAAACAATTCCCGCGATAAAAACCAATTTTTGAATTCGCTCGGAACTTGCTGTGCAGATATCAGGCATGACAACCCCAGCCAAAGAGTGCCCCACCAGAATGACATCGTTCAGATTATGCCCCGTCAGATAGTCGGTCGCTGCTTTAACGTAATCATCCTTTGTAATCGAAGCGCGCGGCGTTGCATCTGTTCCTGCCCCAGGAAAATCGAAGGCATGACATTCGTGTCCCATACCGCGAAGCGCGGTGATCAACTTGGCCCAGCACCAAGCTCCGTGACAGCCACCATGGAGAAATAGAAATTTCATTCAGATGGCCAAGCAAATCACAAGAACACCCGCACAATCAACCTAGATCAACGGCCGGACTACAATGGAATGGCGACATCTATTAATTGCTGCATATCCCCATTTCCCTCTGCAGAATATGCAATGCCGTAGTTGAGCCGAATCCTATAATGCTGCGGGCTAAAGAGATACCCGAGCCCCAAAGACCATACGTTTTCGATAAGCGTGCCGCTCAATCCCAAGAGCTGCGGGCGAGAAAACTCGTAATTCGCATTACGGTAACTATATCCGCCGCGCAGTGTCACCTGCTCAGTGAATGCATACTCACCACCAAGAGAGAAGCGATAGTCATTACCAGCTTCATTTCCGCCGAGCACCACAGGCGCGGAGAAGTCCTCGTCATCCGAATGGGAGGTCAGGCGCGAATACGAGAAGGCAGTCATGCCCGTAAAACGATCCCATTTTTTCGAAAGCGCTACATTCCCGGAATACTCCCGCACATGATTCAGGCCATTAGTGCCAAGTTCGAAATCTTCGGTATCAGATTGTCCGATCCCAAGCCGAAACGTTCCGCCCAACATATACCCATCAGCAAGTTTCGCTTGCGAAGAGAACAAATGGAGGAAGCGCGCGTGACTGTGTAAATCGCTAAAATCCGTTCGTACTTGGTCATCAAGAAAGGTCAAAGAATATCCAAACGCCAGCGAATCTGTTACCGCGAGACCGTACCCCAGAGTACGGTTGTGTCCATCAGGATTAGTGTTGATAGAATCGTTCGTTTGGCCGTTGAAGCGAGAATAAGCCGCAGAGAAAGTGCCGTAGCGTCCTGAACTAATCGGATAGGCTCCAGATATAAATCCTGACCATTCACTCTGAGTAATCTCACCTTCCTGTAAGAACTCGTTCCCACGCGTGTCACGGAAGCCAAGGTTACCGACCACCTCCCGGGAATTCATAAATCCCAAGCCCGCAGCGTTCATATAAATGCAAGCTGCACCTTCGCAGAGTTGAGAGGCCGCTCCGGCAGTCGAAAGTGAACGCGCATCCTCTGGAACCGTGAAGTAACGCTCCATTGCCTGTTGGATATAAAAGTCACTCTTTGAGTCGGCGAAAAGCGCAGGAGAAAAGCCAAAAATGGCAATCATCGAGAGAAGAAGAG
>JAFLCA010000164.1 GCA_017302875.1 Deltaproteobacteria bacterium
GTCACCGTGCGCGATCAGAATTCGTATGACCTGCTTCGAAATATCGGCGTAGTCGATCAACCAATTCTTATTACCGCAGATGCAGCGTTGACGATGCGTCCGGCCTCGGAAGAACGAGTGCAGTCGATTATGCAATCACTTGGATTTAATCCTGGTGAGCAGATTCTAGGCATCAATGTGAGCGCATACCTAGATTCCTGGTCCGGCGCAAAACGTGAGCCGATGGGCAAAGAAAAATTCTTAGCCACCTATTCGAGTGCGCTGAACCGAGTGTTGGCGCAGCTCGGAGTTCCTGTCCTCTTCGTCAGTACCCAGTATCATGATGTGCCGCTAACGCTCGAACTGATGAAGCGGGTCACGGTTCCGGTAAAGACGCGACATATCTCTAATAGAGAATATTCGCACTATGACATCATGGGGGTTCTCGGAAGGCTTTCGCTTCTTTTCGGTATGCGCCTCCACGCGACCATTCTGGCATCGGCAGGATTAACTCCCGTGCTAGCTTTGCCGCATCAACCAAAAGTAAGTCACTATTTCCGAACCCTTGGGATTGAAGAGTATGCGTTGACCTTCGATGAGTATTCCGAGGAAAATCTCGAGCGCCATCTGTTGAAAGGTTGGTCAGAGCGCGCAAAAATTCGTGCCCTGCTAGAGAAGCACATTCCAGTCAGCCGGATGAAAGCCCTGCAAGCGGCTCGTATAGTTGCAGCAATGTCAGAGGGCAAGGATATTGCCCGTCTCATTTCAGAAATGCAGAGAGAAAACCAGCTCGCCGCTTAGTGCGCTCTGTCGAACAGTGTGCAAACAAATCTGCGTTAGCAGTGTTCGCCACCCGTATGCGCGTGTCCGTGTTCCAACTCTTCTTTGGTGGCAGCACGAACGTCGACAACTTCAATGCTGAAGTCGAGGGTGAGTCCCGCAAACGGATGGTTGCCGTCGACGATGATGGTATCGCCCTTTATTTCTTTGATACGGACGACGACTGGGTTGCCCTGCGCATCCGAGAATTGAAAAATGCTACCGACCTTAAGTTCTTTCTGATCGCGGAACTGAGACTTCTTTAATTTAGTTACCATCGAATCATTGTACGCGCCGTATCCTTCTTCGGGGCTGATTTGTACGGTCAGCTTGTCGCCGGTGGACTTTCCTTTGAGCGCTTTCTCAAGGCCGCTAATGATCTGGTCATGGCCATGTAGATAGGTAAGGGGCTCTTCTCCCTTGGAAGATTCAATTTTCTTTCCCGAGGAGTCTTTCACCGTGTAGTGGATGCTCACGACGGTATCTTTAGCGACGGAGCCCGTTTTCTTAGCCATGTAACCTCTTCCTCATCAATTAGTTAACGGATAGCGCGAGCATAGCCTGTCAGGGGAGTGCCGACCACTTATTTTTAAAACACGCATTATCAGCGTCGCCCAAAGAGCATTCGGGAAATGCGAGCCTTGGTGTCCCGCCACCAAAAACGGGTGGCGCGTCTGCGACTATTAAGCCAGAAAAGCCAATACCCTTTGCCCAGGAAGAATCGCAACACGCTGGCACGATATCGAGGAAGAAAACAGAATATATGCGAGAGCATATGTAGTTCTGTTTTAACGAACTGTAGCCCGGTATGACGGGGAAACTTTTCGTGAGGGTCGCCGTATGAGGGAATAGACTTGCCTTGCCGACGGTGCGTCTCGATCACTCGGAAGGCTCGCCAGCGTTTTTCTCCTGACATCAGTTCGTTACAAGTTAGTGCCTCGCGGCGCGTCACACTTTTTGATACGATATTTCCCGCAGCTTCGGCCTGTCGATACAAATCCAGTCCAACCTGACTACGCAGTAGCACAAAGCTCCAACCCTGATAGAAATCAACGTCGTTGTCGGGCGGAGCCATCCAGGGATCGCCAACCGAGATATCGGCGAACTCAGCCATGGCGTCAAAACAAGTTAAGCAACGCGCCGGTGTGTAGAGGCGGTACAAGATATTAATTACTTCAATAGAGGTCGGACGGTACCCGCTGCGTTCGCCGAAGTACACCGGATATCGTGAGCCATCATCAAGTTCGAGTTGCGGAGTGCCCGGGTGTTTCCCAACTCGTGAGATAAACTTTTTGGCGCGAGCCGCTTTCTCGCCCAATCCATCCCATATGACTCGAAATGCCTCGTGCTCGATCGCGGCATGGCAACAAAGTCCAATCGTCAGGGCGATGCGTTCGTTGAGACGCTCGTCGAGCTTCTTTGCCTTTACAATTCCATGAATCTGGCAGGGCAAACCCACCACCGCATAGCGTCCCGGTTTGGTGCGAATCTCACTCAAAACTGAATTCGTCGGCGAGATGGCGTACTTTGATTTGGCGGTTGAAAGCAGCTCCTCTCTACTACGCGCCACTATTGGAGCGCCCTTCCAGAGTACGGTCTTGTCGGGTGCTATCACCACCGCACCGTCGATCTGCTTGGATTCCAGCAGATGCAAAAGCAAGGCAGTAACCAGTCCGCCACTCGTAGAGTTCTCACGCAGAGACCCGTCGGCGGCGTAGGAAATAGCTGCTTCCTTGAAGTGCCCGTGAGTTTCCAAAAGATCGCCGGCTACCCCGAATTGTTCGGCGTGTAATTTTTTATAGTCGAATTCATCACCCGGACAGACTTTTACGCACAGGTCACAATCGGTGCAGGCGGATGCGTTCTTCACGCGTGGATACTCTTCGGTGTCGAGAGCCAGAACCGAGGTTGGGCAGATTCCGACACAGGATCCGCAACGGTGACATAATCCGCCATCCACGATGCGGGCAAGTCCGCGCAGTGCGCGCGGGGTGTTGTCCTGGGACTCAGATTTCCAATCTAAGCCCTCAAGGAAGGGACTTTTCCCTCGCAGAGCAGACTGTTCCGGTAGTATCCGCAGAGTTGTCTTACTGCGTTTTTTGTCTGGCTCAAAAGTTGCCGCTTCCGTCACGGAGTCACTCCGATTACCGGGGGACCAACAAGCTCGGAATAGAGAGCGGTCAGCTTTTCCTCAAAACATTTTTTGCTGTACTTTGTTTCTACGAGTTCCTTGGCTCGAAGCGCCCGCGTCTGACTGGCGCTGCTTTCCAGGGCCTCCGCCAGCGCTGCGCCGTACTCATGCGCCCGTGGGGCGGCTAGAAACGCGCTATCAACAGTGAGCACTTGAGTGTGGGACGCTATATCAGTTGCGACGATAGCTTTGCCCATCGCCATATAGCTGTACAATTTTAACGGTGTGTTGCTTCCGTGAAGGCGCGGGGAAGCCAGAACATCGGCGATTTCCATGAAGGCTCCCATTTCTTCTGCAGGACGCATGCCGGTGAAAACCACCTGCGCGTCAATTTGCAGATCGCGCGCTTTTTTCTTGTAGCGCGCGATCTGCTCACTATCCCCGCCGACCAATACAAGCTGGGTTGGTGCTGGAAGATCTCGCAGGCGGAGGGCTACGCTCGCAAACGCTTCGAGCAGCAAATCCAAGCCCTGATAGCTCTCAAAGTTGCCGGTGTAGAGAATATTTTTCTTGCCCGTGAGATTGAACTTCGCGCGCAAGGCATCGAGCAGGGTGGGATCCCGCGTCTCGAGCCCTTCCAACGGAAAATCTTCAATTTGATAAATTCGCGAATTGGGGGCGAACGCTCGCACTTTCTCGGTAAGAGCTTGGCATACCGTGATAACCGCCGACGAACGTTTGATGCAAAACATTTCGATCGAGGAGAGCCAGCGCAGTAGAAAATTCGAACGCACGAAGCCGCTCGATTCGAGCTGGCTTACCATGCATGAATCCATATCGAAGATGGAGGGCGTACGCGTCAGGGTGCCGAGAAACCAGGCCATGAAACCGCCTTCTTCTATGCCCTGAACGGCGGCATAGCGTTTTCGTAGTACGAGGGAGACGGCCTTGAGAAATAAGAATAAGTCTAACACCAACTTTCGCCACGAAGGGCCAATCGGTACGGATCTGATTCCTGGCACGCCCCATGAGCGATGCACTCGCACGCCATCCGTCTGAACATCGTTGCCGAGTGGAAAAACCAAAAGGTCGACTTCGTAACCGACTTTAGCGAGGGCCGCCGCCATGGCACGCACGTTAATCGGTGTACCGCGCTGTAGAAAAAACGGCTGCGGCGCGATCAATAGTACCGCTTTTTGAGAAATATGAGGGCCCGCGATCAGCATCGCCAACACTTGAAAATTAAAGCCAGCCGTTTTCACGATACCAAGAATACACCAAACGCGCTTCTTCTTCGAATTCAAAGCGCGGCTTAAAACCGAGCTCGCGCTGCGCCTTGGAAGTATCGAACCAGCGATTCTTAACAAAAAAATCAGCCCGCCGCCGATGAAGCGGGGGTTCTATGCCAAAGGGCGAGCAGACAGTTTCAACGCATGAACCGACAAACTGGATAGGCCAAGCCGGGATGCGAAACGGTAATGGCTTCACTCCGGCGATGCCCGCAATCGTGGAGAAGACATCCTTCATCAACACCGGGCGCCGACCCGCGATGATATACACTTGCGCACGAGCGGCCTCGACCGTCGCCGCAAGGAGATACGCGTCAACAAGGTCCTGCACATAGATCCAGTGCGTCCACGTTAACCCGCTACCAATGATCGGTAGTCGACGCGTAGCGATGCCCTTAAAAAGTTTGAAGATGCGGCGATCGCCTTCTCCCCAGATCATGGCGGGGCGAATGACGACTCCGTCTATTTCGCCGCTCTCGAAGCGCGCGCGGGCAAATTTTTCAGCCTCAGTCTTGGAAACTTGATAGACGTCGGTTGGCAGGTAGGGCTCACTTTCGTTCGCGGGCGGATTCTCGATGTGTGAGTGCACGCCAATCGTGCTGGTGTGCACGATGCGTTTCACTCCGCTCGCTTTGCAAGCTTCCAGCAAGATTTTCGTCCCCTCAAAATTGACCTGCATGTAGGCTTCGTCGGGGAACTTTGCTTCGCGATACAGGGCCGCGCAGTGGAATACGAAGGTCTGTCCGGCGCAGGCTTCAAGAGCCGACGATGCAGAGGTGATGTCTCCCGTTACCAGCCGCGCGCCGCGTGTTTTGAAGTCTTCAAGCGTTTTCGGATCGCTTGTTGATCGAACCAAAAGCGTCACCACGGCGCCTTCTGACAGTAGTCGTCTGGCGAGGTGTCCTCCGACAAAACCCGTTGCCCCGGTAACTAGGACTTTGACGCCGTGAAAGCTTGGCATGATGGGAAATACGAAGGATGTTGTAAAAGCTTAACTAGGGACGTAACCTTTCGGAATAATATGGAATTGGTTCATAACACGACAACGCCTGATATTGAAACCGCGTCAGACGGCTATCGGAGTCGCTTTTCAGGGCCGGTCGGGGCCTATTTTCTTGAGGTGCAGCGGCGCTGTATCGCAGCGTGCCTAACTCCCGTTGGGTCGCGCTCCCTTAAGATTCTGGAAGTAGGTGGAGGTCACGGCCAAATTACCGAGTTTCTCCTTCAAGCGGGGCACGAGGTTTGGGTTCAGGGCAGTGACGCGGCCTGCTTTGGTCGCCTGGAAGCGCTCTCTGCCGCCTATCCGGGACGATTGCATTTCGTTACATCCTCGCTTTGGAGGATACCATTCGAAGACCGTACATTTGATATCGTGATTGCTTTGCGTCTAATGGCGCATGTGGAGCGATGGCGAGAGCTCCTAGCTGAAATGGCTAGACTCGCAAAGGTGTCCGTAATCGTCGACTTTCCGGCCCAAAGCGCCCTGAACCGACTCACCCCTCTGCTTTTTCGGTTTAAACGTCAGATTGAGGGCAACACTCGACCGTACTTCAGCTACTCCACCGCTACCCTAGCGGCAGAATTTAAAGCGCTGGGCCTAGGGCAGCTCCATATAGAGAAACAGTTCTCGCTTCCGATGGGGGTTCATCGCGGGATTGCTTCCTCGAGCTTCTCAAGCACGGTCGAGGAAGCCGCAAGGAGCTTAGGACTGACGGCGCTGCTTGGATCCCCGGTCGTTCTGTGTGGGACTCGTTCCTAACAGAGCCATCAACTTACGGCACTAGCCATAACGATGATTTAGTGATTTCGGTAACTTAGCTATTCGCTAAGGCCTCGACGCCATTCGACTTCGCTCGGTTTTCAAAAGATATAACCCTGTCACTTCTAAGCCTTATCATGTAACAAAATATGCCCTCTTTTCAGGCGCTTAGTAGGATTAACTGCTTGAAAATATTCAATTATTTTCCGCTGACATGCTCTGCTAGACCCTTTTGCTCACTGCCAGGAGGGGCGTATCATTCTGCTCAGATCAAACATTGGAAAAAGTCCGTTACTCGGTCTTTTGGATTGAGCGGCGATTTTCAGTGAACATCAACATTATTGGAGAAAACTGTATGGGAAATATGGGTTCAGGTGGCGGCGGATGCGGATGTGGCGACAAGAAACCAGCAACTCCTGGTCAGACCAAGACTGGTTCCTGTGCTACCCCGAATGCTCAGCCAAAAACTGGTCAAATGGGAGCCAACAATCCAAATACTAACGCAGCCAAGAAATAGGTAGTGCGCTGGTAAAATTCGTTCGGTGTTCGAACGACTGTTAGGCCTGAGACTTCCCCGTGAAGCCTCGGGCCTTCTGTTTTTTGGGGACTCAGGAAGGAGATCTCTCGTTGCACCGACGTAGGGCTGTGCCTACTATTAAGCTCTGCCCCTTTGCAGGAAGAACTCTCTTAGAAAACGCGACCATGGCGCTCGAGCATCGATCTTACTCTCAATCCGTTCAGGTTCGGGGGCCAGGTTTTTTTATTGGGCGTCTGCTGCTCCTTGTCGTCATCGGATACGCTGCGATGATCATCGTCTATTCATCGGCGGTAAGTATTCTGGCAGGAGGAGCTCCGGCGAATCTGCCCAGCCAAAATATTGAGCGCGCAGATGTTTTCCAAGCCGTAGCTACGGAGGCTATTCGGTCCTCACTTTCTCCGTGGTGGAAGAATGCGCCATGGCCCGATGGGGTAATTTTTGCGCGCCTGCAATCTCGTTTGCGT
The DNA here is from genome assembly GCA_017302875.1 of Deltaproteobacteria bacterium. GTDB lineage: Bacteria > Bdellovibrionota_C > UBA2361 > UBA2361 > JAFLCA01 > JAFLCA01. The sequence goes on from JAFLCA010000164.1 coordinate 6,980, forward strand.
ACAGCTGACCCCCTGATGCTTCACGCCGTGGTGGGCGGGGTCGCCTTCTCCGTCCTTGGATTTATCGCTGGCCGCATGTATTTAGTGAATTGCGCCTTGCTCCTGCCAGCCTGTCTCTTCTTTGCGACTTACGGTTTCCTGAGATCGGATTTGTTTCCGCTTAGCCTGAAGAATCCCAGCCTTGTGGCAATCGTGGTCGCCGTCCAGTTAGTTAGCGTCTACGGTTTTGCTCTGTGGGGTAAATGGAGTTCTCGCGGCTAAAGCGCTTCAGTAGTCCTCTCGTTTTGGCCTGTTGCGCTATTGCAGCGTTGTGGCTGCCGTTGCTCCATCGAAGCCTGTGGCTCGATGAGTTGCAAACCGCCTGGGTAGTTGGAGGAACTCTTCACGACACTGCTTCACGCGCCTTCCACACGCAGGGCTTCACCCCATTCTACTACTTCATTCTTTGGGCGCTGCGTCCTATCTTAGGAATGGGCGAAATTGGGCTGCGACTGCCCTCTCTTTTACTGACGCTTGGTTCGGCGTTACTTGTGTATCGCTTGGGAAGGGCGTTGCTTCCCGCGGCTCAAGCCGCTTTGGCTGTCCTGTTTTTTGTTTGCATCGACAGCGTGATTGATACCGCAGTGACGGCTCGTCCTTACGCTCTCGCTTTGTTCTTCTCCTTGCTGTCGATGTACAGCTTCGAACGGTGGCTTTGTTTTGGCTTGCGGCGGCACAAATTCACCTACGTGGTAAGCACGATCTGCTTGATTTATGCGCACTTTCTTTTCGCGGCGATCTTAGCGCTTGAGTTTCTCTACTGGGCGCTGTTCCGTTCTCGCAGCAAGGTTCGAGCGATAAGCCTTGTCGGAGCTTGCCTGTACATCTTTATTGGTTTAGTTCCTACTATTCCCCAGATTCAGTCGATGCTCATCAAGCGCGCGCTCATGGCAATCGCGCGCATGCCGACTCTAAGCGATTTAATTCTTAATTGTTTGCCCTGGCTAAGTCTCGTCGCGGTCGTAATTGCCTACTTCCTCGCCGTCGGCTGCACCCCAAAGGAGCAGGCTGTTCAAGTCGAGGATTCCGCTCCTCCCGAGAGACGGCTGCTCGTATTCTTGGCACTGTGGGCAGTCATGCCCGCATTCCTGCTCTTTGCCGCCTCCTATTTCCTCGGATCCTCTGTCTTTATGCCGCGCTATTTTGAATGGGCTTCTCCGGGTGTGGCGCTTTTTGGAGCTGCGCTCATGACTCGTTTGAAGTCAGAGCGTGCGCGACTGTTGCTTCCCGTTTTCTTCACCTTATTTTGTGTCATTAGTGAATTCACAAAGGATCGCGAGCCTGAGGATTGGCGGTCTGCCACTACTGAGCTGCAACAATTGCGCGGCGATAAGGGCGCTCCGCTACTATTTTACTCCGGTGTCGTCGAGTCTTCGAACGCGGAATGGCTCACGGAGCCAATCAAACAGGGCCAGTTTCTAAGCCCAATTCTGTACTATCGAGTCGCTCAGCCAGTTTTCTTGCTGCCGTTTGAATTCAGCAGCGAGCAGGCAAAGACGTACTGGGCTCGTACCGTGATTCCGCGTTTACCCTCTGCCGGGCCCCTCTACCTTTTACTCTTGGATAATCTGTCATGGACTGATGAGCAGGGCCGCCAGGTTACGATTTCAGAAGAAGTAGTAAAAATGCTGGAAAAAGAGGGCTTCGCTCTAAAGT
>JAFLCA010000165.1 GCA_017302875.1 Deltaproteobacteria bacterium
GTTTTCAAGCTCATCAAACATACTATTCATCGCGGACACGACCTCGCATTCGTAAAAAAATTAGGCCACCGACGGTCTCTCCAACACAGAACACTAGGCCCATCGGCCAGGGATCCAAGAATTGAGCGGGAAGAATGAATAGCGCAACAGCACCTGCCACGATGTAAAAGAGGCCGAGATACGACATCTCTTGATCCAGTGCTTCGCGGGCGGCTAGGTGCGCGACTCCGAAGCACACCATCCAGATCCCAAATAGAAGATCGAAATAGCCTCGTTGGATACACGCCAAACTTAGAATTCCTCCTATCAGGAGTGCCGGGAGGGGATCAAGGACAGGTTTTAGACGCGTACGTTCAGAGTCTCCAGCATTGCGGAACCAAAGATACAGCGCGCCATAATTCACGAGTGCTGCTGTGCCGCACAAAGTCCCGTAAACGAATAAGTGGGCCTGCGTGGTTTGAGGTACCAGCGAGGTCGAAAGCAGAATGGAGGTAAGTAAGGCTAGAATCCCACCGATCAGACGGCCAAATCCTGAATAGCCATAAAACTGATGCGATTCGAGCACCTCCCGCTTGAGGCGCTTAACATCTGCCAGTGCTTCTAGAAGGCTTGGGCTCATAGGTAGTACGGTAGCACAAAGTACTTTGCTATGCAAAGTATATGCGTGTATATCGCTCGCAGGGAGATACGTTATAAAATGTTACTCCGCATTAAGCAGTTAGCGTAAGTTTGGGATGGAGGGGAAGCTTGAGGGGCGCTTCGGAGCTACCTTAGATTACCGCTTGCGGCACTAAAAAACTCGCTCTGACCCGTTGCCGCTCCGACTCGATTTGATCCGGAGTCGCTCCCAGTCTTTTAAGGAGTGCTTCAACTACACCCAGTGCCGCTTCGCCTTCACCTGAGAAGGCATCTTGTACTCCGAGTTTTTGTAGAGCTGCCAATTCTTTTAGGTGCGTGGTCCGAGCTATAATGAATATATCGGGATTTAGTTCCTGCGCATTTCGAATTACTTCGGATTGAGCCGAAATACTCGACGCGCTGAGAATCAAACTTCCGGCACTTTCCACTCCGGCAGCCTCCAGAATCGAGCGTTGACTGGCGTCGCCGTAAACAACTTTTAAGCCCTCTTGTTGCAAACGCTTCACTGTTTCCACATTCAGCTCGATAAGGGTAGGAGTGACTCCATTCTCCCGCAGCAGCCTTGTCACGGCCTGGCCCACTACTCCATACCCAATCACCACGGCGCGATGTGGATTTCTGGGGTGCTCTTCACTGTCAGATTCAGAAATTTTGGTTGATGGTGTTGGCAAAAGATTTGCCAACCAGGCCTGCTCCCTAATCCAGCGCTCAAACGGGTCTACGAGGCGGTACAGGATCGGATTGATAGTGATGGAGACAATTGCTGTTGCGACCAAGATGTCCATCGCCATTTCCGGCAATACTCCGATATTCTTGCCAAGAGTGGCAACGATGAAGGAAAACTCTCCGATTTGAGAAAGCGCCACAGCCACACCAAGGCCGACTTTGAGCGGGTATCCCAGCGCGAGCACTATTGCTAAGGCAGCGATCGCTTTGCCAACAACGACAATAAGAAGAACGGAGAGAAGTAGAAGCGGCGTTTGCCAGAGCGAGATTGGATCCAGTAGCATTCCAATCGAAACAAAGAAGAGAACTGCGAAGGCATCTCTCATCGGTAACGCCTCAGCTGCTGCGCGCGCACTAAAATCTGAACGCCCGACAACCATCCCGGCTAGAAAAGCCCCAAGTGCCATAGAAACATCGAATAGTTTTGCGGCGCCCACCGAAATGCCAAGAGCAACTACCAGGATGGTGAGGGTAAAAAGTTCGCGCGAATTGCTGCGCGCGATTCTCCCGAGCATCCACGGAATCACCTTGCCTCCGAGGAGGAATATCAAAGCAACCAGGGCGGCGATTTTGAGTGTCGCCATTCCGGCGGCGGTGGCGATTGAGCTGAGCCCTGCTCCAGCGCCGACAGCGAGCGAGGGGAGGACAACGAGGACGAAAACAGTAAAGAGATCTTCAACCACAAGCCATCCGACTGCGATGTGTCCGGTTGGGGTGTGTAGGTCGCGGTTATCAGCTAGAACTCGCGTCAGTACCACTGTGCTTGCAACAGCAATAGCCAGACCGAAGACTATTCCGGAAGTCCAGTCCCAGCCGAAGAGCTTCATTAGCAGAGCGCCCAGGACTGTGGCGACGCAGCTTTGAGTAATCGCGCCTGGGATGGCAATTTTCTTAACTGCCAAGAGCTCCGAGAGGTGAAAGTGGAGACCAACGCCGAACATCAAAAGGATTACGCCGATTTCGGCGAGCTGCTCCGCGATATGCTGATCCGCTATGAATCCTGGCGTATGCTGCCCGACCGCAATGCCGGCTATAAGGTATCCTACGATAGGCGATAGCTTGAGAAGGTTTGTGATATATCCAAATAAGAGCGCTGCCGCCAATCCGCCGGTGAGGGTCAGTATCAGATCTATATTGTGCATTACGGCGCTCCTGGAATGTTTTTATCTTCGAATTAGGGTGCCACGGCAGGGCGCTTCGGACAACCCGCATGAGTGCTCCTCGAATTGCCAGAACTGACCACCGCTAAAGTTTAGAGCGGCTTGCCTGTTACCAAGTGAAGGCAATCGGGGGATAAAAGTGAGATTTGAGTATTACCAAAAAAATTCATACGGATTAGGCTTTTGACATGTTCAAGACAGGTATTTATAGCCTCCATCAAATAAGAGACGACCATACGTATAAGGCCTTGCTGGGAGGACTCAGAAAAGTTTCGGTCTCTCTGTATGATCAGCTTGAGGGGCGGGCTGATCAAGCGGCGCTGCAGGAGCGAATTCTGCTTCTATTCGCTGACGATCGAGGGGCGTTCAAACGCACGTATTCTAATCGGGTGCCGGATTTTGATGCGAAGATAGTTGCATTACTCCACGATGGAGGGTTTGGCCGACCGCTAAAAGTGCATGATATTGCCGTCTCCGACGCGCGCACTGCTTGCGACCTTTATTGTCGACTGAAGGAAGAGGGATTCGATCCTGAGTATGTAGCGTCAGATTATCAGCCGATCGTAACGGTACTAGAGAAGGGGCCCTTTCGAGTCGCACTAAGTAGCAACCAACAGATTCTCGAAGTAGTCGTGCCTCCGCTTGTCATAAATGTCGTCAAGCCTGACAGTGGCTTGTATTACCCCCTGAACGCGCTGGTAGGATTTTTCGCCAGAAAGGTAATCGGACCGGCAGTTGTATCCTTATGGCGACGTGGAAACGCGCAAGCCCGTGAGGTTAAACTTATTTGCGCGCGCGCTCAGATGCTAGAGCGTGAGAATCCAAGCTTTCGGGTTTTGCGCCACAACGTGATAGATCCTTGGAAAGAGAACGCCGCTTTCGACTTCATACGAGCGCTTAATATTCTAAATCCCCAATATTTTTCGCCTGAAGTATTTCAAACTGTGATGCGCAATTTGCATGCAAGCCTCAGAGAGGGAGGGCTCCTGGCTGCTGGTTCGAATCAAGAAGGACAGAGTGAGGTGAACGGGGTCATACTTCGCCGAAAAGGAAATTCATTCGTTCAAATTTGGCAATCAGGAAGTGGATTGCCGGTCGATATCTCTCCCTTTTGTGACGCACCTTTGAAATAAAGCGCCGCTTCAGACGAAGCGACGGAAAAAACCTTCATGAATAAACGGAAGCGCGGCAGAGGGGCTTCCTTACGCCTCTGCCGCGCAGCACCTACTTACAGGTGAGAATAGCGATAGAATACTAATCTACCGCGCGAGCGATATTTTTTATCGGCGAAGGGGGCGGCAACAAAAAGCGGACCTGTGTCATAGCGCTGCCCATAGTCCCCGATCGAAGTGGCATCAAACCATAGAACTGCCTGCCCGTTCTTATTGGTGAGCGCCTTCAGATCGGTCGCTTCAGTTTGACCGCCCGAGTACCTGCTGCCAATCAGGTGGACCGCGAAATTGTGTACGCGTCTTCCTTTCTCATCGCTTACCGTAAGCTTCACTCCGCAGCGCATGGATGCGGGGAGAGTTTCATACTCACTTGCAACGATGCGCTGACCGTAGACTGTCGACTCAACTCGAGACTTACATTCCTGGCCGCCTTTAATTCTGGTGCTGACCGTAACAGGGCAATACGATGGTTTTGCCGCTAAAGCTTGTGCATCGACAATCCCGAGGCTCTCGCCCTGCTTTCCGTTCTGTATTTTCGCCAGGAATTGCCCTTCCTGGAGTTCTCCCAGTACTCCAACTATTCGAAGAGGGTTGCGGTTGCTTAGATGACAGTTGGCATCGGAGAGTTTGTTTCTTTCCCCACGCACCAGGACCATGGGCTGGGAGTTGAAATCGTCATAGGTTTCAAATTTGGCTTCCTTCTCGTTCTCGAACAGCTTTCTCTTTTTCCCTGAGGAGTAGGTTCCATGATCCTCCAGGGCGCCCTCAGATGAGAGGCGGAACAGCGCGCGGGCTTTGCGTAGCAGCGGTGCTCCGTCCTCGTCGATGCCGACCACCTCAAATGAATTTTTGATGCGTATCTGCCGAGGAGCCTGCCCGAATTGAGCGAAGTATACGCCGGTGTGGGTCGCCCCCTGCACGGTGACAACAATATCGCCGCGCGAGTTTATCCAAGAATTCCCAAGCTCAGAGCTTCCATAGGCCACAAAATCTTCTGCGGGAATGTCGAGGGCAGGGTGGGCAGCGACATCATCAACTATGTAGTAGTGCGTCGCACCTACTACCGTATAGTCGAGGCCTGGGAGCTGAAAGTCACTTCTGATTTGCGGCGTGAAACCAACCAGGTGCTTGCCGCTTTCTGACGTCTTAATGGAAGGTTGCGGGCATGCGTAACTGTTCGAAAGATTCGAATCGCTTTCCCAGGAGAAGCTAAGCAGGGAGCTGACCTCTCCGGAGGATTTTCGTCTTTGGAGGCTGCAGTGGAACGTATGAGACGGCACGTCTTCCTGCTGTACATACCCCAGTTCGCTTCCATCATTCTCGATCGCCAAGAGCCACAATTCGATTGGGGAGGTGGGGCCGCGGCGTTGATAAGAAACCGTATCTCCTGAAATCCGGTAGGAATCCCAGGGCCCACCAAAGTACTGATCTGCAAGGACCGCAAAATACTCCTTGTTCGGACTAACGAGCAAGGTGCCATCAGTGAACTTTCCCTTCTCAGAGATCAGCGAGATAGGGGTAGATTCGGCAGCCGCCGAGGCTGCGATAATCAGAAGGCTGACGACCAGACGAATGGGGGTACGCATAGTTTGAACTCCTAGGAGACGTGTATAGACGTAGGGTGTGCAAAAAGAGCACCCCACAATGCTATAGAGTAGCAGCATGCTAGTCAAGCAAGTCTGCCGAGATTATGTAGGGCATGCCGGGACTAAGCGCGGCGGTTTGGCTAAGGCTTTTCTTGCGCCACTTCCAAAAAGGTTCGTATCTTGTAGATGACCTCGTTGAGGCCCTTGCTCTTATAGGGGGCTACGATACGGTAGCGACAATTCTGCGCATTTGCGAAGAAGGCGAAGTCCGTCTGGCCTACACCCGCATTGGGGCCACTCCCGGTTTGGCCGGCGGCGATATTCTGCCATGTTGCTTTGTCACAGCGACTGCTTTGAACTACAAAAGGCAAGCCGGCCAAAAGATTTCCATCTCCGTACATTTGTACCCAGGCCGTGCACACCGTGCCATCATTTATATAGTTGGCCTGGCGAATGGTGCGGTTATTCTCGAAGTATACATCACAAGCACCGATAATTTGAGCGCGCACCTGTAGCTTTGAAACTTTAAGCACCGCAGTATTACTGCCGTCAATTTCGACATTCACACTTAAGGCGCTGCCCTGCACGGTAGACGCGTCAAGGGTGATCGTGGTGGACAAACTTCCAGACTCGAGTAGGAGCTGCGGCGCGGATCCGGTAAAACTCGTGTCGATAGCGAATCTTCCATCGGTATTGGTGGGCGAGCTTTCGCCGGTTTGCACCAAGGTTACCTCAACATCAGATACCGGAACGCCCTCACTCGAAACGATTTGTCCTTCGATGGAACGAATCTCTCCCGTGCCGGTGCCGGTGGAGCCGCCACCGCAAGCGCTCAGGGTGAGCGTGAGGGCGGCGATCGTCAGAATATGCCGACACAACTTAAAAACAGAGATTTTGCCCTTCATTTGTCGTCCTCGTCGTGTGCGGTATCCGTATCAGTTAGGGTTTCGGTCAAGCTGAAACTTCCAAAAGCTACTCGAGCGCGCCCCTTCGATTTCGGTAAATCTTGATTAATGTCCCGGTCAAATTGCGACAGGAATCTACGCGCTTCATCGTGAAGAGTACGTCCTTTTTCAAGAAACCAGCTTCGAATCGTATCGAGATACTCAAGGCTAATATTGTCGTACTGGGTTTTCACGTGAAGATTAGATTTGGAGTTGCGATCAAACACATTCTCTTCCACCGCCCGGATAAGATCCTCGCTATCTTCGGAAAGGAGGGCGAAGCTTTGATCAACATCCGCTGCGGCAGCTTCGTACGTTCGTCGCGCAAGCTTAAGCCCATTCGCTGTGCGCTCCACGACCTGGGCGCGCTCCAATTCGGAGAGAACTGTATAAGGGTTAAGATTCTTGCTGACGGAGGCCACCAGTTCTACGAATTCGCTCTGTTTGCCTTCAACTCCTAAGATTCGAGGTTTTCCTGATTTAGAGAGGAATCGTTTGTCGCTCTGCCACTGGCCTATTACACGAGACGGAAGATCATGACCGTAGCGAGGTTGGTTCTTAGAATCGAGAAAGCGGTCTATTTCTCGGCGGTGTATTCCCGTCATGACACTGAGGCGACTTACGCTTTCGTTTTCCTGTCGACGCTGCAGCTCCTCTTTCGCAACGTCGACAAATACCTGCTTTGAGACTTCCAAGTAGTCCTGCATCTTGATTGAACGGCGTAGGCAGAAGCGAGCGATCGGTCTGAGAAGGAGACCGAGGCACGTCGTACGAATTCGTTGTGAATCTGCCATTGCGAAGGAGCGGCTGTTCTATTGGTGCGCCAATTGCACACCCTAGTTTTGCTCGGAAGAGCTGCGCTTGTCAACGTGAGCCAACCTGAACGGGTTTCCTTACCTGAAGTGGTTTAACCAAAGGACAGGCTCGCGCGCTCCGGTTCTTGCCAGATAAGTCAAATAATTACAGATGGTTAGGTCGTGAAATAATCTCAGATTCTGGCGCTGATTCGCCTCGAATTATTCAACAAATCTGACGATTTAAGATGGTGAGGAATAGTTTGCGCAAAAAGTGGCGCGAATCGTTAAGTAGTAATGGCAGTACTCTCGCTTGGATCAAATTTATTGAGTCTTCGGGCTCAACGTTCACTCAGTGCAGCCACTGAGGGCGTCGCGCGTGTAAGCGAGAGGCTGGCGTCTGGTCAACGCATCAACCGCTCAAGTGATGACGCTGCAGGACTCGCCATTTCCTCAGCTCTGGATGCTCGTAGCCGCGTCTATGGAGCGGGCATCCGAAATGGCAACGATGCGATCAGTGCACTTAACGTTGCCGACGGAGCACTTTCAGTTCTCTCGGCAATGCTCGACCGAATGACCGAGCTGGCTGAACAAGCCAGCAACGGGGTTTACACATCCGCCCAGCGTCGAGCAATGGATCGCGAGGCGCAGGCTCTGCAACAAGAGTTTGTGCGCATTCAATCGAGCACCAAGTTCAATGGCGTCTCTCTCGTTAACAATCAGGCAACACAAGTCGGTATCCAACTTGGGGTGGGATCCAACTCTCAGGTCAATGTCAATTTGGGCATTAGCGGAACAGGAGACACCTCACAAACAAGCTCGGAGTTCAGCAGCATCGGAACGGGACATGGTGTCTCCGCGACTGGATACCCAGCCACCTACGCGATGGGGGACTACGACGGTGATGGGAACGCAGATCTATTTAGCATTGATAATTCTAACCAGGTATGGCTGCAGCTTAGCGATGGATCCACCTTCTCGGCGGCTCAACAGATCGGCCTCGCAGGTTTTGCGGCACCTACGGGTGTTGCGACCGCAGACGTAGACGGCGATGGGCTAGCAGATTTCGTAATTGCCGTAGGACCAGAAGTGCACGTGTTCGGGTCCTCGACTGGACAGTTCTCAATCAACGTGGGAGCTCCACTTAACGCAGGTGTCACGCCGACCTTTGCTGACTACGATGGGGATGGCGCGCTGGACATCTTCGTGGCGAGTGGCAACGAGGTTATCACCCTTCACAATGACGGGGGAGGTTTATCTCAAACGGCGTCCACGAGCGTCGGCGGTAGTGATATTAATTCTCTGTCTGTGTCAGCATCCGGCGGAAATTTCTCCGTCATGACCAGTCAGGTAAGCGGTGGCCAAATAAAACTAATCAATAACTTCAGTTACTCAGGGGTTGTAGGCAACGGCTACTGGGTCAGCTCAATCGCTGATCAAGATGCAGATGGCTGGACTGATACCGTCGTTACCACGTCAAATGGAGTAGATCTTTACAACTCGAATGGCTCTAACATCGGGAATTTTGGCGCGGGGTCGGTAGGAAAATTAATCTCAGGTGATTTCAATGGGGATGGCAATGCCGACGTTGCAGTGCT
>JAFLCA010000166.1 GCA_017302875.1 Deltaproteobacteria bacterium
TCTGGGTACCGTGACGACGCTGACTTCGCCACCGCTTTCGAGTCTTGGTTTTAACTCGAGCGACTTTCCGCAGAATCGCAGCCCGTTTTTGGGAGTTCGAGTAATCGCTGATTGCAAGGGTGACTACAACGAAACGATTGCCAAGATTTCAAATTTTTTGACGTTGGGATTGGTCGATGTCGGCAGTTTCGACTCCGGCTGGGTCGCATTCAGTTTAGCCCCGTAATTCTTACAATTCAGTCAGGCGCCTCGGTAGAGCGGCCTGTGAGCTAATGGTCACACGCAAAAAACGACTTTTACTTTGGTGGGGACGCAGCGGGATGGCGCTGCGGGTCACGGTTTTTCTGGCGCTGGCCTTTCTGCTTTCGTTGCTGGTGTACTGGCAACGCCCGCAAGAGGAGTCGCCCTATCTTGGCCGCAACGTACTGGTCTTCATTCTTGTAAACCTGAACATCGTCGTTCTGTGTGTTCTGGCGTTTTTGATTGGCCGGAATATCGTAAAGCTAATTTTCGATCGGCGCCGCAATATTTTGGGTTCGAAACTTAAGCTGCGATTGGTTACCGCTTTCGTCGGTCTCACGCTTATTCCAACCATCTTCCTCTTTTTACTGGCGAGCGGCCTTTTGAACCGCGCTATGGAAGGGTGGTTTAGTAGCCAAGTTGAAGCTTCCGTGTCGGGGGCCGTTGAGGTCGCCAAGTACCACTATGCCAGCATGAAAGAATCTGTGCTGTCGTCTGCCGAAAGCATCGCTCGCGAGCTGGCACATGGACACTCCCTTTCAGACAAGGCTGCCTTGGAGTCTTGGTTTGAAGATCAACGCAAAGCCGACCGCCTCTTTGGTATTAAGCTGATCTCCCAAAGCCACCGGGTAATCGTCGAGGTGCACAACGCAGCCGCCGTAATTCCAGCTTTTAGCGAACCTGATGCCAATGAGGAGGCCCTCGATAAAGCCCTGTCGCAGAATCCATCGGTGCTATTTGAGGAGAATGAGGCTAGTCAGTTTGTGCGTGCCTACCTTCCGGTGCGAATGGATGGCAAGAATCTGGTTCTCATTACTACGCTGCGCGTGAATCCCGATTTGTCCCAAGCGCTTTCGGGAGTAAACGATTCCTACAAAGAGTACGAGCAGCTGAAGTTGTTCAAGGCACCTCTTAAGTCCGGATATCTGCTTACGCTGGCCATGATTACGGGATTAATTCTCTTCAGCGCTATTTGGATCGGGTTCTATATCGCCCGTGAAATGGCAGTTCCCATCCAGAGGCTGGCGGAAGGTACGCGCGCTGTTGCAAGAGGGGACTACGACTTCCAGATTCGGGAACGCGGTGATGATGAGCTGGCGTTCCTGGTGAAGTCATTTAATACGATGACTTCGGACTTACGTCAGTCGCGCAAGGACGCGCAACAACGGCGCCTCTATATCGAGACAATTTTAGGTAATTTGGCGGTCGGTGTAATCGGGCTCGATACGAATGGACTTGTAACTTCGGTCAATGCAGCGGCTGCGCGAATCTTCAATCTGAGCGAATCGGAAGCAGTCCTTGGGAAGCCTATATCAAAAGCAATTGCGGCCGAAGAATGGGAGCAGATTCGTCCCTTGTTGGAATCGTTTATGGGTGAACACCCTGAGGCGCGATCCCTTGAGCGAGAGATTAGCGTGCAGACAGCGGGGCGAGAATCCAAGGTGCTTTGCACCGCCGGACGCATGAGCGGCCCGGAAGGCGAAGTGCTTGGTGCGGTGTTGTTGTTCGATGACATCACCGAACTCACCAAGGCTCAGCACATGTCGGTATGGCGCGAGGTGGCTCGTCGTATCGCGCATGAAATTAAGAATCCGCTAACTCCAATTCAGCTTTCTGCGCAGCGATTGCAGAAGCTTTTGCCCGAGTTGAATGCCCCACCGTCGGTTCACGAGTGTGCTGAAACGATAGTCGAGAATGTGGCATCCATAAAACGTCTCGCCAATGAGTTTTCGAACTTCGCACGAATGCCGACTGCGGAGCTTAAGGCTTCGGATTTGAACGTGCTTGTCTCTGGCGTGATCGCGCCCTTTGCCGACAGTCATTCTGACATTGTCTTTCAGTTTATTCCGGACACGAAAGTGCCTGAGATGATGATGGATCGTGAGCAGATACGGCGCATGATGATAAATTTAATTGATAATGCCATTGCCGCCTTGGTTCGCGATCCGGGCGCGGATTCGCGAGGTGGTGCGCGTATAGTCATTAAGACTTCTTATGACAATGCCGCCAAGACGGTCAGCGTTGAGGTTAGTGATAACGGGCCGGGCATTCCGGCGGCTGATAAGGTGCGCGTATTTGAACCGTACTTTACGACGAAGTCTGGCGGGAGCGGGCTCGGACTCGCTATCGTCACCTCGATCGTCTCCGATCATCAGGGTCAGATTCGCGTATTTGACAGCAAGCCGCGCGGCGCTCGTTTTGTCGTCGATATTCCGGTCTCACCGAAAGCTTCCACGCAGCGCCGTTTTGCCACAGACTCGGGTGCGTAGCGGCCTTTTTCGCTGGGTCTGCGAGCTTTGCTATGTTACAAATCGGGGGTCCGTGGTTTTGTTGATTCTTCGGCAAGGCGCATATGATCCCAACTCTCAATCTCACTCGATTCATCCGCCAGCAGGAAAGAAAACATCCTCACGCCAGCGGTGAGTTGACGGATCTCCTTAATTCGATCGCGTTTGGCGTTAAAATAATCAGTCAACTTGTCGCTACTGCCGGGTTCAAGGGCCTGCAAGGCTATACGGGAACCACCAATGTGCAGGGGGAGTCCGTGCAGATTTTAGATCAGGAGTCAGACCGGACCTTGATTGAGCTGCTCGGCTCGTCGGGGCACTTCGGAATGCTGGTTTCGGAAGAGCGAGACACCGTAGTCACCGCATCAGAGGGGCGAGAAAGCGGAAAGTATGTGGTAGCCTTCGACCCCCTTGATGGCTCGAGCAACTTGGGATCGAACATTCCAGTAGGAACCATCTTCGCGATCTGGAAGAAGCGCGAACAGGGGCGGCCAGCGAGCGTTGAGGATTTCATGCAGCCGGGCCGTGCGCTCGTCGCCGCAGGATACGCGATTTATGGCGCTAAGACTGCCTTCGTATATTCAGTCGGCGCGGGGGTGCATGGTTTTACACTCGATCCCTCCATCGGGGAGTTCATTCTGACGGAGGAAAAAATTCAGAGCCCCGCGCGAGGCAGAACTTATAGCATCAACGAGGGGAATGCGGGGCAATGGAGCCCTCCCATTAGCGAGTTCGTGCAAGCGATGAAGCGAGAGGATAAGGATCTTCAGACTCCTTACAGCGCGCGTTACGTGGGATCTCTGGTTGCTGATTTCGATCGCAACTTAAAGAGCGGCGGGATTTTCTTGTATCCGGCTGACAAGAAGAATAAGAGCGGAAAACTCAGATTGCTCTATGAAGCTATTCCTCTCGCGTTCATTGCCGAACAAGCCGGGGGAGCTGCCACGGATGGAATTCGTGATATTTTGGATCTCATTCCGGAAGATATTCACCAGCGCTCGCCGCTTGTGATTGGCACAAGACATGAAGTCGAGTGGGTACGAAGGCTCAGCAAGGAGAGGTGATTTGAGACGACTGTTGGCGGTTCTGTGTTGTTCGATCTTGGCGTCGTGCGCTTCAAGCAAGGCCTATACGGGGCCCGTACTGCCTGCGTCAGAGCTGGCAACCTTTCGTGGTGCATCGACTCAATGTTTTGGGAGTAATTACATCTTTAAATTCGATGGGCGGTTTGAGGGGCAGTCTCTGCAGGCTCCGTCAGGAACGCATTCCATGGAGATCTCTCACGTCAGCGCTCCCTTTGTTGCGGAAGACGCGAACACTTCATTTATTCCGGAGTGCGTACAGGTGACCGGCTTTGCGGTCTCGTTTGCTGCGGTCGCGCCACGGACATACTGGTTTAATGTCGATGATAGTAATCCCACGCAGCCTGTGTTGACGGTTTGGGAGTCAACCGGCAGCGGGCCAAGTGGCGTGAAAATTGAAGCGCAGGTGGCAAAGCAGTGGTCGCATCGCGACTGCTTCATCGACGGGCGCTACGCGGCTTGTTTTACAGGAATGTGAACTACTGAACGGCCGAGCGCTGAATCACTTTCAGTGCGCGCATGCCATCGCGAGTAATCTGCCAGGTCTTAGAAGTGAAGTCGCCGGCTGGATGCGGCGAAACCAACTTCTGTCCTTCCAGGATAAAAAGATATCTCTGAACTTCGCGTTCATCTCGTAAACCGCTCAGCTCAGCAATTTCTGCCAACTGATAGGGGCGAGGATTATTGATTGCGGCAACCGGTTCGCGCGAGAGCGTTTTCAGCACCGTAATTTGATTCAGGTAGGACTCACTGACGTTTTTGGGAAGTTTTGGTGGCTTCGCCATGTGCTGCTCACTAAAATAGGGGCCGATTGCGAGGACTAAATGTACACCAAAAGGAGATCCTAGGCAAATGAGCCCTGGGCCTTAATGTATTGAATCGATTGAGTAAGTGAGCGGCCTGCGCCGATATTGTGGCGATAAGCGTATCAGTCCCCGAGTTGCTGCTCGACCAGCTTGGTATACTCGTCTTCTAGATCGACGTGTTGTTGGCGCAGCGCTTCAAGCCGCTGATGCACTTGTTCGTATTCCGTTAGTAGGTCTCGTAAGCGTGCGCCCGCATTCGTGAGGGCATTCGACATCTCCTGCAAGACTCCCTTTTGATCTTGGGTAAGCTCGATCTCGTCCATCATGCTATCGAGATTTTTAAGTGAGGCTGCCAGCCGCTGCTCCAGCGCGATTGCCTCGGTAGAGAGATTTTCGTAGTTCGAAAGCAGTTCCTGGAGTTTAAGCTCGTCCTCCATTTTGGCGGACTTGATGTCCTGCTGTTTTCCTTCTTTCTCTTCGACTAGTTTTTGCGCTGTTCCGAGTTTGCTCTCGATCTCCTTGAGCGCGCCTTTCTCTCGCTCTAAGTCGGTCTGCGCCCCACCAAGCAAGTTTGCGACATATTCAAGCTGACCCTTGGCGGCGTAGCTGTCTTTGAATTTTAACAATTCGCGAGCCGCTGCGGTTGTCTCGGTAATCTGGAGCAGTAGGGTTTCCTTTCCGCTCGATGTGGAGCTCAGTAGCCTGCGCTTCAGCAGCACAACGGAGGCAAAAATAGCCCCCATGCACAGCACGACCATTAAACTAGAGGTGATTCCGAAGGCAGACACGAAGGGGTTGTCCTTTAAAACAAATTCTCAACCGCAGAATAGCAAACCGCGCTTTCCGCAGCTAGGCATTCCTTTGTGGTCCTAAAATCGTGTTAATCGAAGTGATGGGAGTTGCGGACTGCCTTTAAGCAGGAAGCGAAAGCGGGAGGTCGTCTCGTCAATGCTTCCGCCGCTCAAAAGGGGTAGGTATTGACCAAGCGCGGCTAAGCCTTCCGAGGTTAATTCCGTAGTTCCATCTAAGATTATGCTACCTGGCTGGCCATTGGGGGCCAAGGTCAGCTTCCCGCGTGCTTTTAGCGTGCCCAGTGAAGAGCTCAAATCGAACTCTGAAATTTCTATGTTTGGGCGTTGCACGTCAGCGCGTAGCGACAGGTTTAGATCGCTGAAGGAGGGTAGCTGGAGATCCAGGGGTAGCCCAAAACTGCGCAAGGGGAAAGAACTCGTCTGGGGCTTCTGAACTCCCTGCAGAAGCACCTGCAACTTTCCAGAGCGCAAACCGCTTGGGTCAAACGATAAGTCCAGTCCTTCAAGCGCCAGCGTGCCGTCGCGTAACCCCAGGCCTGAAAGCTGGGCGTGTTCGGCAACCTTAATGTCCTGCGCCCGGATCGAGCCAGTGCCTTCTCCGCTGCGCAGCCAGTATTGGCCTATTCCATTGAGCGTCCCCTCATAAAGCTTTGCTTCAAGGGACATGCGGGGTTTAAGGCCCAACAGCGTAAGGTATTCAGGCTGCAAGCTGATCGAGTCTACATCGAAGAATAGGAACTTTCTGGGAATCGCGATCTTAACCTGATGAGCTTGGAGTTGGCTCAGCGAGAGCTGTGAGTTGCCAAAGCTCAGCAGTACCCCAGCATCTCGAGCGCTGCGCACCATGCTCTGTTCGAGGTAGGCCGAATATCGGCCGGGGTTTACCAAAAAGAGCGCTGCCAGGAGTAGCCCTAGGAGGACAACGCCAAGCGCGAGTAAAGCTAGGGAATATCGGGCTAGTTTGCGCACGGTTATTTCAATCGTCGAATGCTGCTGGCGTCCACGTCTACCTCAAGACGATCCGCGAATTTGCTGCGTTGAATGTCGATCTTGCTTACCACGAGCGGCTTCGCGCCGTTGGTAAGCTCACTCAAAAAAGCCACGAGCGTTTCTAAGTTCGTGGTGGTGAACTTGATATTGAAAAGCGTTTGCTCGTAATTGCCTCCGAACTCCTTGGGCGGATTATCTTTGATGGTAAAGCCGGAGCTGATGCCGGCTTTATTGCGCACTAAATTTTCAAGATGGGATAGCGCGCCTTCCTTGAACTCAACCTCTTTGTATTCTTCTTCGATTGCATCGCGGCGTGCCCGCAATTTGACGTAACGCTCAATGCCGGGCGCCACCGTTTTCATTGAAGCATCGAGGGTGCTGAGCTGTTCCTTCTGTTGAGTGAATATGCGGCGAATCGGCTCATAGACTTGGTAGAGCAGAATAAAGACTGCTACGATCGCGGCGACGATGATGATGACCTTTTCGCGTGCTGTAAGCGCCTGGTACTTTGCGAAGAGCATGCGGTAGGTAGGCTGTAGCGCGAGTGTTTTCATGATCATTCGCACAAAAGGATATCTAGACTGAAGCCGCGTACATTTTGTTTGCCCGGCACGCTCGCCATGGTGTCCTTGCGAATGCGGCAGTACACGTTCTTCTTCTTCTTCAAAACGCGCTCGATTTTTTCGAGTGCCGTGTAGTCCGGCGCGGTCCCTTCTACGCGCATTTTGTTACCTTCAACCTTCACGCGAGTGACGGTAATGCCCGAAGAGAGAGGCAAATCAGCGGTGATCTCCTTTAAGTAATCCAAAGGGGTCAGTGCGGAGAGTGATCCAAGATTCGATAGTTGCTGCTCGAGACGTCGGTTTTCTCCCTCCAATGCGTCGAGCTCCGATCCGCGCGGGGCTTCCATGGTGGGAATAGCCGCGCGTATTTGATCCACCATGGCGCTGCGCATTTGATAAATACGACGCTCGCGAAGGGAGTAGATGCCGATAGCTGTTAACAGCAGTACCAAGAGGGTGCCGAGTAAGTACGGAACAAGTGAGCGCGCGCCGCGCATTAGCTCGCGAAGCTGTGGGCTGTACCCGAACTCCTTGATTCGAAAGTTGGTCAGAATCGGTGGAGCCTGAACGTCTTGCGCAAAGACGGAAGCAAAACAGGCAATGGCCGTAGAGTTGTCGGCCGCTTTGACGAGTTCCGGGACGGGAACCGTGACGACAGGAATATGCAAAGCGCTCGTAAGTTCGGCGGGGAGATCGGAGCCGAGCGAGTAAAGGCATTGAACCGGGTTCTCGTAGCGGTTCTCTGCCATGGCGAGACTTAGGCGTAATTCTCGCAGCAGGGCCTGGTTTTGATTTGCCCCCAGGCTCCGTTTGTCAATGACACGATCCATGCAAGCTTTGCCATCGACGATAATCGACACGTACACAAAGGGATCGCGCGCCAAAATGATTCCGCAATTTTTGGGAATCTCTTGCGAGCTTAAGTATGGAATAGCTCCCAGAATCGCCGCCGGTGTTGAAACGATGTAGGGCTCGAGTCCTGCGGCTTTGCAGATGCTCAGTGCATTGCCAATCACTCCGCGCGGAAGGAGCCCAACGTGAATGTCATTGTTACTCTCTGGGCGTGCGCCGAGCGCCCGGTAGTGTAGCAGGAACTCTTGCAGATCAAACGGAAGCAGATCTTGCACCTCAAGTCCGACAATTTTGTCCAGTCCCTTGGGGTTAGCAAAAGGCAAATCCAAGTTAAGCGAGTGGTAGTCATGCGGAGGGATAAGCAGGATGCACGAAGTCCACGGGGTCTTGATCGCCGCAAGCACATTCTTGAACGATTCAACTTGAGAGAGCGCGAGAGCCGTGTCGTTGTTCGCGAGTTCGGGAATGGCGGCACTAGCATCAGAAGTGGGGACTACACCATTGTGTTTCCCAAAGGTATCGCCCAGCGTGAAGCGGTGAATCTCTTGGACCACCGCTTGGCGGCCCTCAACTCCCACAACCACGGCAGCCGCGGGGTCGCAGCTGGCGTCTATGCTTAAGACACTTTGCATATTCAAACATTCTTACATTGCCGAGAATGTCCCGCAATATTCCGAATTTCCTAGAAAAAACGCGCTGGCTTAGCTGCTCCCTGAGGCTGCAATTGTGTTACTTGAGAAGGCCGATTCTTGCAGGGACGCCTATTTTCGAGCGGTGGCGGAGCTTCTGGGAAGTGGGGAGCAAGGAACCTCCATTACGGTTTTGCGCGCAGCGGCACCGAGGTCGAAAACGTTTCGATGCTTCCGCGTGGGGATCTAATCTGCAAAGTGAAGTGAACGAGTCTTGGGAGGTTCAAATTAGCGTCTTTCCCCCACGTGCCGGTCCAGGC
>JAFLCA010000167.1 GCA_017302875.1 Deltaproteobacteria bacterium
CTTGACGAACGGATTCGGGTCCGCAACCGGCAATCTCCGTCGCTAGGGCAAGCGCCTCCTGTGCGAGGCGATCATTGGGCACCACTTTCGATACCAAGCCTAAGCGCAAAGCTTCAGCTGAGTCTATGATACGGCCGGTCAGCATGAGCTCCGCTGCTCCGGGAAAACCCAAAATTCGCGGCAGAAAGTACGTGCCACCCATTCCCGGATGTAGGCCAAGCTTGGTGAAAGTCACTCCGAACTTAGCCTGCTCTCCTCCAATTCGAATATCGCAAGCACTCGCCAAACAAAGACCTGCCCCGATAGCATGTCCATTAATTGCAGCCACGAGTGGGACATTCAACGACAGGATGCTCAAGAACGAGTGATAGAACTTGAGCATGAGCATGCGATTCTCTTCGCCGGACAGGGTCTGTTTCTGTTCGAGCATCGCCAAATTTCCGCCGGCAGAGAAGGCCCGGCCAGCACCGGTTAGGATGAGCGCACGCAGATCACTTTTCTCTGAACGCAATTTCTCCACCAATGCCGAGAATTCGGCAGCCATTGCCTCACCCATCGCATTTAGATTGTCCGGATCGTTGAGAGTTATAGTTCCGATGTGCTCGGATACTTGATCAAACTTGATGAGAGCCATTGAGCCTGCCTCCCTTGACGGCGTAGACTAGGGTACGAGTGCGCCCACTTATAGCAGGAATTAGCTGATGATTGAAGATCTACGAAAATTTCTCGAAATTCTGCGGCGGGAAAAGGAGATCGTGGAAGTTTCAACGCAAGTTGACCCCTATTTGGAGGCAGCCGAGATCCATCGCCGTGTCATTGACAGCGCCGGCCCGGCTCTCCTCTTTACCAACATCAAAGGCGCAGCATTTCCACTCGTCACGAATCTATTTGGGACGCAGCGCCGCATGGATTTAGCCTTTGGCCCACGCCCCGAGCGAATTGTGCAAGCGGCAGCACGGTTGCCCGAGACTTTATTCCCTCCCTCGCTGGGAAAACTTTGGCAGCACCGGTCGCTTTTAGCCGACCTTGCCAAAGTCGGCATGAAGCGTCGCTCACACGGAGCAGTGACTGAGAACATCGATACACCTGCCCGGCTCACCCGACTCCCCTTACTCACAACCTGGGAGGAAGACGGCGGCCCCTTCATTACACTTCCCTTGGTTTACACGGAACATCCCGAGACGCACATTCCGAATCTCGGAATGTACCGTATGCAGCGCTTTGATGACGACTCGACAGGGTTTCACTGTCAAATCGGTAAAGGCGCTGGCTTCCATCTCGCCGCGGCCAAAGCGCTTGGTAAAAAACTTCCTGTCAACGTCCACATTGGCGGACCACCGGCTTTGATTCTGTCTGCTATTGCACCTCTCCCTGAAAATGTTCCCGAGCTACTGCTCGCGTCCCTCGTCGTAGGTAAACGCCTTGAGATGTCGCGCAATCCGCTTGGACCACTAAACGTTGCTGCAAACGCTGAGTTTGTTTTAGTCGGAGAAGTCGATCCCGCAGAGAGCCGTCCGGAAGGTCCCTTTGGCGATCACTACGGGTACTATTCACTCAAACATGACTACCCCGTATTTCGTTGCAAGGGAGTACTGCGTCGCAGAGATGCCATCTTTACCGCAACCGTGGTCGGTAAGCCCAAGCAGGAAGACTTCTTTATCGGCGACTATTTGCAGAAACTACTTAGCCCGCTGTTTCCGCTCGTCATGCCTGCGGTTTCTGATCTGTGGTCGTACGGAGAAACGGGATACCACTCCTTGGCAACCGCGGTTGTAAAGCAACGCTACAAGCGCGAAGCAATGGCATCCGCATTTCGCATCTTGGGCGAAGGTCAGCTCTCTCTCACCAAATTTTTGCTGGTCGTGGATAGGCCCATGGATATCCACAACTTCAAAGCTACCTTGGAGTTCGTACTCGAACGCTTTGATCCGCGCTGTGATCTATACATTTTTTCTAACCTTTCGATGGATACGCTCGATTACACCGGTCCACGAGTGAACGAAGGGAGCAAGGGCGTGCTGCTTGGCGTAGGAGATCCGATTCGGGAACTGCCAAACACCTGGAACTCAGAGCTGCCGCCGCAAATTACGAAAGCTCGGCCGTTCTGCCGAGGCTGTCTCGTCATTCAGGGCACCTCATTCGCAAGCGATCCGCAGCTCGCAGAGGTAGCAGCTAAGCTGCCCTGCTTTGCCGCTTGGCCGCTCGTCGTTCTCGTGGACAACGCCGAGCAGGCGGTGAGTTCTCAATCTAATTTTCTGTGGACTACGTTCACGCGATTTGAACCCGGCGCGGATATTACCTGCGCGCAGAAACACATCGTCCGTAACCATATCGCGTACGAAGGCCCAATTGTCATCGATGCCCGCATGAAACCTAATTATCCAGCCGAGCTCTTTTGCGATGAGAAGACCAGCGCGCTGGTCGATCGACGTTGGAAAGAATACTTTCCGAATGCCTAGCCCTTCAGCTTTGCTTCGAGTTCTTTCAAATTGTCCGGTGTCCCCATATCGATCCAGTAATGAGTATCGATGGGAAACGCCTTGATCAGCTTTCCAGCACGGACTGCGTTAATATAGGTTGGAATGACTGAGAAGTGCGCAGGTTCGTGCCGCATGTACTCGAAAATCTCCGGAGTATACATGCGAATTCCGGTGTAGCAATACGACTTGGCCTGCACCTCTTCGCGCGCAAAGTCTCTCGCAGAGCCATTGGCCATCTCCCAACCAATCAGTGAAAGATTTGAATCGAAAACAAGGTAACTGCTTTGCACCCTCGTCAGCACCACCAGAGTTCCGATCGCTGACGAAGCGCGCTGTGCAGCTACTACTTCGCGTAGATCCAGATCTGAGTACACATCGCAGTTGTGAACGAAAAACTCCTTCTCGGAGCGGAAGAAGTGTTCGACTTTTCGTAAGCCGCCCCCGGTACCCAAAATCTCTGGTTCCTCGGAGAACTCAACTCTCAGGCCGTAGGATTTCTTTTGCGCTACATGGTCTCGAATCTGCTGGCCTCGATAATGCAGATTTATGATCAATTCATCGACGCCGGCAGCCTTCAACTTCTCGACCACCAGGTCGAGCATCGTGCCGGAGCCAACCGGAATGAGGGCTTTCGGTAGGTTCTTGGTTAACGCGCCGAGGCGGGATCCGAGGCCGGCCGCCATTATCATAGCTTTCATAGTACCTTTAAGCACTTTACGCAGCGCATAATGCTAGCTTTTTCAATAGGTTATCGCTGCAAATTCTTTTTTAAGTCTTAACCTTAAGCCCGATCATCAAAATACTCGATAACCAAGGAAAGGTCATCATTTAGGCGGTTTTGTACGTCCATGGCACGTGAACTAAACAATACAGAGAAAGCAGCTCTTACGCTGCTCTCGCTCGGCAAGGAAGTCGCTTCTGAAGTGCTGCAGCACCTCAATGAACAAGAGGTCAAGCGTATCAGTCGTGCCTTTATGGCCGTGTCCGAAGTCGACCGTGAAACTCAGATGGTCGTCACGCGCGAGTTCCGTACCATGATGAAAGCGGGCAACACCTTGCTGGTTGACGGCCGCGAGTTTGCCAAAGACGTTATCTCGACTGCATTCGGAGATCAGGCTGGAGAAGGCCTCCTCGAATACATCACGGGAGCCAAGAAAGAGCCGATCAGCGCAATTATCTCCGACGTTCCAGAAAAAATCCTAAATGGCTTCATCGCTGCGGAACATCCGCAAACGGTCGCGTTCCTGATGACCAAGATGAATCCCGACCAGGCCGCTTCCGTGCTTCAGAAGATGACGGAAGAAGCCCAGACCGATGTTCTCGTTCGAGTCGCCAATCTCAACAATGTGAAGGGCGACGTAGTCGATGAAGTACGTGAAGTACTACGCTCGCAGCTACGTGGAAACGGGCTCGCCGACGAAGAGGAAATTGGTGGACCAAAGGCCGCCGCAGACATCTTGAACTTCGTGGATCGCACCAACGAAGAACGCATTATCACTGAAATCGAAGAAATGTATCCTGAACTCGCCGAGCAGATCAGGAACCTCATGTTCACGTTTGAAGATTGTAAGAAGATAGACGACAAGGGCGTGCAAACGGTTCTCAAGGAAGTTCCGCGTGATCAGTTGGTACTCTCACTAAAGACAGCCAGCCCGGAACTGAAGGATCTGCTGTTCAGAAACGTATCGCAACGTGCAGCACAGATGATCAAAGAGGATCTCGAAGCGCTCGGTCCAGTCAAACTCAAAGACGTCGAGAAAGCGCAGCAAGGCATTGTCGATATCGTTCGTCGTCTCGAAGCCGAGGGCAAAATCGTCATCGGTGGCGCCGGCAGCGACGACGCTCTGGTATAGCGACAGGCTCCATCTCCACTATACATCACCAGCAAGCAGCAAGACGCTGCTGCCTCAATTTCCCTTGAAAAAAGGCCTTGGAAGCGGTAAACCGCTGAGAGTATTCATTTCCTTTGGAGAATCGTATGTCGAACCAAGCCGAAAACATCAACCTTTCGCAGGGCCCGGGCAACGCCTCGTCCAAAGACCCGAAAGCGCTCGTGATGAACGTTATCCAGCGCGCCAAGCAGATAATTACAGCTCCCGCAGCCTCGTGGGAAATTATCAAAGCAGAGCCCACCACCGTCAAAGACATCTACCAAAATTATTTAATGATCCTCGCGGTCGTGCCGGCCTTGTGCGGTTTCATTGCGATGACGGTGATCGGCATCTCCATTCCCTTCGTGGGTACCTGGCATGCTCCGTTCTTTGGAACTTTAGTTTCTCAGGTAATCCAATATGCAGTGTCACTTGTAATGGTGTACGTAGCAGCGCTTGTCATTGAGCAACTCGCGCCAAAGTTCGAAGCCAAAACAGATAAGGTCAGCGCCTTCAAGTTAGTTGGATATTCGATGACACCGGCATGGGTTGCTGGGCTCTTTGCTTTGCTGCCCGGCCCTTTCATGATGCTCGCAGGTTTGGCAGGTGGTATTTATTCAATCTACGTATTTTTGGTCGGCGTGCAGCCGATGACTTCCGTCCCTTCCTCTCGCAAGGTTGGCTATGTAGCCGTTTCAGCTCTCATCATCATTGTGCTGGCTATTATTCTTAATTTCATGGTGGCCCTATTCATGCCGCGACCTGACATGGGCATGAGGAATCCTCAGATGTTGCAAAACGAGCAGCTCAAGCAATTCGAAGAGAGTATGAAAGCCCTTCAAAAGGCCATGCCGAACGCTCCGCAATAAACAGTTCTTCGAAATATTCTTCGGATCGTGGGAAGCCCGTTGCTAAAAACAACGGGCTTTTTTAATGGAATACGATCTTCTTTTGATCGCTCTCCGGTTCAACTTGAACGTCGGGCTGCAGGTTAACACCCTGAACGATAATCTGTCCCTGAAACTGCTGCGCCATTTTTTCAACTCGACTCTTCAACTGCATGAGTTTCCAGCCGAGAATGCATACCACCGTACCAATAAAGAAGAAGACCGAAGCGACGGCAATTATTACAAGGCGCGGCGCGATAAGCGCCACCAAGCCGATCAGAATAAAAAATAGCCCCGGTGCCAGCCAAAGTCCGTTGCTGCGAACTTGAGGTGCCGTAGTAAGGGAATATGTTCGAATGCGCGAAAATAATTCTTTCATGTGTTTTCCGCTGCTGCTAGAAGGTCGTATCCTTAGGCGTTGTTAAGATCTAAGCATTTGTATAATAGAGCAAAACTTGGAATGATAGCCATCCAAGCAGCATTACCTTCTAGATAATCATTAAGCCTGGGGAAACAAGTGGATCTCTCATCTATTAACATTAATTTTTGGGTCCTCCAAACATTAGCTATGTGTCTGACGGCCCTACTAATTCCGGGGCTGCGTGTAACCAATCCACTGGGAGCACTCGGCGCGGTGGTAGCACTCGCCTTCGTAAATGCTCACGTATGGGACGCTGCTTTGTTTTTTTCTATTCCAAACACCTTCTCGAGCCAGGCCCTTCTATTGATACTTTCAAACGCCGCTATTTTTTGGCTCATCGTAAAGATCCTCCCGGGCATTGAGTCCAGCGGGGTTGTTGCCGTCATCGTAGCGCCCGTTCTCTTTAGCGTGCTCAGTCTGGGAATTAGTACGTACGGAAAGAATATCGACTGGGTACAGCTGGGAAAACGCGGGGTCGAGTATGTCGCGGGGATCCGAGATGAGTTTCGTTCCAGCACTCAAGCAAACGCAGCTTCTGAAAAATGAGCGCCCCCAAGCTAGGAGGTCAAGCGGTAGTAGTCGGGAGCAGCCGGCGCTTCGTCCATCTTCTAGATAAAAATGGAGCCACGATTAAAGCGCAGAGTAGTTCAAAGGCGGTCGATCTGACCGTGGGCGATAGTGTCATATATGGATACCGAAAAGAGGATCCCGTAGTGACCGAGATCTTGCCTGCCAAGAATTACCTCGCACGAAGTTATCGAGACGAGACAAAAAAAATTGCGGCGAATTTAGATCAACTCTTCATTGTCACCGCGGTCGGCCAGCTCTTTAACACTTTCTTTCTCGATCGCATCATGACGGTGGCAGCATGCGAGAGCATCCCCTACACCTTGGTGGTAAACAAAATTGATTTGGGAGATCAGGAGACACGGATACTTTCCGATATCTACGAACGTATCGGAATTCCGGTTGTCTACACGAGTGCGAAAGCGGGTAAGAATATCGAGCTCCTGGAACAATCACTGCGCGATCCGGATTTGCGTATCGTAGCTCTCGGCGGAATCTCAGGGGTTGGGAAAAGCACAATCCTCAACCAACTTATTCCTGGAACGGAGCGCAAGACCGCTGAAGTGAGCGAACGAACCGGCCAAGGCAAGCAGACCACGACGCAAGCATACGGTTACATGTATGAACGCGACGACGCGGCGCCGCTCCTTGTGATCGACCTGCCCGGCATTCAGAATTTTGGCGTGCAGCACCTTTCCAAGCAGAGCGTCGCCGAATCGTTTCCAGAATTCATCGAACGTGTTGCAGAATGCGAGTTCGACAATTGCTCGCATATTGGTGAGCAGAAGTGCGCCATCAAGGATGCCCTCGAGCGCGGGGAGATTGCACCTCAACGTTACGATTCCTACGTGAGAATGATCGACGAAATTGAGGAAGCCAAACCCTATTAATCTTCAAGCGAGACGTCCGAGTCATCCTGTGCTTGATTTCCTAGCGCCGAGTTCAGATACTTCTTCAGCAATGGAACCAAATCAAACTGTCGCCAGAGAGCAGCCGTCCACCCTGACTTGGAAGGAAGTATTGCAGGGAGAACGTGAGTCGGAGTATTTCAAGTCAATTCTTGCGTTTTTGGAGTCAGAGCGGGCGGCCGGAAAAGTTATATATCCGAAACTTTCCGACATATTTAATGCCCTCCAGTTCACCCCCTTCGAGGAAGTTAAAGTAGTTATTATCGGCCAGGATCCTTACCATGGCCCGGGCCAAGCGCATGGGCTTTGCTTTTCTGTAAAGCCCGGGGTGCCTGCGCCACCATCGCTCGTCAACATCTTCAAGGAACTGCAAAGCGACTGCGGAATTCCGATCCCTAAGCATGGCTACCTGGAGAAGTGGGCCCGACAAGGAGTCTTACTTCTCAACGCCACACTCTCAGTAGAGTCGGGAAAGCCGCAGTCTCATAGTGGAATCGGTTGGGAGCGTTTCACCGATCGGATTATTCGAGAAATCAATGAGCGAAAAGAGGGAATTGTGTTCCTCTTGTGGGGGGCTTCCGCCCAAAAGAAAGGCGCTATGATCGATCGAAAACGCCACACGGTCCTTGAGACTGTTCACCCCTCGCCACTCTCAGCTCACCGTGGGTTTCTGGGATGTAAGCATTTCTCAAAGACCAATCAAATCCTCGAGCAGCAGGGCAAAACACCAATCGATTGGTCGCTCTAGTTAGGCAGGAACAAGCACCTTCGGATACCCGATGCTGATATGGTCATCTTCCAAGGTAATTTGGATCTCTCCGCCCTTCTTGAGCCGCCCAAATAGAATTTCGTCGGCAAGTTTATCCTTAATTTCCTTCTGGATAAGTCTGGCCATCGGACGTGCTCCCAGCAGCGGATCGAAACCTTTTCGCGCGAGCCACGTGCGAGCTTCCCCGGTAAGCGAAATCTTCACGCCGCGTACCCGCAGCTGCTTTTCAAGTTCACGCACAAACTTATCGACTATCAAAGCGATGATCTCAATCGGGAGGGGATTGAAATAGACAGTCTCATCCAATCGGTTCCTAAACTCCGGCCTAAATAGCCGCTTGATTGCTTTCTCGCGATTTCCGTCAGCTTGGGATTCACCGAACCCTATCGCGGCGGATTTTTCGGATCCGGCGTTGGTTGTCATGATCAGAATGACATTCCGGAAGTCGGCTTTCTTTCCATGGGAGTCTGTCAGCAGCGCGTCATCCATCACCTGCAACAAGATGTTGTATATGTCTTCATGGGCTTTCTCGATTTCGTCGAGTAATAGCACGGCATGCGGATGCTTGCGCACTAAATCAGTGAGCTGCCCGCCCTCGTCATATCCCACATACCCCGGAGGTGCGCCGATAAGCCGCGAAACG
>JAFLCA010000168.1 GCA_017302875.1 Deltaproteobacteria bacterium
TCAGCTCTGGCTGAGACCTGTGGAAGCGATGCAACCGCTGTTCTCGGCGCGTTGCTCCCCGCCAAGCATCAGCGCCTGACGGGGGAGAAGCTTGCCCTAGCGCTGACTCCGGTGATCTTGAAGATCACTGGTGGCGATGAGGCCAAGTTCGCGCGTGCTCGAGATGCTGTCTTGGTCGCCGCCGGTCTGCGCGTCGGACTCAACGAAGGAGACAAGCGCATCGCCGCCCTCAAGCAGGAGCTCGAAGGCAAGATCGCCGAAGCCCAAGCCGCCGCCAGTGCAG
The DNA here is from genome assembly GCA_017302875.1 of Deltaproteobacteria bacterium. Taxonomy (GTDB): domain Bacteria; phylum Bdellovibrionota_C; class UBA2361; order UBA2361; family JAFLCA01; genus JAFLCA01. Next base: position 284 of record JAFLCA010000168.1, read on the forward strand.
CTCAAGCCGCGGCGACCACGGCCCAGGCCATTGCGAGTCGCTCGATCTGGCGTGTTCTGTTCGGCCTCGGTCCGGCTCAGCCCAAAGCGCCGAAGCCGCCCAAGGCCGCCAAGGCTCCCAAGGAGGCCAAGCCCGCAGCGGACGCAGGGAAGAAGTGAGGCGCCGTTCGTGAAAGGAAGTGTGGCTTGAATATGTTGCTCGAACGGGGATGGTCGGCAGACAGACGAGTCAGCTCGTCCTGTCCGACCATCCCCGCCGAGCTTTGTCGAAGGTCAGACGATTTTTAATCGTCTCGTGGTAAATGCCCTCTCTTCTTTTCTGGTGCGCAGAATGCCTCATTTCCCAAACGCACCCATTTCTACTAGTATAGGCCCTAATAAAAGCAGAAATACTGAGTGATTTCAGTGGTAAAAGCTTCCAAAGGTGCTTACGAGACGGGTGTGCCTTTTTCGTGTAGTATGTAGCCGTCTCTGAGTTTCAAAAGGATACTAACGCTATGTTCATGGGTGATGCGACGCCGGAAGATAAACCGGCTCTCGAAAATGTATTAAAGCAGTTTGTGTTTTGGGCTGTTCACGCCGCAACGCTACTGGCTTTTTGGACCGGCGTAAGCCCGGTTGCCATTGCAGTCTGTCTTTTCTTGTACGTCATTCGCATGTTTGCGATCACGGGTGGGTATCATCGTTATTTCTCGCACCGCACCTACAAGACTAGCCGACCATTTCAGTTTTGCTTGGCAGTGCTTGGCGCGTCTTCTGCGCAGAAGGGGCCGATTTGGTGGGCCTCGCATCACCGTCATCATCATCGCCATTCGGATATGCCGGAAGATATTCACTCCCCAGTGATCAGCGGCATCTACTACGCGCATGTGGGCTGGGTGCTCAGCTCTCAGTTTATCAAGCCGCGCTTGGAGCTGGTGAAAGATTTGTTGGCGTTCCCGGAATTGAGATTAGTCGACCAGTATAATTTGATTCCGCCGATTCTATTAGGAGTAGGAACTTACTTCCTTGGAGCCTGGCTTGAAGTCGCTTACCCGGGACTTCACACCAATGGAATGCAGATGCTGGTATGGGGGTTCTTTATTAGCACTGTACTGCTCTATCACGGTACCTTCTGTATCAATTCCTTTACGCATTTGATCGGGAAGCGTCGATTTAAGACTACGGATACGAGTCGCAACAACCTCATCCTCGCACTCATCACGCTTGGTGAAGGTTGGCATAACAATCACCACCGTTACCCCGGTTCTGAGCAGCAGGGAATGTACTGGTGGGAGATTGATATCTCGCATTATATCCTTAAGGCGCTGTCTGCGGTCGGACTTGTCTGGGACATTCGCCGATATCCCGAGCGCATCTACGAGGAAGCTAAAGTCGCAGCCTAGGACGGTGACATGGGATTTGTTGAGCATACTTTGGAGCCCGGTGAGCAGCTTGTGTACAAGGCTCACCGGCATTGGATCATTTTCGTGATTCCCGTCGCGCTGTTTGTTGTAGCAGGGATTCTGTTGCAGCAGATGCAATTGCTTGATTCCCCCTTGGCCTGCGGCATTGTGTTTTTGTTCCCTGTCATTAAGTTCCTTCAAGCCTGTGTGCAATATTTTGCATCGGAGTTCTCGGTAACTTCGAATCGTCTGCTCATGAAGACGGGACTATTTCGGCGTACGGTTTACGAGATCCCACATTCCAAAGTTGCAGGGGTTGGCTTCAAGCAGAACATTCTCGGTTCGCTGATGAATTTCGGCACCATCGTAATCGCCAGTACAGGCGAAACTAAGATTGATTTTCGAAATGTTTCGGCGCCTAAACAGTTTGCCGAGCAGGCTCTCAACCTCTCAACGGCAGCGCGCCCAACCTAAGGCCTGTAGCGCTGTTCCTTTAGTTCCATTTGAAGCTAGTTCCTCCCTATGGTATTGCTGGGCTCTCATCCCTTTATTTTCTGGAGTTTTTGAATGCGCCGCTTCGTTTTGAGTTTGGCCTTTCTGCTTGGCGCTGCTTCGACCGCATTCTCCGAGGGCTCTCCCGAGGTGTTGAAGATAGGGGCGACCTTGGCGCTGTCCGGAAAATTCGCTTTCATCGGAGAGGCGGAGCAGCGAGGGTTAATGCTCGGGGTTGAGCAAGCCAACCGTGAAGCGGATGGCAAAGAACTCCTCAAACTAATTTTTGAGGATAATGCCGCAGACGCCAAGACTGCCGTGCAGGGGGTGCGAAAGCTGCTTTCGGTCGACAAGGTTGATGTTATCTTCTCCGCGTTCACGCATGTGACACACGCTATTGCGCCGATCGTTGCTGCGCAGGGCAAGATTATGATCTACGAAGCGTCGCTGCGAAGTATTGCCAGCATGAGTCCCTATTTTTTTCGAGATTATCTCGATATGGAGCGGGACGCGGAGCGACTCGCAAACTATGCTGCCGGCAAAGGTGACAAGCAGGTAGTCTACCTCGGTGATGACGGGGAAGTTTGCGACGTCCACGAGAAGGAGTTTTCGAAGCGTGCGACCAAGCTCGGTATCAAGCTGCTCGCAGTCGAGGAATTTCAATCCGGGACGCCCGATCTTAAGTCGTTACTGCTGCGCAGTGTGAAATTCAAACCAGATGCTCTCGTTGTTTGTGCTTGGCGAGATACTCATGTGCTGGCGAAGCAATTGACGGAATTGGGCGTGACGACGATTCCTGTCTACTACGTGTTGGCGCCTTTTCTGCCTGCGGCTGATACTGCGGCTATGCGCGAAATCTTCGAACGTCAGCATGCGGTATCGACGTGGTTCGGGTTCGTGGAAAGCGAGAAGCGTCCCGAGTATCAAGCGTTTCGTGACGCGTACATGCGTCGATTCGGTGATGAGCCACGTCCTGATGCAGCATACGCCTATGATGATATGCTGGCATTAGGGCGTGCCGCGAAGGTGTGTTCTAAAAATGGAGCTGCCGATCGAGACTGTCTGGTGCGGGAGCTTTCGTCTCTACAGTTCGTCGGTGCTGCGGGGGAGTTCTCTTTTGGTCCGAACCGAATATCAGCGCGGCCCTCTCTCCTCATGCAAGTGCAGCAGGGAGAATGGAAAATAATTGAACAATAAGTTCTCTAGTCCCGAAACTTTCGGTATTCACCAAGCGGTGTGAGGAAGAAGAGAGCGGCGCTCAAAGCGGCGGCTGTTACCAAGAGCCAGCCGCCAACCGTTTCAAGTAAATGCCAATTTGTTCCGCCGCGGCGAAGAAATTCCGCATGTTCTACCCACAGCACTTCGCAGGCGCCGTTGCCTCTGTCGTCTCGGGTAGTGCTCGTACGGCGAGCGAGTTCGGAGGCTTCCTGCGGCCAATAGTTTATGAGAAATCCTTGCAGGCGCACCTGATCTCCAATTTCCATTTTCGATATCTTTTCTCGGATGGCAGGATCGGCGCTCAGGAGATGGTTGTTGGAAATCTGAGACTCGTTAAAGGAATCAAGCGCTGCGCGATCTTCGGTCTGATAGTGACAAGACCAGGGCATGCTCCAGAACTTGAATTTTCGAAATACCCCTGATCCGACGTTGGAGCCCCACACCAAGCAGATGTCACGAAAGTCGACTGAGTCTTTCGTGTGGTATGCGTCAAACACGCTGGAAATATTATTGCGGCTTACGACGAGGCCGCTAATGTCATACGCCGCTACTGGCTGAATCTGATAATGGTGGCCTCCGTACTCGAACGGGAAGGGAGTTTTGCGCAACGGCTCTTGGGTAGGATCTCTTCGTACGTTTCGATCGATATCTAATTTATCGTCAAATTTTGCGACGTAATATTTCCCACCGACGTAAAGAGCTAGTCCAATATAAAGACAAGCGCGGGCGAGCCATCTTGCAGCGCGCCACACGGGAAACTTCGGCGCATCGGCTGGTGTCGTTGCGGAAACTTGCGGACGAAGTTTGGCTCTATTGAGCTCGGTTTTGGAGCTTTCAGGCGTAGCCTGCGGCGGATGCGGATTTTCAATTTCAAAGTCCATGCTCTTGCAGGTAGATCGGACTTTTAAAGGCTTAGCTTAACGCGGAAATATGGCTCGGAAAGGATAGTCCTTCGGAGTGCTTACCCCGGATCTCAGGCCAAAATATCTAGCACGGTTCGGTCTAGTTTCAGGTCGGCTTTGATCAGCTTGGTGGAAGCACGAACCGCATGCAGATCCTGGAACAGAGCGATGAGCGCATCCGTTGGTTCGCTGCCGTTTCCCGCAAATGCAGATATCACATCGTGCGAGTGCTGAGCGGCCCGCTCTAAATTACGGTGAATGCTCTCAAGGGCGATGGAGGAGATTTTTGACATGAGCTTGTGCCTCCTTAGTAGGGTCGGCAACTTCGCTCGGTGCTTTAGCTAAGGGCAGGCAAGCCACTGAAAGCAGGGGGACTTTTCTATTATGTTAGTGAAGCTACGGACTGCGGAATGGGGCAGCAGAAAGTACTAGTAGTGCGGAGGTTTGGTTGACTGATCTTTTTCGACGAGCGATTCCTTCGCGGCAGTTTCGATATCATGAAAACGTTTGCTGAGATCCTCTATCTGACTGTGTTGCTCTGTGATGACCGAATTTAATTCATCCAGCGTGACTTGCATGAAGGAAATCCTGGATTCCAAATCAACAATCCTCTCTTCGAGTTCTTTTTGAGAAAGCGGCGCCATAGCTCATTTTGTCCATAATAAGAGATGGGGATTGTATCACGATGCTGTGTTTTATGCAGCGATTGCTGGGCTCTATGATGGAGCCTGCTGAATTTCCTCAATATTTCGAGACGTGATACACTCTGCTATCAAAAAGAGGAAAGAGTGAAGCCAATCCATTCGAAAATAGCGCGAATAACCGAACGAATTCAATCGCGTAGCGAAGCCAGTCGTACGAAGTACCTGGCACGCATTAACGCGGCTGCTAGCCGTGCGATGCCACGAACGGCACTTGGCTGCGCCAATCTAGCCCACACGGTTGCCGCAGCGCCGGACTCCGACAAGACAAGCTTGCAAACGGCGCAAGCGTCGAACATCGCCATCGTTACTTCATACAACGACATGCTGTCCGCGCATCAGCCCTTCGAGAGATTCCCGGCTGTTATTAAGCAGGCAGCTCGTGAAGTGGGTGCCGTCGCTCAGGTGGCGGGAGGTGTGCCGGCCATGTGCGACGGAATTACCCAAGGCCGTGCCGGAATGGAGCTTTCGCTTTTTAGTCGCGATGTGATCGCGATGAGCACTGCGGTAGCTCTTTCGCATGAAGTGTTCGATGCAGCTCTCTGCCTGGGTGTGTGTGACAAGATAGTCCCAGGATTGCTGATTGGAGCTCTTTCGTTCGGCCATCTTCCGACGATATTTGTTCCCGCTGGCCCGATGCGTACCGCTTCGTCGCAGTCGGAGAAATCGAAAGTTCGTGAGCAGTATGCTGCTGGAAAAATCAGCAAAGAGGAATTACTCGCCAGTGAGCTTAAGTGCTTTCACTCAGCGGGCACATGCACATTCTACGGAACTGCCAATAGCAATCAGATGCTCATGGAGTTTATGGGATTGCATCTGCCGGGGGCGGCCTTCGTAAATCCTGACTCTGAGCTGCGCGATGCGTTAACCGCCCAGGCTGCGAAGAGAGTTGCTGAGATGACCTACCACGGCAAGCAATACACGCCGCTCGGACGAGTTGTTGATGAGAAATCCATCGTAAATGCCATTATCGGGCTCTTGGCCACTGGGGGGTCGACGAATCACACCATGCATTTGGTCGCGATTGCGCATGCGGCAGGCATTAAAATTACGTGGAATGATTTTAGCGAGCTTTCGATTGTCATTCCGACGCTGGCTCGAATCTATCCTAACGGCAAAGCCGACATTAATGACTTCCAGTCTGCCGGCGGTGTCGCTCTCGTGATGCGCGAATTGCTGCAAGCTGGGTTGTTGCACTCTGATGCGCAGACCGTGGCGGGGGAGGGTGGGCTGCTCCGCTATGCGGAGGAGCCTCACTTGCAAAATTCATCGCTTGCTTGGCGTGCAGCGCCCGAGGCAAGTCGTGACGCTTCGATTATTTCGACTGTCGAGCAGCCGTTTGCTCGGGACGGTGGATTGAAGCTGCTTGAGGGAAATTTAGGACGCGCAATCGTGAAGACTTCTTCGTTGAAGGATGAGCATCGCGTGGTTGAGGCGCCTGCGCTTGTTTTTGACAGCCAGGAGGAAGTTCTACGCGCCTTTTCGCGTGGAGAGTTGGATCGAGACTTTGTGGCGGTCGTGCGATTCCAAGGTCCGCGTGCGCGCGGCATGCCGGAGTTGCATAAGCTGACGCCACCGCTGGCGCTGCTTCAAGAGCGCGGTTTCCATGTTGCATTGGTTACGGATGGTAGAATGTCCGGAGCCTCTGGCAAGGTGCCCGCTGCTATTCATGTCACTCCTGAGTGCATGGCGGGCGGTCTGCTTTCACTTGTTCAGAATGGAGATATCTTGGTCGTGGATACGCAGAGAGGGAAACTTGAGGCACGCGTATCGATGGCTGAGTTCTCTCGTCGTCGCGCGGCGTCTCCCTCGCTCGAATCAGCTCGTGAGGGGTGTGGTCGAGAACTTTTTGATTCTTTCCGTACTCTGGCCGGCGGGGCGGAACAGGGCGCTAGTTTCTTCTATAGCGGAGCTGTAGAAGATGCCGAGCTGGACACTTCGGGTGATCCTGATAGTATACCGGGTCTAGCTAGCGCAAACGCTGAGGAGGATGCTTAATGAGCCGCTTTAATCGCCTCGATGTTCTTACGAGCTTGCAGCGTTCCGGCTTTTTGCCGATTTTCTATCACGACGATGTCTCCGTTTCGAAATCAGTTATGCATGCCTGCGCCGAGGGTGGGGCCGACGTGTTTGAATTTACGAATCGCGGGGATTCCGCTTTCAGTACGTTCAAAGAGCTTGTTGAGGCGGCGCGCAGAGATCATCCTCGATTGATGCTGGGGATTGGATCGATTGTTGATCCACATACGGCCGCCCTCTTTATTCAGCATGGGGCCGATTTCGTCGTCAGCCCAAGTTTTAATCCCGAAGTTGCGAAGCTCTGTAATCGCCGCAAGATCGCCTATATACCTGGGTGTGCGAGTGCCACTGAAATTTCCAATGCAGAGGAGCTCGGCTGTGAGTTCGTAAAGATTTTTCCGGCGCGTGAATTGGGTGGTCCGAATTTTCTCAAAGCGCTGCGCGGTCCGATGCCTTGGTTGTCTGCGGTGGTAACCGGTGGAATCGGAACCGAAGAAGAGGAGTTGCGAACCTGGTTTAAAGCCGGAGCCTCTGCGGTAGGAATCGGGTCGGGGCTGGCTACTGCGGAGAATATTGAGCGTCAGGACTGGGCTGCTGTAACTGCGGCAACGCGCCGGATCGTTCAATCCATCACGCGAGCGCGCGCATAATTCATTTACGTGAATCGATACAAACCTGCGCCGCGAATGCGTAGGCCGGGCAATAGACGATCCACCGTTTCACAACGGTCGGTAGCAATTCCAACTTTTTCCAGTGCTGGATATAAGATCGCGCTTGCGTACGCGAGTGTGTCGGACAGCACGAGGTAGTGGCCGGTCGAATTATTCAGCTCACGCGCGGACCAGGGAAGGGGCTCCGTTTGCCCTCGAAGCCATGTGTCAAACCCGCGCCAAGCTCCAATGCTATGAAAGAGTTGATCGTGCTGGGCAAGCACAAGCTCGCCACCCGCAAACATATTGCGTCCGCTTAACTGCTGCGAGTGGGTTTCACGCCGATCTCGTAGTTTGGATGGTAGTTCCGGGGAGAGCAGGGGGATTCCGTCGTGCCCAATTGAGTAAATGAATTTTATTCTGCGCGCATCGCTTACAGAGTGCCCGCGTTGAGCGAGCTCAAAATATGAGGTCGGGGCAAAGGTTGACCAGAGGAACTCTAGCTTAGCGTAGTCGGCATAGAGCGCGCGTTGGATTTTCGCGGCTGTCGCTGCGTATCTTTCCTTTTGTGCTGTGAAGATTGCGGAACGCTCCGCTTTTGATGCTCCTCGAGCGCTTAGATCCCTGTGGAGAGCGGCGGATTCAGCTTTACGATCGTCTTCTACGGCAAGCTCGTTCGCTAGGTGCAGCTTGATGCGAGATAGTGTCGTGGTGGTCAGTCGCGAAAGAATAGCGACGCACGTTTGTTCGATGTCGGTAGCAGTTGCGGTGTGGAC
>JAFLCA010000169.1 GCA_017302875.1 Deltaproteobacteria bacterium
ATTAGCTAGAATTGTTTCGATGTAAAGTCGTCGTTGTTGTGCCTCTTTGCGCGACTGACGTAAATCCGAAGTCATCGTATTAAATGATTTCACCAGGAAGGCCAGCTCGTCATCACCGCGTTCCCGAATCTGGAAGTCGTAATCCCCTCTCGCGACCGCGCGAGTACCTTCGGCGAGCCTCTGAATGGGAACTGCCATTTCGCGCGCGATATAAAACCCGATCCAAATAGCGCTGAACAGGATTAAGCCCGTAATCATCGCCAGGGTTAGGAGATAGCCGGATTTGAGAGGAGCCTTAAAGAGCTTCAACTGCTCATACTCTTTGTAGGAATCGTTCACTCCCGAGAGCGCTTGCGACAAATCCGGATTGACGCGCAGCGTGGTGATTAGAACCAGATTCTTGCCCTCCATGCGCACCGGAAGATAGGCACGCACGAATTGACTGGCCTCATTTTCCTCAAACAGCACGGAAGGATTCTGCGATATGGCTTTATCGAGGGCCTCCTCATTGGCATCTGGTTCACTAAAGGCTGGAATCACTGCGGCAGCGTTGTGCACCTCGATTATGACTCGATGGCTTTGCGAGACCAGCTTAATTCCAAAAAGGCGATCGGCTTTGCGTTGATCTTCGAACCACGATTCCAAGGCAGCTTTGTCTGAAAGGGAGTGCCCGTGCTCAAGTTCGCGAGCAATGCTTTCGGCAGACGCCAGAACTGATTCTTTCATGCTGGCATAGTGGTACTTGGCAACCTCGACCGCCCCAGACACGGAAGCTTCGACTTGGCTACTAAACCAACCTTCCATGGCGCGATTCAAAAGTCCGCTTGCCAGCAGAAAGAGGAAGATGGTCGGGATAAGCGTGAGACCGACGAAGGCCGTAACTAAACGCAGCTTAAGCTTCGAACCTAAAATATTACGGCGACGATCGAAGATCAGCTTTACGATATTGCGGCCAATCAGAAACGCCAGAACACAGAGAACGACGATGTTCAGGTTTACGAGAATAAAGACCAGTACGTTGCGGCCTAGATACGGAGACTCTTCTTGCGGGCGTTGCCAATACACGAGCAAAGAAAGCAGAAAGGCCAGCGCCAAAAAGACGGTGACGCGCAACGCCATCCCGCTGCGTCCCCACCAAAGTAAAAGTCGTTTCTTGCGTGTAACCATTAGCTCACAGGCCGCCTTGCCGAGGCACCCGACTGAAATGTAAGAATCACGGCGCTAAACTGAACGCGACCCAGCCGGAGTCGAAACTGCCGACATCGACCAATCCCAACGTCAAAAAATTTGAAATCTTGGCAATCGTTTCGTTGTAGTCACCCTTGCAATCGGCGATTACTCGAACTCCCAGAAACGGACTGCGATTCTGCGGAAAATCACTCGAGTTGAAACCAAGACTCGAAAGCGGCGGCGAGGTCAGCGTTGTCACGGTACCCAGAGCTTTCTCCAGCGAGGTGGCGGTGGTAACTTTAGCCGGCTCCTTATCGCCCAAGCGATCAATGACCACACGGTAACTTTCACTGATCGGATCAAAATTAAGGGAACGGATTACGACGCGTTCGTCGCCACAATAATCAGCCCACAAGATACGATGCCGACAGATGCGCATTTCGTAGCGGTACCGTACTTCGAGTCCGCTGCGGATACACTGATTGATTATCTCGTCCCTTCCATCCGCGGAAATGCGCACGGCGTTGTGCTCGCCACCGGACCAATTCACATTTGGGTTCGGGAAAGCAAAGAACAGCGGTACAAAAGCCAAAATTTTCAATAAAAACATACCGCCAATCAAATGCTAAAATTTCATCGCTACTTGGTTCTTCTTGAGCGGAGGGTGCCCCAAGCGTTCGTATCCTAATTCAGTGATCTCTCGGCCTCGCTTCGTACGCGCGATAAAGCCTTGCTGAATAAGGTACGGCTCATACACATCTTCAAGGGTGTCTTTATCTTCGCCAATTGCAGCGGCAATGGTCTCAACGCCGACCGGGCCGCCCGAAAATTTCTGCGCAATGGTTTCCAAAATGACCTTATCCATCCGATCGAGCCCGAACGCATCGACCTGCATGAGCTCAAGCGCAGACTTCGCTACTTCAAGGGTAATCGCGCCCCCGGAGCGTTCCTGCGCAAAATCGCGCACACGCTTCAAAATACGATTGGCGATACGAGGAGTTCCACGCGAGCGATTTCCGATCTCCTGCGCCGCCGCATGGTCGATCGACAAGCCCAAGATCTTCGCCGATCGCTTCACGATGGTGGTGAGATCTTCAGCACTATAAAAATCCAACCGCAGCACCATTCCAAAGCGATCGCGCAATGGAGAGGTCAAGAGTCCTGTGCGCGTTGTCGCGCCTATGAGCGTGAATGGTTTCACGTCAATCTTGATAGACTTTGCTGCCGGCCCCTGCCCGATCAAAATATCGAGCTGGTAGTCTTCCATGGCAGGGTACAAAATTTCTTCGACTACTCGCGACAGACGATGAATCTCGTCGATAAAGAGGACGTCATGTTCCTGCAGCGAAGTGAGGATAGCCGCTAGATCTCCGGGACGCTCGATGACAGGGCCTGAGGTCGACTTGAATCCCACACCCAGTTCCTGTGCCATAATGCGCGCCAGGGAAGTTTTCCCCAATCCAGGCGGGCCATGAAACAAAATGTGATCGAGCGCTTCTTTTCTACGCGACGCAGCACTGCAAGCGATGAGAAGATTCTCTTTGATATTTTCTTGACCGACATATTCAGAAAACTGGCTTGGACGGAGCGACGTGAGAATAACCTCTGCTTCCGCCTCCTCTTGCGTTGCTGCCTCCTGGGCAAATCCCGCCCATGACTGCACATCCTCGTCGGAGCGCGAGGGCAGAATTTTTTTCGGCGACTTTTCGTTACTCATACCTTAAATGTGACGCAACGCTTCCTTTACTACCGTCGAAGCATCGATTTGAGATCCCAGCCCCTTGCCTCGCACCGCCGCGATTGCTCGTTCGGCGTCTTTGCTACTGAATCCGAGTGCCTGCAATGCTTCTCCCGCCTCGTCAAAAGGATTCGAAGCACTACGCTCAATAACGAGACGGCTCTCCTGCCGCTCGAGGGCATACGAGGCGACTCGATCTTTGAGTTCAACGACAATTCGCTCGGAAGTCTTCTTGCCGACGCCCTTTATCGACTGCAAACGCTTCAAGTCCTGAGCAGCGATGGCGCGGAGGAGCTCCACTTTGTCCACGCACGAGACAATCTCCATGGCGGTGCGAGAACCAACTCCCTTCACGGTAGTCAGCAAGAGAAACACTTGTTTCTCCAGAGCATCAGCGAACCCATAGAGACGGATGCTATTTTCGTTCACATCCGTAAAAACAATTATCGAAGCCTCGCGCCCGCGTTCAAGCTGCGAAACGCAGCCGCCGGAGCAGAATAGTTCATAGCCGACTCCGTTAACGTCGAGAGTGACCATACTGGCCTCGACTTCGTCGACTATTCCTTTCAATTTAGCGAACATCTTTAATTCCGAACTACCGAGAGTATTGGCTCTAGTATCCCCATTTCCGCGCAGAATCGCACGGTTCTTCTTTCATCAGGACCGTTCTCGAGCGGAGCCGACGGGAGCCCGAATTTATAGCACTAAAGTGCGGTTGCGTCTCCTTGCTAAATACCGGACAATCCTAAACAATCTAAAGAACTTAGGGCCCCCAATCGGCCCGTTTGGCGAAGCAGTGGCATTTTGAGAAAAACTCGACGTAAAAAGACTCGCAGCAAGAAGAAGTGGTGGATCGCCCTGGCGGTCGTTTCCGCTCTGGGTTTGAGCGCTGTTGGCGGAACTTACTACTACGTCGACCGGCGCGTTGCCCAGCGCATCGCGCCGCAGTCCTCGGGGCTAATCCCGGCTATCTACTCCGACAGCTTTCTCATTAGCAAGCAACACGCCCTTAAGCCTCCCATCATTCGCGAGCAGCTCCTCAAACGCCACTACTTGGAAGTTACCGGCAAACCCGAACATCCGGGCGAGTTTACGTTCCAGCCTGAGAAGCTAAATGTCATTACTCGCGAATTTTTGGGAATGGACGGGAAAATGCACCCCTCGCAACATGCTACGATTGCAGGAAACGGCTCATTCCAAGTGCTTTCGTCGAATGCAGCAAACTCGTTCGAGCTCGAGCCGGTCATCCTAGCCACCCTCGGCAGCGGCGAGGTAGAAGCCCGCAACTACAAAAAACTGCAAGATATTCCCAAAACGCTGATCAATGCCGTACTCGCAATTGAAGACGAACGCTTCTACGATCATTTCGGCATCGACCTCGCGGGCATCCTTCGCGCCATCATCACCAACGTTCGTGCGGGCGCGATGGTACAAGGCGGCAGCACCATCACTCAGCAATTGGCGAAAAACGCCATCCTCACGTCAGCCCGCACCTTGCAGCGCAAGTTCTTGGAGTTGTTCGCGGCGCTTAGCCTCGAGCAACGCCTAAGTAAAGATCAGATCCTCGAGCGCTATTTGAACGAAGTCTATCTGGGCCAAGAAGGCGCGGTTTCCATTCATGGCGTCGCAGAAGCAGCCAGCACCTACTTCGGAAAAAAACTCGATGAGATAAGCTTGCCTGAAGCAGCCCTATTAGCAGGAATCATCAAGGGCCCCTCGTATTACTCTCCGCGAAAACATATCAAGCGCGCTCTCATACGTCGTGATTTGGTGCTCACCAAAATGCTCGAACTAAAGATGATCACGCCTGAGCAGTACCAGGCTGCGCGACGTACGAGGATAGTCATCGCACGAGAAGGAAAGCATAAGCGCAGCGCGCCCTACTACATCGCTGCACTTAAGAAATCTCTCGATAGCACGCTCAATATAGATGCGGCTCTGCTGAGCGGCCTGACGGTACACACGGGACTCAACCCTGATTTACAAGCATGCGCCGAGCAAGCTCTCACGACGGGTCTTGCTACTCTTGAAAAAGAAATTCCCTCGCTGAAACGCGCAAAGCAGCCGCCTCTCCAGGCCGCCCTCGTTTCGATCGAGCCCTACAGTGGGAAAATTCGCGCCTGGGTCGGCGGTCGCGACTTCTCCGAGAGCCAGTTTAATCACGTCAGCCAAGCAAGCCGCCAAATCGGATCGACGATTAAACCTTTCTTGTATTTGACTGCCCTCGATCCGGCGCTTAACTCCTACAAAGTGGCAACCGCGACCAGCATTCTCTCCGATACTCCACAGCATCTCACCATGAAGGCCGACGACATCTGGGAGCCGGAAAACTACGATCATGAATATCGCGGTAACGTCACGCTGCGCTACGCTTTAGAAAATTCGCTTAACATGCCGGCAATTTATGTGAGCGAACGAGTTGGCATCAAAACTATCGCTGAGAACTTGCGTCGCTTTCACGTTGCGCAAAACGTTCCGGCGGTTCCGGCGCTCGCCCTGGGGGCTCTCGACACAACGCTTCTCGACTTGACCGCTGCCTATGCCACCCTTGCTAACGGTGGGCTGTACGTCGAGCCGAGAATTTTTCTCAGCGCAGCGGACACTCAGGGTGAAGAATTAGTTTCAGTACCGATCCGAGAAGAGCGCGTCGCAAACGAAGATCCGGTGTACGTACTGACGAACATCTTACAAGGTGTTGTTGAACGCGGAACAGGAGCTTCGGTGAGACGAACGGGTTACCGCGGCCCGGCCGCCGGAAAGACCGGAACTTCAAATGAAACCCGCGATGCATGGTTCGTTGGATTCACACCGACACTGACCACAGGGGTCTGGGTTGGGTATGATGATAATAGCAAAACCGGCCTGACTGGCGGCAAAGCGGCTGCCCCAATATGGGGCAACTACATGAAATGCGTTGAGCCGCTCTTAGGTGATGATCCCTTCGTCGCCCCCACTGGCATCGTATATGTCGACGTCGATCCTGCTAGCGGAGATCTCGCCTCAAGAGACTGCCCGAATTCACAAGTCGTAAAGGAAGTATTCGTGCGCGGGACGGAACCGCGAGAGTATTGCGGAGTGCACAGCCGCTATGCGTCCGATGAGCCACGCTCAGAGAAGCCAAATTCTCAAGAGGAAAGCGCTCCCTCCGAGAAGCGTAGGAAGCGCAGTGTGTGGGACATCCTCTTCGGTGGCTAGACGCCCCGCCGAAATACCCGTCCAATCAGAATCTATGATACGCCCTTGGCCACTCCGACTATATATTTCTGAGTCTTAGGCTTGCGAGGCGGAACGGGCTTTTCGGGCGCAGGCGCGGTAACATCCTCCGGCTTCGAGAGCGCAGGAGCTTCGCCTTTTGGGTGTGGGTGACGCAATCCGTGCTCATGATCGTAGTCGAAATGACGACGTCGCCGATTCTTCTCTAGATAGGTGTTATCAATCACCTGAACGACGGTGGTAGTTTGTGACTGCTCTTTCTTTACCGTCTCAACGTTCTTCAAGCTCGCAACGGTGACCCTCTTATCAAGCTGTTCATTCGCTTCTGTTACCGCCTTCTGACAATCGGCCAAGCTGGTCTTCGCTGACGTGCAGGCTTCCCGTGCACTCTCTATTTCAACGTTTAACTTATACTCGCGAGCCACGCGAAGTCGGCGCAGGTCCAACTCATTGAGCATGAACTTCTTACGATCCGCCAAACGTTGCGTCTCATTGGGCGCTTGATAGGGTTTCTCCTCTAAGCGGGCCTCTTCTTCGGCAGCGCAGTCGCGGTTCGTCCAAACGTTACCGCACAGGTGAATATCGGCATGCGCCGTGGATGCGAGGAAGAGCCAAACCGACAAAGCCGTACTACGTAAGTTCATATTGATAGGGTAATCGATCCAGGTGCTATGGAACAAGCATTCAGGGATTCTGAATACTTGCCCCTATCGCGGCGTCAGTTCCTGAAGTCGTGCGCTTGTGTTGCTTGACTATGTAGCCTAATTTACTATTCATTCCCCTAGGAACGGAGCACTTGTTTTGAACATTAGGAACCGGTTTATGAATTTTCTAGCCAACCGCCTCGCTTTGGCCGCCCTCCCTCTAATTGCCGCGAGCACCATCGCGACAACAGCCTTCGCGCAGACCCCGGAAGAGTCTCGCCAGTACGCGCGCGGACTTTCGGTGGCATTCGAGGAAGCGGCTCGGATCATTACTCCCTCCGTTGTAAACGTTAGCGCCGTAGAACACGTTAAACCGGTCAAACGCCAACAGCGTGGTGGCCGTCAGCTTCCACAAGGCCCGGAAGGATTGCGCGAATTTTTAGGAGAGGATTTCTTTGATCGCTTCTTTGGCGGCGAGCAAGGATTTGGCGGAGATGGGATGCCGCAGTCCGGTCTCGGCACCGGCGTCATCGTTGACAGCAATGGATACATACTTACCAATAACCACGTCGTGGGTCATGCCGACGAACTTACCGTTCGTCTCCAAGATGGAAGAACGTTGAAAGCCGAAGTGGTCGGAAAGGATCCTAAAACCGACCTTGCGGTGATTAAGGTCAAGGCTTCGGGTCTCACGCCCGCCCGCCTTGGTGATTCACAGTCGCTAAAGATTGGCGAATGGGTGGTTGCGGCCGGAAATCCTTTTGGTCTCGACAACACCATCACGGCTGGGATTGTCAGCGCAAAAGGTCGCTCAATCATGGGCGGAAATCAGTACGAAGATTTCATTCAGACTGACGCCGCAATAAATCCCGGCAACAGCGGCGGCCCGCTAGTGAA
Source organism: Deltaproteobacteria bacterium (assembly GCA_017302875.1). GTDB lineage: Bacteria > Bdellovibrionota_C > UBA2361 > UBA2361 > JAFLCA01 > JAFLCA01. Next base: position 7,663 of record JAFLCA010000169.1, read on the forward strand.
CTTGAGCGGAGAAGTAGTTGGAATAAATACTGCTATCTTTTCGCGCAGCGGTGGCTACATGGGTATAGGTTTTGCGATCCCCATCGACATGGTCAAAGGCGTGATGAAAAGCCTTATTAGTTCGGGCAAAGTGGTGCGCGGCTGGTTGGGCGTTGGAATCCAGAACTTGAATGAGGGCATGGCAAAGTCTTTTAATTTCACCGGCACGCAAGGTGCTTTGGTTGGAGATGTGCAGCCCGGAAGCCCGGCTGACAAGGCCGAGATCAAGCAAGGTGACATCATCACGCAAATCGGAGCTGAGCGCGTTACGAACAGCACGCAACTCCGCAATTTGGTCGCGAATCTCGCGCCTGGCAAAACGGTCGATGTGGTTTTGTTCCGAGATGGCGAGAGCAAAACCGTTTCTCTGAAAGTCGGCGAGCAGCCAGCTCAAATGGGGGCTGAAGAAGAGCAATCCATGGAAGAAGAAACCACGGCGGACAATTTGGGCATGCAGTTACAGTCGCTCACCCCAGAGATTGCAAAACGTCTAGGGACCAAGAAATCCGCGGGCGTTGTAGTGATGAACGTTAGCCCTGATGGTCTGGCGGCGAGCTCCGGCGTGCAGCGCGGCGATATTATTCTTTCCGTGAATGGCAAGAAGGTCGACTCGGTGTCAGAGGTCAACAATGCCCTGGATAAGGCTAATGTGTCCGGCGGAATCGGCATGGTGGTGGAAACTCAAGGCATGGAGCGCTTC
>JAFLCA010000017.1 GCA_017302875.1 Deltaproteobacteria bacterium
TGGCAATGAAACACGAATCGCCCCACTTGGAGTGGGTTGATAAACGGCATAATAATCTTGACCGTTCGCCCAACCGGCACATCGACGGTGTCCTGATACCCTAAGAACTCCTGCGGTACCCCATCCATTTCAATCAACTGGAAGTCACCCTGATGAATATGGAACGTATGCAGCTCCCGCGTATCATTAAAGAGTGTCCACTCTTCGACCGCGCCGAGGGGAACCTTCACGTCATCACGTGATGGGCTGTAGAGCTGTCCATTTATATAGAACAGCCCCGCATCGTTGTTCTCCGTAAATACGATACGACGCCGATTCGTAATGGGAAGCGTACGAAAGTCCTTCTGCTCCACTAACGTGGAGGGAATTGTAATTGGCGTTTCAGCTTCACCGCTCACAACCAGAGTTCCCAACACATCCTCTGGCGTAGGGTCTCCATCAGGGCCGGTATCGAGCGCCAAGGTTTTAAACTTATAGGTGCCAGGAGCTCCGCCAGTTACGAGGAACTCAGTACGCGCTCCCGGAGGCACCACCAGCGAAGTGTTGCGCACCGGTCGATTTCGAACCTCACCATCGCGGGCAACTTCCACCATCTCGTGGCCCTCGATCGTAATGTAATAGAAAAGATTGGCGCCGACGTTCCCTACTCGCCAGAGCTGCGTCTCTCCAGGACGAATCGAGATGCTAGGCTGCCGCACCCCATTTATAGTTCTTAGTGTCGGCTTGCTGTAATCAGGTGTGGTAACCGTGCCATCGTCGGATACCTGCACATCTTTCAAGATCATGATGCGCTCTTTCATTCCAGCGAGGAATGGCAGCGTCTGCTGAATCTGATCGATCATTAATCCGCCGGAGAGCCCGTTGAACACCTGCGTCTCCGCGAGCCCCATCATGTGCGAATGATACCAGTACATTCCGCCCTGCTCCGAGGATGGAATCTGAATCTGATAGTCAAAGCAGTTATCAGGCTCAGCCTGCACAAAGATATTGTCAGAATTGCCCTGCGGAGAAACTTCAAGTCCGTGGTAGTGAATGTTGGTGGGCTGCTGCTGGCTCAAATTACGCAAACGCAAATTGATAACATCACCTGGCTTCACACGCAGCGCCGGAGCCGCGTAGTCACCGTTATAGACCGAAGAGACGAACTCCAATCCGCCGATGTTATTCTTCTGAGTAGCTACGGTAAGCTCCACATCGAGCTTGCCATCACTGCTTCGAACTTCCGAGGGAGAGCGAAAAGTTTCAGAAGAGGAAGATCCGTTACAGGAAGTAAACGAAGTAACAAGCGCTGCGACCAAGGCCACGTTCGCCGTCACCAAAAAAATGCGCCTCACGAGATGTTGCCCCTCCCCACATAAAGATAGGTCCCTGCGAAGCTAGATAAATAGCTTGGAAGTGGACACGAGTAAACTGTTCTCTAGCATGAGCGGGGTCGAGTTTGGTAATTAGGACTCAATTAGAGACTACTCAGAGCAAGAGACTTCCTTATGTCCGCTATTTCGAAACTTCAGGTCTGCATACGCGGTCGGGTCCAGGGTGTTGGATTTCGAAACTTCACGCGGCGAACGGCCTTACAACAGGGAATTCTCGGATGGGTGCGCAATTGCGAAGACGGCAGCGTTGAGGCAGTACTGCATGGATCAAAGGAGGCCGTTGACCAACTGCTTGTAAAGTTGAAACAAGGTCCCCCGCTGTCGCAAGTTGAGGCAATAGAGATATACGAGGATTTAAGCGAAGATTGCTTTGAGGATTTCACAATCCGATAAACAGCAGTCAGAATTACTGCTCACCCTCGTCGCCAAGACTCTGCCCACGCCTCCAACCCGTAACCCTCGCGTGAGATAACTATTGCGCAGCCGTCGCACGTATCGCGATTAAATTCTCCTTTCGACAAGATCGGCTTGCTTCATCGATCTGCCGGGCCCTAACCTCGATTACGGCATCTGGACTGGTGGAGGGCTCTTCGATCTGCTCAAAAAGCATCTCCGTAGGAGGATCGAAGGTAACCTCTCCATGCGTGGTAAGGACATATCCAAGCGCCAGCTTAACCGCATTTTCAAGTCTGAACGTTGTTTCGTAGAATTCTTCGCTCCACTCAGCTTCAAGCAAACGGTCACGCTTCTCAAAAAACTTCTCTTCCTGTTCGTCCGGCTCGTCTTGAAACGCCGCGTCACGTCGCATGGCCGGAGGAATATACTCGTCTATCTCCGGGATGAGGCTCTCAATATCCTCAATGCGTAGATATGCTTCAGCCAATTCTTCCGCTCCCTCGCTCACAATTATATACGCCCGACGCTTACCGGGATCGCGATCGTCCCAGCCGGTAGACAGCATTACCTTGCGGGTTCCCCCGACCCACCGATCGATGAAGCGATCCAGCCGCCCTTCTCCACCAAGCCACAATGCGCGGAGCTCGCTCTCCAGCTTAGGATCCCGCGCTTTCTCAATAATTAACTCCATTTGTCCTCCTGCTATATTAATGGCAGGAATTGTATCGGGGATTTCTACGTAAAGTTGCTTGCCGGCGAATAGATTCGGGAGTTTTCCCTAGGCGACGGCCCCAATAAAGACAGCCTAAAATTATATTCAACCGTTTGGTTGACAATCACCCCGAAAGCTGGAATAGTTAACCATATGGTTGATTATTCTTCTTCGTCCTTAGACCGCTCGCTTTACGCACTGTCTGACCCGACGCGCCGCGCAATTCTCGCGCGAATCGCGCAGGGCGAAACGTCCGTAAGCGAACTCGCCAAGCCGTTTGATATGTCGCTGGCAGCAGTTTCGAAACATTTACAGGTGCTCGAGCGCGCGCACTTTCTAAAAAAGACTAAGTCGGGGCGCACCATCACGTGCCGAGCGACGCTGAGTCCCCTCGCCGAAGTGAGAGATCTCCTCGAAGACTTAGGAAGGTACTGGAACCAGCAGTTGGACTCACTCGAAAAATTTCTAGCTAGCAATGCAGATTTACAAGAGGAAACACATGGAAACAAAAACAAATCCGCCACCAACGCTCGTAATTCGACGCGTCATCCCGGCAAAAAGAGATAAAGTATTCGCCGCCTGGTCAAAGCCGGAACTTATGAGCCAGTGGTTTCGGCCACCGGACGGTAAGGCCATCGTCAGTAACGACTTTCGCGTGGGCGGAAGCTATCAGAACACCATGATCTTTAGTTCAGATCCGAACGGGCATAAGGGCTGCGGCGCAGATTGCACCTCCAGCTCCCGTCCTCATCACGGCTCGTACCTGGAAATAGTCCCTCCAGAAAAGATCGTCTTTACCTGGAACAGTCAGATTGTGTCCAACTCGCGCGTAACTGTCGAGCTTCGCGAGCGCGGAGAGTCAACTGAACTCACTCTTACGCATGAGCTGCTGGAAACAGAGGAGCTGCGACAGCAACACAGCGGAGGCTGGGATATGTGCCTCAGCAATCTGGAAAAATTTTTCGAATGAGCAAATCCCATTAATTGCGTTTCTTCTAAAGGAGATAAATCCAATGACGACCTCCAAGGAGTTAAAGCACGCTCATCCAATAGTTTCGCGCGAAGCGTGGCTTAAAGCTCGCAAGGCCCATCTAGCCCGAGAGAAGGCCTTCACCAAAGAGCGCGATGCGCTGAGCGCGGAACGACGCGAGCTACCGTGGGTCAAAATCGATAAGCAGTACGTCTTCGACGGCCCGAATGGCAAAGTGAATTTCGCAGAACTTTTCGATGGGCGAAGCCAGCTTCTGGTATATCACTTTATGTTTGACCCAGAGTGGACCCAAGGCTGCAAATCATGCTCCCTGGTGGCGGATCACTATAATCCTTCCGTGATTCACCTGCACCACCGCGACGTCACGATGGTGACGATCTCGCGTGCTCCAATCGAGAAGCTCCTTGCCTTTCGGAAACGGATGGGATGGACCTTCCCCTGGTTCTCATCACTCCATTGCGACTTCAACCAAGACTTCAATGTGTCTTTCACTGAGCAAGAGCTCGCGTCGGACTCGACAATCTACAACTATGAATCGCGGCCCTATCCGATCTCCGAGCTTCCAGGCATGAGCGTATTTAGGAAGGACTCAGATGGCAGCATCTATCATACGTACTCAACGTATGCGCGCGGCCTCGACATGTTCCTCGGCGTGTATCATCTCCTCGATATAACACCAAAGGGCCGGGACGAAGGCGAGGCGCCCGATATGTCCTGGGTTCGCCATCACGATCGCTACGAGGATCCGACGTTCATAGATCCTTGGGTCGAACACGCGCAAAAGAAAGCGCAGGGCTGCTGCGCCTGCAAAGCGACACCCAGAGAAAATTAGCTATTAATTTACTGTTATCGCGAAATTGCAGAGCTTAGCGTTAGCTCTGCGGCGCACGTGGGAACACACGGATTCCACGCTGCAACACCTGATTATGCGGCAAATGCATGCGCTGTTCAGGGTGCGCGATATCCTGCAGAACCGTAAACAACGCGCTCATCTCTACCACGGTTCCCCGCGTCCCCGGCTTATCGGTAGCACTCGGATCAAACACCTCTATGGTATCGCCAACATTGAAAGGCCGCGAGACAGCCAGCATCAGTCCGCAGGTGAAACTACTGAGAATACTCCAGAAAGCGAACAAGGCGACCGCAATCAATCCAAGAATTGTGGAGAATACGGTCCACAGGTCTTGCGGTGCATAGCCCAAAAGATCGCAAAAGGAAAAGATCACGAGCCCGAGCAACGCCAACCGGATTGCTTGCTCCACAATCTGCAATCTACTACGAGGCACGTTTGGCAGAGCCTGCACGCTCCGCGCAAAAGCCGAGCGTATCAGCCAGTCAAGAGCGACCCATACAACAATTATAGCGAGCGAACCCATCAACATGCTTGGGAGTATAACTCAGAAGTGGAGAAACCAAAAATACATGAAATCGAACGCCACGTGTTAGCGAGGAGACTTTGTCCACTTATTATATGCTACCAATAGTGAACGCTGCGGGGAATCTACCCTAACTAGAAGGGGGCACGAGATTCCCTGGAATCCCCCTCACAAAATCCCTAACTTCATCTCGCACCCGCCGATAGATATCGAGCGCCTCATCGGGGCTCCGCGCTTCGGCAGCCAAACGCGGGGGGTCATCAAACCCATGATGCACGACCTTCCCCTGCCCCGGCCAATAGGGACAATGCTCATGAGCGTCATCACAGACAGTGACTATGAAATCAAACTCCCGATCCTGGAATTGATCGATACTGCGCGGAGTCTGGCCTGAAATATCAATTCCAATTTCCTGCATCACCCGCACAGCCTGCAAATTCAAAGACTGCGGCCTCGTTCCTGCAGAAAAAGCCTCCACGACATCTCCACGCAAATGTCGCGCAAACCCTTCAGCCATTTGGCTTCGACAAGAGTTGCCAGTGCAAAGAAAAAGTATCCGTGTCTTTTTACCCACGCAGCGGTTTCTCAGCATAGACGGTTAAACTCAAGATGGCAGCACCGCTGGACTTAAATTCAGCAATCTCGGCTGCGCTCAAGTATTTCCCCAGCACATCATCAGGAATGCTAAGCGCCTTCTCCGCTTGAATAAGAATATTCGAGAATCCCTGCCGCGAGATCAAATTTAAATAATCCTCACGCAGCAATGCTCCAGAAACACAGCCTGCGTACATTTCCGCTGCCTTGCGAAGGCCCTCCGGCAGCGCACGCGCAAGCACCACATCGGAAATTGAAAAGTGTCCCCCAGGCTTCAAAACTCGCAGAATTTCAGCAAACGCGCGCTGCTTATCGGGAACTAAGTTCAAGACGCAGTTGCTAATGACCACATCCGCGGTCGCCTCAGGCAGCGGCATATCTTCAATCTCTCCCAATCGGAATTCAACATTGGAGAACTCCAATTTGTCAGCATTCCTGCGAGCCTTCTCGATCATCGCTTCGGTCATGTCGATACCAATTACCTTCCCGCTAGCACCCGTAAGAGCCCGCGCAACGAAGGCATCATTACCGGCACCCGAGCCAAGATCGATCACGACATCGCCGCTCTTAATTTTTGCAAACTCAGTCGGAACCCCGCAGCCAAGCTTTAGATCCGCATCGGGGTTGTATCCCTTAAGCTTCGCATAGTCCTCGGCGAAAATAGTATAATCGCTAGCCGTGGTCTCCTCGACCCCACAGCAACATCCGCTTCCGCAGCCTTCGGCCTTAGCAATTTCTGAGTATTTTTCTTTTACGAGCTTCTTTAAGTCACCGGCAGATTCCATACTGTTCTCCTCAACAACATTGTATTGTTTTTTCAATTCGACTTTCGAGCTTAGCTAAAAACTGTGGCATTATTTTCGAGAGCTGTTTCACCCCGAGCGGATCCAAGCAATAACAAGTTTTTGGCCCGGAAATGGTACCTTGGATGAGACCCGCTGACTTAAGCGCCTTCAGATGCTGTGAAACTGTCGCCTGAGAGAGCGGCAACTCATCTACTAGCTCCCCGCAAATGCAAGTCTTACGCGAGGCAAGTAACTTCAAAATCGCGATGCGCGCCGGATGCGAGAGCGCACGAGCGTATTGCGCAAGCTTCTGCTCTGTTTGCGAAAACTCGGCACCCTTCGACTCACTCATAGCACCGCCTCTTTATCGTATTCATACGATAAAGAATAAAGGATATTTCCAACTAATACAAGAGGCGTCCCCTTTTAGAGAACTCGCGCATGGACTCAGGAAGCGAAACTACGCTCTATGAAGGGTAATGTTCACAATCTCTGCCGGAGCGCTGGTACGCAGCGGGAACCAATGCCCGGCCCCATTTGACACGACAAGTGCCGCATTATCGTTCTCAGGCTTACGGTAGAGCCCAGACCAATAACGGAATAAAAGCGGCCCCGCCCCGATGGCTTCGTTAATCATTAGCTGGCCCCCGTGAGTGTGCCCGGAGACGGTAAGCGGAATACCCGCCCTGGCAGCAGAATCAAAAGCATGCGGATGATGCGCGAGAAGAATCGGAAAAGCATCAGGATTTGCTTTTGCGGACAGACTTTTCACCGAAGCCTCCATAGCATCACTTCTTGTATGCCAGGGTAGACCAAGTAGCTCTACAGGTTGCCCGCGAATGTTCAGCACTTTTGTTTCGTCGATTAGAAGCGGCAGGCGCGCGCGCACGCGGCTGATAAATTCACTCCCATTATCTATCAAGTCGTGATTTCCGAGTGAGAGGAAAACCCCCTGCTTCGACTGCATATCGCCGACCGCCTCAATGGCAGCCGACAAGTCCGTCAAAGTCGTATTAATAAGGTCTCCAGGCAGAAGAACAAAGTCTGCGTTGAGCTTACTCGTTTCCTCGCTAATCCGCTTTAGAGCCGGCCCATGTGTGTAGGTGCCCACATGCATGTCAGACACAAGCGCAATCCGCAGCCCCTCCAAATCCGAGGGTAAATTCGGGACGGGCACTTGAATCGATCGGACGCGCAGCTCCTGAAGCTGACTCAAAGCGTACTTCGCACTGACGATGGTGATGAGCGGCGGTGCCGCTACCGTCAGCGCGGTCAAAAACTGACGACGGGTAGTTGCAACAGAAAGAATCGGATCCGAACTTTCTTTCTGCTCGCTCTTTTCCGGCAAAGAACTTCTTCGCCATACCTTATATACCCGCGAAGCCAGCCACCCTAAGCGCGCCCCTACGACTGATAGAAGGAGCGTCATCGGAAGAATCAAAAGATGCCAAAGAAACGTCACCGAAGTTAAGAACTGCGGCGGAGCAGACAGTCCCTGCTGTTCCCAAAGTCGAGCGGCAAAGATCCAACAGACAGTCGCAAACTGCCCGGCCATGAAACAGGCAAGCAAGCTGCGCCAAAGCCAAGATTTACGAAGTTTACGGAAGGCCCTATCAGCGGCAAGCCACCACAGGATGTCGATTAGCAGAACTGCACTGACAATGATTAAAAATATCTTCGACATGGTCTAGGCTTAATCTCAACGGCGTCACTGATAACGCCGCCGCTTTTCAATTATAGCCCAGAGATACAAGGGGCACGAGGGCACCGACTCACATACGGCAATCTACTGATAGGACTAGTTCAAAACCAGTGCTGGCATTTCTTGGGGTCTACTAGGAACACCTCTCTTTATAGTAGCATTCCCCTCTACCCGAATTATGGAAGGCCACATGCGGAACATCTTCAGAGCTTTTTGGAACACCTCGTTTTTGCTTTGCGCGGCATTCGCTCTGAATCTTTCACTCGGCGATCAGGCTGAAGCTGCACGACCAGGCTGGGTGGCTCGAACACTAAAAGCTAATCAGCGTGTCTCCATATACCCATACCGATGCAAACTGAAACTCCATTCCAGCTCATTCTCGGAGGCTCAAGTCCGCTGCTCTGCTCCATCGAAACGATTCACCACTTTGCCGGTGGGCCGCCCATACCTAAGAGCAAAGCAATCGGCCACGATCAAAGCAAAATCCTGCCTTCTTGAAGTGGTGACAAGTTCAAGCGCTCTAGTCCGATTGCGCTGCTTGCCGCTCGCTCCACTTAGCATCACTGCCACCTCTCTCTCCTTAGTGGTGAATGGCTCTGCCGACTCTTACGTCGTGACCAACAACTCGACCACCATGACCGCCACCAACATTCAGGCGACACTGCCGGCAGGCTGGAGCGATGTGACTCAAGATTCAAGCTCCTGCACGAGCCTGCCCCCCGCTGCCAGCTGCTTACTCTTTTTCACACCGGGGAGCAGCACTCACGCTGCGGCTGAGATTGAGGTTAAGGGAGAAAACACAACGACTGTCACTGCGCAGCTCTCGGTTGACTCGGACTCGTCTACCACTATTGCTTCGAGCGTCAACAACCTGGCTGTTTCAGTGAATAATCCGGGGCTCAATAGCGCACTAACGGGGACCCCTCGCACCATCATTATCACTAACACCGGTAGCACCGCTGCCGTGGCAATTAGCATTAATGCTTCGCCCGCATTACCGACCGGGACAACGCTCTCGAACAACTGCGCCAACTTAGCCGCTGCCGCGACCTGCATTGTCACGATTACCCCAGGCAACACCCCAAGTGCTGCGCCCGCAGACACAAATCCATCTCCGATCGTGTTAACAATTAATGGGAGTAACACCAACACGCTCACGCCGAACTTGAACATTCTTTCCTACGGCAGCGTCTATCAAGGTGGATACGTATTCGCGATTGATGACACTACTCCTAGCACTGGCAGTATTGGCGGAAAAGTAGTCGCACTTACAGATCAATCCTCGGGCATCGTTTGGGATCCCGGCTGCCCGGGAAGCTGCACCGGTTCAATCTCGGCAAATAGCAGCCTTGACGGCGCCGCTAACAGCGCTGCAATTCTCACCTCGTTATCTTCACTATATTCATCTACTGCTTATGCAAGTGGTTTGTGTGCGCAGGTCATCGCGGGATACTCAGACTGGTACCTGCCCGCCATTTGCGAGATGGGGTACGAGTCAAGCGTCTCGGCAGCCTGCGGGGATGTAAGCGCACCGACGTTACAAAATATCCAGTCTAGTCTCGTCGATTCGTCTCTCCTACCGCTGACAACCTTCTACTGGTCATCGACGCAGAACAGCGGATCCCCCAATACTTTTGCGAACATGAGTTTCTTCTCGACCCCCGGCGTCCAGCCGACAGACAGCAAAGACATTCCCTATGCCGTTCGCTGCGTGCGGGGGATGACGTTGTAGGGGGAAGGGGCTCAGATGAGTCTTGGATAGCACTGCGTAACTGCCGCTGAGTTCACGCTCCTCAATGCCCTGCGGCCTTTCGAGGAGATCGTTTAGCAACGATAACGATTCGGCACCTCTGCCCTTAAAACATCTTGAGTGTCCCGGTTATCGCACACCGCAGCATCAGGGGCTTTGGGTCTTAGATTACCGTATCGGCTCCGCCCCTCTGTCTAGCTCTTTCCAATACTTCTCGTACACGAATAATCTATTTCTCTTCTTCCCTGTCGATTCTTTCACTATTCCAAGCTCTTCCATTCTTTCGAGTGCTTTGTTCACAGTCGCAGCAGAAAGGTTTGTATCTTTCATTAAACTAGCTGCCGTAAAGACGGGAATCTTTTCAAATGCGGAGTGAATTTGTAATAGCGTGGGAGTGCCTCGTCCCTGTGCCGTTAACTTCTGTCTATCTTCGGCAAATATTTTGAGTAGCGCTTGTGCGGTGGACGTTGCGCTCGCGGCAGTTTGCTCAACGCCTGCAAAGAAGAACTCTAACCAAGACTCCCAGTCGCCAGTGGCTCGAACGGTGTCAAGCAATTCATAGTATGTCGCGCGATTTTGTTTGAGATGAAGGCTGAGGTACAGCAGAGGTTCTTTGAGTAAACCGTGCTCGATCAAAATCAATGTGATTAACATTCGACCAAGACGCCCATTGCCGTCGAGAAAAGGGTGTATGGTTTCAAATTGAAGATGTGAAAGCGCTGCCCTAGTGAGCGCAGAATGCGAGTCATCTCGTTCGTTAATAAAACGTTCGAGTTCTGCCATGCAATGTTCAACTTCTTGGTGTGGGGGCGGAACGAAGCGAGCGTTACCCGGACGTGTACCACCTATCCAATTTTGTGAGGTACGGAATTTTCCAGGCTGCTGAGTTTTACCGCGACCCTCCGAGAGAAGGATTCTGTGCGTATCGCGCAATAGACGATTGCACAGTGGCACGCCTGATCTAATTTGCTCTACCGCGGCATCAACAGCCTTGACGTAATTTGAGACCTCAACCACATCATTGAAATCATCGGCAAGTTCGCGATTCGCTTCGAATGCAAATAGATCGGTAAGCGTTGATTGCGTTCCTTCGATTTGAGACGACAGCAATGCCTCTTTTCGAACATAGGAATATATAAAGACGTGTGGCGCAGGTAATATTGTAGTGACACCATCAAGTCGACCGAGAGCAACCATTGCTTTCTCATGAGCCGTTCGTAGCGCAGGTGTCCATTCAATTTCTGGCTTGGGCGGCAAAGGAAAGGGCAGGAAGGCTTTAACTTCTTCTCCAGAAGTTGAATTTGATAGATAAGTGCCAGTTTTTTCTCGTCGCATGCGTTACTTTAGGAGGGTAAAATAGCGCATCGCGTTATTTTAGGATAGGCCGTTATCCTAAAATAAGAACATTCTTGACCAACAAAATCAATCAGTTAGATAGATGAGAGAAAAGGAATGCGCTAGGCGCTAGCTTTCAAGCCATCACCAATCGGTTGTCTAATGTTAAATGGGTACACACCAACCACAACCTGGCCCAACTACTTGCCGTTAACCGATCTTGGCAAGGAATATTGTCGCGGTAACAGTCTTACACATTTCGCTTGAGTCTTCACTCAATCGCTCCAGGTCAATTCTTCGTCCGGCTCAGCACCGAAACAGGAAAACCGAATGCAACTTCTACTGCAAAATTTCGATTTGAGGAGATGACATTTGTTTATATTCTGAGAAGCATTGCGAAGCCCGAGGAGACTTATGTTGGGGCAACGTTAGAATTGAGGCGGCGGCTCGAATACCACAATTCCAGGAGGTGTGCGCACACCTCAAAATTTGTGCCGTGGGAGATTGTTTATGCGGAAGGGGTTAAAGATAAAACCAGCGCATTTAAAAGAGAGCGACAGATCTAAAAATTGGGCAAGGGCCAAGAAGGAGGCATTGATTAGCGGTGATAGAACGCTACTTGTTCTGCTAAGCCAGAGTCGAGACTAATTTTGAGAGGAAGCCCTTCGACGCAGTCGCTAATGCTCCTTTGCTCAGGGCACTCGACACGCTGTCGAATGGCCTACCACGAGCAAGCTGCCGGAGGCAGCACGTCGCCAACCCGAACCAGAAAATGCCCCTCGACAAGCTCGGGGCACTCGACGCGGAAGAGAGTGGCTTGCCACGAGCAAGGCCTTTAGGCCGCGTCGAGTGGAGGTGGCGGGAATTGAACCCGCGTCCGAGAAACCTTAGTACAAGCTTTCTACACGTTTAGTGAGCACTTTATCTTACCTGAGAAGCTCTAGTTCACTCGATCATCTCAGGCCAGCTTCTAAGTTTTCATTCAAACGCCCGAAGCACTGCGTTCAACCTAACCCGAGCATATTACCCTCTAAGCAATTACGGGTGCGTCACCCAGAGAGCGATCCGGTACCGAAGTAGCGGATCATTACGAACTAGGCAGCGAGCCTGGTGTCGTAAGCAAAATCGTTAGAGTTTGCATTTATGTTTTTGCCCTTTATTTACCAGGCCATGGGCGTCCTGGACGTGCTTACAAGTACCTACAGAATCCCGTCGAAACCGGTACACCCCCGAAATCAACGTTCAATGTATATAGTATAAGCATTGTGGGAGGAAATTGCGAGAGCGGCGTTCTTGAGGCCTCCGCGCGAAGATCGAGCTGCGAAGTAAGAGCGAGTGTCCCCCTACTTTTGCTTTTTCATCGCGCGGTCGATTTCTCGCTTACCTTCTTTGGCCTTGATCGACTGTCGCTTATCGGGAGCGTCCTTACCCTTCGCTAAGGCAATCTCGATTTTTGCCCGGCCATTTTTTAGATAAATCTTTAGCGGAACAATCGTGTAGCCCTTCTCGCCCACTTTCGTGCGCAACTTGGAAATTTCATGCGCGTGCAAAAGAAGTTTTCTTTTGCGGATTGGATCGTATTCTTTCGCGCCGGAATGTGAATACAGCGTGATGTTGGCACCGAGAAGATAGACTTCACCGCCGGCTGGGCTAACGTAGCTCTCGGCAATGCTGACACCTCCGGCGCGAATCGACTTAATCTCCGCTCCGGTAAGAACCATGCCAGCTTCAAAAGTTTCGATGATGTGAAAGTCGAAACGCGCGCGCTTATTAACGGCGATAATCTTGATATTTTCAGACGCAGTTTCGGCAGCCACAATCCCAACCTAAATCTAAGGGATGGTGAGGGTAACGCACCCACGCGAAAAAATCGAGCCAGGCCTTTTGGGCTTTAAACAGCGTGAATTTTGGCCCGCAGCTTCGGCCCGGCAAGTTCAGGGCGGGTTTCTTTGAAGCGATTGTTTTCATCCACAAAGATGAGGCGCGGCTTATAGGTGGCAAGCGATGAATCAGGGATCATCATGAATGCCGCGATTATGACCTTATCTCCAGGCTGCACCAGGCGGGCAGCCGCCCCGTTCACGCAAATATTGGTGGAGCTCGGCTCACCCAGGATGGTGTAAGTCTCAAAGCGAGTACCGGCAGTTACGTTCCAAACATGAACCGCCTCATACTCTGCCAAGCCAGCTACCTCCATTAACTCAGGCGGTATGGTGATACTCCCCTCGTATTGCAGATCGGCCTGCGTGATGGTGGCGCGGTGAATTTTACAGCGAAGAACGTTTCTGAAATTTTCCATACTTCTATACTTCCTATCGAGCAATCTTTAGAGATGAGACTGAGGCAGTCGAACGTTTTACAGATGATTGAAATGAATGCTCCGCGAGTGGGAATTTGCCGGCGCGCACCTCGTTAGTAAACTCCGTGACTGCGCTCGTAATCCCTTCTGCTAAATTCGCATAGCGCTTCACAAACTTTGGCGCAAAATCGGGATTCATTCCGAGCAAATCGGTGCTTACTAAGATTTGCCCATCGCATTCTTTTCCCGCTCCTATTCCAATCGTGGGGATATGCAGCATCTCGGTAATCTCCGAGGCCAGGTCCGAGGGCAGACCTTCTAGGACACAAGCGAAGGCTCCTGCCCGCTCGACAGCCAGAGCATCAGCAATTACTCGATCGCGAGTGCCTGCTACTTCGGTGGAGCCTGATTTCTTCCCCTGTACGGTGTATCCACCCATACGGTGATAAGACTGCGGGGTGAGCCCGATATGTCCGACTACAGGAATATCTACACTGACAAGACGCCTGATCGTTTCTGCGATGGCGACTCCTCCTTCCACTTTCACAGCAGAAACACCACCTTCCTTAAGTAACCTGCCCGCAGCTTCTAGTGCTTTTTCAGGGCTGACTTGAAAACTCATGAAGGGCATATCGCCCACGACCAGCGCATGTTTTACGCCACGCGTCACACAGCGGCAGTGATACACCATCTCGTCGAGGGTGACAGGAATGGTGGTTTCTAAGCCTTGCACCACCGAACCCAAGGAGTCGCCGACGAGAATAAGATCAACTCCGGCTGAGTCGATCAGACGTGCCGAAGTGAAATCATAAGCAGTCGTCGCGACGAGTTTACGCGAAGGCTTGGCTGTTTTTGATTGGAGGATAAACGGAACAGAAATACGCTGCGGGACAGTGGGAGAAGTCATGCCAAGTCACTCCTGTTGCCAGTAAATGCTTCTATAACTCTATGTTCGATTCAGGGTCTGCTCGCCTGGAAAACTCCTGGGCGGCGTTCGGGGATTAAAGCATACATTTATATATCTCGCGAGCACTGCCCTAGGGGGCTAGAACGAGACCCAGTTTGATCGTGATTCTGAAGGTATGTAACTGAACCTCTTACAGATAATCGGCACTGCGTAATTATCCGTAAAGCCCCCCACTACAGCTTCCGATACCCCTGAACCAGCTTAGTAATCGGGGAGACTATGAAAGCATTATTTACTCGCACCGCGAGCGCGTTCGTTCTTTGTTTTGGACTGATTTGTCAGAGCGCTCAGGCAGACGCTCCCGAATACTCAGTTCGCGCGATTCCATCGGGCGACGCAAATTTCTACGCATTCCAACCGCGCCAAATGAATAACTACGGAGACGTCGCAGGCAGTGGAGCTCGGGTCTCCCCGTCTGCTGGCCGTGCATTAATCTATACGCAGTCAAATGGATTCTTCTCTCCGCATGGAACTGAGAACTATCCTTACAGCCACGGCGCAATCATTAACGACAACGGCGATATCTCCTTTATCTTTGACGGAGACGGCAACTCGGGATTCGGCGGAGATCAAACAGTTGCTCGCTGGTCACCTGTGAATGGACTGACCAATTTCGGACGAGTTCTTCCCGATGCAGTATCTGCGCAAAGCACGAACCAAAATGGGCAGCGCATCGTCGGGTACGCATATTACCAAAACAGTTTTCAAGGATTCTGTATCGGATGTAGCGTTAGCGGGCCGATCTCGACTGGATCTTTTTATCCGCTCGACATCAATTCGGCTGGAGTAATGACGGGCTACGGCCCCGGAGCAACGAGCTACGGTGTAGGAATTTATTCTAACGGTCAGCTTACCATGCTTAACTCACTTCTGCCTGATGGTGGGCAGAATAGTGTAGGCGTGGCAATCAACGATAGCGGCGATGTGGCTGCGTATAGCCAGGTCGTGCGGCAGTTTCCTGGATTCTATCGACACGCCTTCTTGCTCACGACCGGTCAAACATATGATCTGGGCACACTTGGCGACTTGCATTGGTCATCCTATCCGACTGACGTAAACTCGGGACGCAGCGTGGTTGGATACACGTACCTGGAAGGGACGCCACAGGCGCAATGGAAGGCATTCGTATGGGACAGCTCGCGCGGAATGAGAGATCTGAACGCTCTGGTTCCTCCCGGCTCAGTGAATGGTCTGCTGACCATGGCATACTCCGTCAATAATTCTGGGCAGATTCTTGTGTACGCCGATCCGCAAACTGGGCGTGATGGCACGTACTACGTCCTGACTCCGATAACCGCCACGCCGACACCAACGCCAACATCAACAGTTACGGCGAGTCCGACGGCTACCATTATTCCAACTCGAACGGCCACCGCGACACCAACGCGCACGCCAACTAGAACTGCTACCCCAACTTCTACGCCGAAGAGTTCGATTACTCCTTGCAGGCGAGTTGCGGTAACTCCCTACCCTCTGGCCGCAAAGGGATCTACATCAGAGAAACTGTCGCTCAGTGACTACGAACTGAGCGCGGGCTGCGTCACTCCACGGCCAACGGGTACTGTGCCCGCGACGCCAACTCCGTATCCGACATCCTATGGGACAAAAACCCCATCCCCGACAATGACGCCAACTCCTGCGACTTGCGTGGGCTGCGCAGAACAGGCGCCCGGAGATGGGCTGCTCCACTAACTCGGCGAGAGTGGCATAGGATCAAGTTCTAGCGGGCTACTTCGAAGGCCGCTATACTATCGAGGCACCTCATTAAGGAGCCTTCGAGATTCAAATGCCGCTTTCATTGCAGTTAACCGACGATCCTTCTTGCCTCGGGCACCATTTTATCGTCGGGCTTTCAGGCTTCAGCCTTTCCGACGAAGATCGAGAGCTTTTGAGCGGGCTTCGTCCTATGGGAGTGCTGCTACGCGCTCCAAATTTTCGACAAGGCGTTGAATATTCGATTTGGCTAAGCTCCCTTAAGGCTATGCTCGCCGAGGCGCAATCGCTGACAGGCCGCGATAAACTGATCGTCAGTATTGACCATGAGGGCGGACGAATTTATCGAGTCCCAGCGCCGCTGACTCATTTTCCCGATGCCTTTACGCACGCGAAGAAGGCTGCCGCAGTTGCCGAGGCTATGGCTGTGGAACTTGCGTCTATCGGCGTAAATCTTTCCCTAGCTCCCGTGGCTGATATTCACTCTAACCCAACCAACCCCGTAATCGGAAAGCGCGCCTTTGGAACCACGCCTGAGGAAGTAATCCAGGCGGTAGTTCCGTATGCCCAGGCTCTTCTGAAGAATAAAGTTATTCCCTGCGCCAAACACTTTCCGGGACACGGCGATACTTCGCAGGATTCGCACCTGGAGTTACCGCGCGTAAAGTTGACCTTGCCTGAACTTGAAAAGCGCGAGTTAAAACCATTTCAAGCGCTAATCGACTCCGGCATTCCGATGATTCTAACCGCGCACATCAAGTTCCTCGAGATCGATAAACGAAATCCAGCTACTCTCTCAAAAAAAATTCTCGGTGAGATTCTGCGTGAAAAAATGGGCTTCTCTGGCGTCATTTTAAGCGACGATCTCGATATGCAAGCAATTGCGGACAACTATTCCGAAGACGACATAGCTAAGCGCGCAATACCGGCAGGACTCGATATGTTCCTGTTCAACCATAAGCCGCAGCGCGGAATAAAGCTTGCAGAGGCTATCCTTAGGGGCCTGCGAACAAAGAAGATTAAAGAGACTATGTTGGAAAGCTCGTTCAATAGAATCAAGCATCTCGTCGACACACTGTTGCCGATGCACAGTGCGCGGATTCTTGATTCAAAGGTATTGGCGCAGCACGCCCGGCTGGCGGATTCGTTTTCATGAGGAGCTAAGAATCGTGCAGGAAGTAGTTCCACAGAAACTTCACGCCCCTTCGCGAGAGCCGATGCTGCGAGTTGGAATCGTGCTTGCCGAAGACAAGAAAAGCGAACTTCGCTTTAGCGTGCCCCTTCCCTACGAAGCGAAGGCAGCGAGCAGCGCTGTTACTCTTGCTCCGGGAAGCACCTATGTCGTGCGTGTATCCGGATCAGCCCTTGAGGTGACAAGCGGCGCCGATATTTTGCTACAGGCTGCCGCTCCACTGCATATCGCTCCCCTAAAACCCCAACCGCTTGCACCCAAAAGCGGAATGACAGTTGAAGGAATCGTCGCGGGACGCGGCTTTCATTGGAAAAAGGAACTCACACAGACGCTGCCGGGAAGTTTTGAGGTACACCTCAGTGAAGGCAATCTCGTTCTCGTCAATGAGATTAACTTTGAAAGCTACATCGCCTGCGTTATCTCCTCAGAGATGGGAAGCGCTTGTCCCGCTGAATTTTGCAAAGCACAGGCAGTTGCTGCGCGCTCTTGGGCGTTTGTCTTCCTAAGTAACAAGCACAGCGGCACGCCGTTTACGATCTGCAATGACGATGACTGTCAGCGATATCAAGGCACCACGCATGCTACTACCGAAACCATCAAGGCGGTTCTTGCCTGCAAAGGAAAATTACTGCTGACCAAAGAGAAAAACATTTGCCCCGCGTATTACTCCAAAAGTTGCGGAGGACATACGGAGGATCCCGCTGAGATTTTTGGCTTCCACGTCACCGGGCTCTCCTCCTTTGCCGACAGCAACCCCAAGACTCCTCAGAAAATCTACTGCTCCCCGAGCTTCGTGCCTGAACATGACTTAAAGCTCTACCTAGGGGCGGTGGACGAAAAGGGAAAGTATTATCGATGGACGTATTTGCTCACCCATGACGTTCTAGTCGAAAATCTCAAACAAAAGTTCGGCCTTAGCGATGTAGCAGAAGTACTCAGTCTGATTCCAAAGAAGCGCAGCCAAGGAAAAAGAATTACACAGCTCCAGGTGGGCTATCGCGACCAGAATGGAGCAAAGCACGAGTTTCTCCTGCCTGATCAATATGATATTCGACGTGCGCTGCACCCCTCCTTCCTCTTTAGTTCTGCCTTTGAGCTAAAAAATCATCGTGAAAAAGATGGTAGAATCGGTACAATAGATCTACATGGAGCGGGCTGGGGGCATGGCGTTGGGCTTTGCCAAATCGGTGCGCTCGGGATGGCACTGGCTGGTCATTCGTACATTGAAATTTTAAAGCATTACTTTCCAGCCTGTGAACTGGTCTCCGCGTATTAGAATTAGACTTTTTTAGGATTATGCTGCCCGTCTATAAAGTTGCTAGCTCTCTTACCTTCGAAAAACTTTTCGAACTTCCACAAAACCCGATCGAATATGACTGGTTCGGAGAACGCGTAAAGAATCCTGCCAGCTTTGTCGTTGCCGTCGATCCTGACCGCATGTATTTAGGCGCTCACGTTGAAGCGAGCCCTTGGTACGATCCGGCGCACACCATGGGTCAGTATGTCGAAGGACTTTGGAATAAAGATTGCGCGGAGCTCTTTATCAGTTCTTCCACCTCGCCAGTCTATCAGGAATTCAATCTTGGCCCGACCGGCGCTTGGTGGAGCTGCTCTTTTTCGAAATATCGAAAGCGCGACTCCGCATTTACTCCGCCGCAGGGAGTTACGACTTATTCTCAGATTGGTTCCGCCAATTGGCGCGCCGCTCTGGCGATTCCCTTAAATCAGTTTGCCTTGCCGCTCGATCTTGAAGATACAAGCCGCGCCAATGTCTCGTTTGTAGTTGGAAAAGCAAAGCGCCAGTATTTAACCTGGGCGAACATCCAGCAACGCGAGCCTGACTTCCATCGCGCGGAAGATTTCGAAAATATAGATCTGATCTCGCACCTGTAGCGCTTACTTTGCAGCGCGGGGCAGTAGCGGTAAATCCCAAGGATCTTCACTGCCCTCACGGATTTCGGGGCTAAGCTTCACGAGCATATCCAAGACATCAGAGAGTCCATGAATGTCGCGGTGCGCGCGCACGAGCGTGCGGCCCAAGCGCCGCAAGGTTCCGGGTATCCATTTTCCGTAGCGCGCAATTCCGCGCTGCTCGGCCAGTAATACGAAGCGCCCCGACACTCTAAAGTCCCAATGCAGCATGTACTCGTTATAGCGCTGTGGAAATGCAGCGTCGACCGCAAGCTCCTTCATGAAATACTCCAAGAGGCGCGCGTGCCTGCTCTTTCCAAGCGCGGAATCTGTATCCCGATCATTTATCAGCGATACGATATCGCGCACGGGAGAGACCAGACACATATCTTGGAAATCCAAGACGCGGATGCCGCCTTCGGGAGTTACAAACAAGTTATGCGACATGTAGTCGAAGTGAGAAAGTTTGCGCGGATGAGAACAAATGCTTTCGCAAATCGCATCATAGGCATTCTCTAAAAGTTTCAGCGCGGCAGGTTTGATTCCTTTCGGCTTAGCGTAATACTCAGCGAACTCGGCGATTTCGCGACGATACTGTTCAAACTCAACCCAACGTTGAAACGCGATACATTTGGGGTCTTCTGGAATCGATTGCAGTGTCTTGGTGATGTCGATGCATTGGCGATATAACTTCTCAACCGCGTCAGCTCCGAGCAAATCCTCAACCTTACGATGTTCATCTCGCAGCTCGCGAAAGGCGAAGTGCCAGAGCGGCATATCGCCTACATCTTCAACCAAAAGCGCGCCTTCCTTGCGAGCATCAAGATAGAGGCGAGGAACTGCGATGCCATTGCCTGAAAGAAAATTAGTGAGCTGCACGAACGTGTCATCCTGGGTGAGATCCTGCCTGCCCCCGCGCACCGGCCCCTTGCCCTGATTGAGCAACATCAGAATAACCGTGCTGACCTTAGCGTCCGAAAGGTAGAGCCGCGCGTAACGCCGCGTCGACATATCACCGGCAAGAAGATCCACGCGATCGAGCGTCGCATTGGAGAAGAGCGATGATTTTTTTAGAAGTGCGTGGGCCTGTTGTTGTAGATCGTCCATGCAAAGGAAGATAGCGCGACCGAAAGAAGCAGTCCAAAGGTCCTCAATGAGGCCGATCCAAAACTGGACAGGCAAAAGTGAGAAAAGCTCACCCTTAAGAGTTACCCTCAACAAGTCATGAATAAGCGTAGTAGTATTAAATACTTATATCCCTAAGCAGCTGAATTTATGTCGCTCCAGAATCTTCAATTTTTTGACGACTTTAGAGACGTAGTACACCGCCCTATTTTTAGTTTTGAGTAGGTAGGTTCGTTTAGGTTGTGGCAGTAACGATCGGAAGTAATATCAGCGCACTACGCGTGCAGCGTCAGCTCAATGCTACGACGCAAAGCGTTGCGTCGGTTTCAGAGCGCTTGGCCTCCGGCCAGCGTATCAACCGTGCGTCTGACGATGCGGCCGGCCTTGCCATAGCTTCTCGACTGGGGAGCGATCAGCGCGTTTACTCGCAAGCAATCCGCAACGCCAATGACGGAATCAGCGCACTCAATATCGCACAAGGCGCTCTTAGTGAATCAAGTACGATCATCACTCGCCTGCGCGAGCTAGCCGAGCAATCAGCCAACGGCACATTCACTCGCACGCAACGCGTGACCATGGACAAGGAAGCGCAGCAACTGGTCGAGGAGTACAATCGTATCGTCGCGAGCACCAGCTTTAATGGATTGAATCTCTTTGCTGCCGGAGAAAATCCGCTTTCAATCCAAATGGGATATGGAACGAGCGGGCAAATTACATTCAGCTATTCCAGTGATATTAACCGCAAGAAGCTCACTGACCACACGGTAGCCACGGGATACTCAGGTAGTGGCGGTCTGATTACCTCCAGAACGGGAGATCTTAATGGTGACGGACGCGATGACATCGCCATCTATGACCCACTGGACAGTCAATATTTACAGGTAAATTATGGACAAGCAGATGGCACTTTTACCACGGGAACTAAGATTCGCTGGAACAATACCATAACCGGCACTCTCCAAGACTTTAAGATCATGGATGCCAATGCTGATGGGAGTAACGACATTGTCTTCGCTACATCAACGATGACTGCCATGAAGATTAATCAAGGCGGAGGAAGCTTCAACCTTACATCGACGACTCTTGGTGGAGCCTCGGCAACTTTAGTCTCGGGTGATTTCAATGGCGATAATAAAACCGACATCTTTGGAGTCACTACCAACACAACCGGCATCATGCTGTTGGGATCTGGCGGTGGATTCTTAGCCGCTGTCGCAACCACACTAGATGCCACCGGAAGTGGAAGCTATCAAGCCATTGATAGCAACGGCGATGGCAAGGATGAACTTACATACATCACCTCATCTTCGAATGCCGTGGTCACTTCGTACGCGAGCGGAAAATTCCAAACGCTTCAAACCCTCGGCTCAAGCGTGACGTCAATGGCGACGGGCGACATTGATCATAATGGAACGATCGATATTATCGTGAACAAAGGCGGCATAACTTCGCTCCTGCTCGGAACAGGTGATGGATCCTTTGGCGCAGAAACCCTGACTGCATACTCTATCACTGGCTCGGGATCTATTCGTGATGTCGATGGAGATGGCATAGCGGATATTGTTTATACCTACGATGATGGGGATACCACCTATGGGTACTGGCGAAAAGGGACCGGAAATGGGGAATTTGGGGCAGAGCTCTCTTTGGGACTTGGGGGGCGCGCTGGAGTTCTAGTACAACTGGGAGATTTCAACGGAGACGGGTTAGTTGATATGGTTCTAGACAATCTCGTCACGAACGCTACCGCCGTCAGCAATGGAGAGGACACCACTTCCATCGCCCGTCAGGATCTTACGACTCGCAAGGCAGCCTTAGCAACGCTCACCTATCTCGATACCCTGGCCACGAATATTAGCAAAGCGCTTGGAAAAATTGGTTCCGCTCAGAGCCGTATTTCGACTTCGCTAGGCGTGCTGCAAGCCTCACAGGAAAACTTTGCGGCCGCTGAAAGCAGAATTCGCGACACCGATGTGGCCTTCGACGCAGCATCACTCACACGATTCCAGATCCTACAGCAAACCGCTTCTGCCCTACTCGCTTCAGCAAATCAGCAGCCGGCTTTGGCCCTTCGTCTGCTGCGCGATAACTAGTCGGGCCTTTACTTGCTGCTCCAACCGATAATCGCGTAACCCTTCTGCTGCAAACAGTGCTCAACGAAACGCTCGTACGAAGGCGTTGGCTCGTTCATATCGCTAAGACCTTTGAGAACCCCTAAGAGTCCGCCGATCGCAGCGCCCGCTCCCGTTGCTGGGCCAGCATGTCCCATGATAGCACCGCCAATCGCACCGCCGGCTGCTCCGACCGCGCCACCCACAACGGCATCCTTGGCCAGAGTTTGATACTTATTGGGCTGCTTAATGTATTCATTCGCCATGGCCAAACATGCTTGTTCGTCTTCGTTCACCACAGAACGCGGCGAATCCAGATACTTTTTATTGGGGTAGAAATCAGGCGTTGGAGGTCCCGAAAAAGCTGAACATGCGCCTAAGGCGAGAACGATCGTTAAAAAAGAAACTTTGGCTGTAGTGCATCGCATGAGTATCACCGATTCAAATTCAACTAGTTTAATTTCTTCGCAGATTCTTCAAGCTGATCGACTTCCTGTTCGATATCTTCGATCGAATCATCGTCTGGAGTCACTTGTAGAGATGGAGCAGCTGTCGGAGTTGCCGTCGCTGTATGAGACGGGCGCAGTTCTGCAAGGTCTCGTCTAGCTTCGCCCTCGACTGAATTCTTGGCTGCCTCCCATAGAGTCGCAGCTTCGCTTGCACCGCGCTCCATCAGACCGTCCTCCGCATCGTCAACGGTTGCCTCTTGCTCTGGAAGCGGCTCTTCCGCTCCTTGCGCGTGAACTTTGGCGCAAAGGCCTACAGAGAGTAACGCGGCGAGAAGAAGTGGGAGAAGAGATTTTTGCAAGTTGGTTTTCACAAACTATCGAAGCAAGTTAAGGCAGCACAAAAAGTTTATCCGAGGACTGCACCTTTCGGGGCAATCCTCGGACTCATTCCAACAAGAACTTTGTGGAATACTAGCTCTTGGTCTTTTGACCCTTTTCGAAGAACGCAAGAACATCGGTCTGAACGATTTCTGCTTTCTTGTTATGACGGAATACAACTTTGGTATTCTCAAGGTCGAGCGCTTCACCATTGCTATCTTCTACAACAG
This sequence comes from Deltaproteobacteria bacterium, assembly GCA_017302875.1. Classification (GTDB taxonomy): domain Bacteria; phylum Bdellovibrionota_C; class UBA2361; order UBA2361; family JAFLCA01; genus JAFLCA01. Next base: position 23,390 of record JAFLCA010000017.1, read on the forward strand.
CGAGGCTGCTGTACTGAGTGCAGAAATGGGTCTTAGCGTCAGCTCCACGCTGGCAGTATGCCTGCGCTGCGCCGACGAACGCGTCGATCGAGTTTGCAACTTGTCGCTTTGTTTGCTCAGGAGTAATTCCCTGCCAGTTCACATCAATTGCGAAGGGGCAGCCGCACACCGTGGCAATCGCTGCGAGGTTATGATCTACAGCAGCACCGGCGTGTGCCTTGGTATGAGAGTCAGCCGACGCAACACCTGCCGAAAGGCAAGCGGCTGCAAGAACGCCAAGAATAAGTTTGATTCGATTCATGTTTGTATTCCTCTGGGTTTGAGTTTGACTGAGCGAAGAACTTGCTCTCTTGAGAGCAGCAAAATTCCGCAATCACTGAGTACGAACGCTAGTAAAAAGGGTAGCGAAAAGCAATCTTCAAATTTGCCTGCTCAGCAACTCACCAGAAGTTCTAGCGCGGCTGATCCAAGTTATAGGCAATTAGCTTGGCCCAATCTCGCAGAACAGCGTCAGTTTCGCCCCATTTAGTCATGCTGGAGGTAAAACTGTGATTCTGTCCCGAATCACTAACCATGAGCGCCGCAACGGTAGAGCCGCTGACAGAGTCGACAAGCTCCGCCTCAAGAGAAGCTCCGCCATAGGCTCCCCCAGTCAGCAGTGCAATTACGGGAAGATTCATTAGCACCGTATTGGGATAAGCGTCGGTGATAGCCATGCGCAATATCCCCACTCCCGACGCCGGCACATCGATAACCTGATATCTCGAGCCAAGCGCCACAATGACCTCGCTACGAAACTGCTCGGCGAGTTCATTGAGATCATCTTTGCTGATATCGCGAGCTTGCCCTTCGGCATTGAGATGGATGCTCACTGGGGGGACTATGTAGCTGTCAAACATAGGGGCTGGCCGCGGAGTTGCGCGATACACGAGACCGCCTTGGATATAGCGATCCCTGCTCATAGCGCTGTACAGTTGGGGGCCGCCCAGAAAGCCGGATGGCTGCGGCTTTTGCGGAAGCTGCTTCCCAGCACAACCTGCCAGCAGACAAGAAAGAATCGCCAACGGAACCAACAAACGCTTTTTCATGAGCTCAACCCTAAACATGCACTTAGGTATAGCAAGATAGAACAAGCGCGCCAAAATAAAAACCGCCTCTTCCGAGCTTCGAATGAAAGAAGCCGCAGAAGAGACGGTTCAGTTTGTCAGAGCCTTCGCCTAGGAGTCGAGGCTTCGACTTTTACTGGATTCCGCAGGTCGATTTGATTTCCGCGATCTTGTTGTTGATATCATCATTATATTGACCGCTGGCAACTTGAACACGGTCACTGTAATCGCCCGTTAGCAACCCCGCTACAGCAGCGATTGGGAACACCGAACGAACGCCAGAGAGAATGCGCTTACCCACTGAAGCTCGCTCCTCTTCCAAAGTCTTGATGTCCTGCGGAGCGGTTGCGCAATTAACCTGCGCGCCGAGCGAAGCCTGCGCATTGGAAGAAATGCTGGGGAAAGGCGATATGTTCTTGCGATCAGAACATGCACTGATTAAAAGGCAGCCCGCGATTAGGCCAAGCTTTACGAAGAGAGAGGTTGTGCCGTTGCTCACGATGATATGCTCCAGAAAAGGTAAAGAATCGGAATAAAGAACGCAAAAAGTATAGGTAGGGCTATTTGTCAAAGTCAATGAAGAATGCGCCCTCTACCCACTCGAAGAAACATTCCACCATTTATTTTATTCGAGATTCGTGATTGTATCTCGCATCGGCGAAATCGTCCGAACCAAGCCAAGAGACTATGACCAAGATGGATATACGGGTGAATTCAATGTTGAATGTATCGTTCCGGGTTCTTATCGCCAACGTCGCGCTCTTGAGCGCCCTATCGATTTGCAGCGGCTGCTCTTCTCTGCGCGCTCCCGCAGCCCCCACCACTCCCTTTCTAGAACACGGCTCTGAACTTCATCCTTGGTTTGAGCACGCGCCATGGGATGCGGTTTGGTCCTCTAATCCCGGTCAGATTATGGCGCTCTCGGATCATATCCGGAAGATTTATATACCCGAGGTCAACACGACGTATCTAAATGGCACTGAGAATAAATCCGGCAAATGGGTAGAAGCTCACAATGTTAAGCCTGAGGATGTGAAGGCAATCACAGACCTCATTCACAAAAGTTTTTCCGACGCCATTAATCTCCATCCAGAGTCGAATCTTGTATTGGTAAAAAGTCCCGGTCCCGGCGTACTCAATCTGCAACTAGCTCTTGTTGAACTTGCTCCTACGAGCGTCGGCATTAACAGCGTTGCAGATGTCGGCGGTTTGCTGATCCCCGGGTCCAAAGTAATCGAGGACACCGCGAGCGTAGGCGTTCAAGCTGCGGGCGGAGCCATCGCGGCGGGAACCATCGCAATTGAAATGAAGCTTACCGATTCAAATGGGAACATACTCGCCGAAATGAAAGATCGCGAGAATGACCCAGCCAGCGTCATTCCCAATTATCGAGACTTCGAGGAATTCGGTTGGTCACGTTACACCATCAGCGAATGGGCAAAACAGTTCATTGAGGTCTTCAGCACGGCTCCGACAGATAAAATTAGCTCGGAATCAAACCTCTCTATCGCCCCTTGGTAGAGAAGCACGCCGCGTTAGAAAGCCCCTATTTTGTCTGGAATCCCGGTCGATTCCGGAATATGCTCTGCTAGCTTTTATGCTAGGAGATTCGATCAATGGGTGCCCTATCGCGTGTTAGAACCAATATTAAATTTGTCCTTGCTTCATTGTTTACAATTGCAGTCCTGGGCGCCTGTAGCCAGGTGAGCGTGGATGTCGATCCCGCTTTGGGCAATCCGACCTATCCTCCAACTGACCCGAATAGCGTTCAAATTCTAAAAGTGTTTCCCAGCCGACCATTCGTGAACCTTGCCACGATTATGGTTGAGCCAACCGGGAGTCCAACTACAGCAGAAATTGAATCAAAACTGCGTGCTGCCGCTGCCCAACTCGGTGCAAATGCTGCCGTGATCGTTGCTGACCGCACTGTTCTGATGGGTGCCACGATTGAAGGTGGGCTTGGGATGCGCCAGCTGGACCGCGATTACGAAAGAGTCATCGACACCGTTGCCATTCGCTTTACCGACAAGCAGCTCGAATAGATCCGACCGGAGCAAAGGGTGAGGCGCTCCTAGATTAAAACATTTCATCTGCGAATCAGATTCGCGGGAAGCACGAGAGAGGTAGGTATGAGAATAAATAGTATAAATTTGAAACGTGTCTGCAGCTCATCGCTGCGAGCTTGCGTATTGGCGTGGGCACTATGCGGCGCGACGACTATTCCCTCCGCTCAGGCACAGGACAGCTTCTTCGGCACCTATCAGCCGCTTTCAACTCAGGCGCTTAACAATCTTGTCGCTCCCGTTGCGTTGTATCCAGATCCGCTGCTGGCGCAATTATTCCCCGCGGCCACGCACCCCGACCAGATTGCAGCAGCGGCTTCGCTGATCGCGAATAATCCGGGAACGAACCAAATTGCCAATCAGGGTTGGGATCCAAGCGTTGTGGCCATCGCACAGTACCCCACGGTGCTGAATCGCATGAATCAGAACTACAACTGGACAAATCAGATTGGCCAGGCGTACCTCAATCAACAAGCTGGAATTTTCGCGGCAGTTCAGTATCAACGGCAGTTGGCCCAGAATGCCGGAAACCTGATGTCGAATGCGCAACTACAGGTCATCAATCAAGGTAACTCGATTGTGATTCTGCCTGCATCACCGACCATGCTGTATGTTCCCGTGTATGACCCAAACCTCATCTACACCCAGCCAACTACCTACTCGACCACTCCCTTAATGGCGTTCGCGACCGGCGTGGCGATCGGAAGCACGATGAACTCGACAGTCAACTGGGGATCCTCGACGATTGTCTACAACACCGGCGGAAGCACAGGTTGGTACAGCACTCCTTCAGGCGGTTGGGCGAAGTCGTATTATGGCTCCGGGGCATACGGATATGGCGCAGGAACGACGACCACCGGTACCGGCGCATGGGGAAATCAGTGGAAATCGACGAATGCTTCCGGTGGAACTTGGAATGGCGGCTCTTGGGCCGGACATGGTCAATCGAATCAATGGGCAAATGGCGCGCAAACAGGCAGTTTCAGTGTTGCCGGAGCTGGACCAAACGGTGCGGCCTCCGCTCGCGGCTGGGGATATGATAACGGAGACGACGCAGCAGGCGGCTTCTCAAAAACCGTCGCTACCCAGAACGGTATCTACAATGTGCACGGGGCTGGAGCCACTAACGGCACGAATAGCTATGGTGGCGTACAAGTAAGCGGAGTCAACCGTGATGGAAATTACGGCTCGCAAACATGGACTAACAATAACGGCAATTACAACAGCAGTCGCACCTCCGGTAACGTGTTTGGGGGCGTAAACAATGGCGGCTGGTCGAACTCCTACGCGGATCGCGGCGCGATGAGCCGATCGAGCGACTTCTCCGGGTATGGCGGCGGGGGCTTCGGCGGTGGCGGCTTTGGTGGCGGAGGATTCCGAGGCGGATTCCGGCGATAACTCTCATTTCAAATTAGGATATCAATATGAAACCACGTATACATCTTGCATTGGCAGCCCTTGGCTTACTTAGCTCAGCCGCGTTCTCCTTGGAATGCTCAGCCGCCGTTCCCCCACTCAGCAATCGCACCGCCTTTAATGATCCGAAGGATGCGGTGAGCTCACTGGAGCAGGCTCTGGGCGAAAAGTCTGAAGCAGAAGCCAAGCATGCCCTACTCGCAATATTTGGTCCTGAAAGCAAGGATATGCTCAGCAGCGGAGATCCTGTCGACGACAAGCTGGCTCTTGAGTCTTTCAAAGAAGCACTGCAAGAACGCGTAGAAGTCGCAACTTCTCATATTGTCGGCCCCGCCAAACAAGAAGTTCCTGTGGCTGTTCTGATTGTGGGACAACAAAAGTGGCCCTTCCCGATTGCATTAATCAAAAGCGATGCGGGCTGGCAGTTCGACACTGAAGTGGGCCGTCAGGAAATAATCGATCGACGGATTGGAGAGAACGAGCTTAAAGTCCTTTCGCTCTTTCCCGAGTATGTAGCGGCACAACACGAATATAGCGCGCTACCGCAAAATAAAGATCACGCCTTTGCGACAAAGTTCTTAAGCTCGCCCGGTGCGCAGGACGGCTTGTACTGGCCTGCTCAGAAGGGCCAGCCCTTAAGCCCAATCGGCCCCCTGGTCGCGAACGCTGCGGATGCTGGCTACGAAGCACATGCTGATGGAAGCGCTACTCCGTTCTTTGGCTACTACTTCCGAATTCTTACTTCGCAAGGCAAGAATGCTCGCGGAGGGGCCATGAATTACATCGTCAACGGCAAGATGACTCAAGGATTTGCGCTGCTCGCCTATCCCGCAAAGTGGGATCGCAGCGGAGCGATGAGCTTCTTGGTCGGCCCCGATGGCGTCATTTATCAGAAGAATTTGGGCGCGAAGACAGCAGAAATCGCAGCTAAGATGACGAGCTTCGATCCTGATCCGTCTTGGAATCCTGCTTAAGCGGCGTCTGTGGGGGCTGCGCTCTTCTTCTTGCTCGACAGCGATTCGATAAAGACGTAGAGCGCTGGCACTATCAGAACTCCCAGAATAGTTGCGACGAGCATTCCGGCAAAAACCGCCATACCCATCCCCTTTCGACCTTCAGCGCCTGAGCCCGAAGCTAACACCAGCGGAGTAACGCCGAGGATGAAAGCGAAAGCTGTCATTAGAATCGGACGCAAGCGCAGCTTCGCCGCATCAAGCGCCGCATCGAGAATTGGCTTGCCAGCGTGAACCTGCATACGCGCGAACTCGACGATCAATATCGCGTTCTTCGCAGCAAGACCGACCAACGTTAACAGGCCGATCTGCGCGAAAATATTATTCAGATATGCTTCACCGATGAGCATTCTGCCAAGCCACAATCCGCCCAGAGCCCCCAGTACGGCAAAGGGAGTACCTAACAGCACGGAGAACGGCAACGACCAGCTCTCATACTGGGCTGCTAGGATCAAGAATACGAACAGCACACCTAACATGAAGACGCCGCCCGCCGCAGGCGCATTTTTCTCCTGATACGACATGGCGTTCCATGCGTAGGACATTCCATCGGGCAATGTTTCCTTCGCAACTTCCTCGAGCGCCCGCATAGCACTCGCCGAGCTATACCCTTGCGCCGGGACGCCAGTCAGTTCAGCCGCTCTGAAAAGATTGAAACGATTGGTGTAATCAGGTCCTTTCACAGGTTCAGTAGAAACGAGAGTGCTTAACGGAACCATGGCATTGGAAGCGTTTCGCACATAGAACAGTTTTAGATCATCCACGCTGGCGCGATAAGCGGCTTCCGCTTGCACATACACTTTGTACAATCGCCCGAAGCTGTTGAAGTCATTTACGTACGCACCCCCGAGGAATGCCCCAATCGTCTGATTGAAGTCAGCGAGCGATACTCCTTGCTTCAGAGCTTTATCACGATCGATGTTAGCAAGAATCTGAGGAGCTGATGCGCGATACATCGTGAAGATACGGCCAATCTCAGGGCGTTTTCGCGCGGCGGCCATAAATTTCTGCGCCTCGTCAGCCAAATACTGCGCGTCTCTACCGCTTCTATCCTGCAGCATGAAGCTGAATCCAGAACCAGTGCCTAGACCGGGAATTGCCGGCGGACCAAACGCTGCGACTTGAGCTTCAGGAACCTCGGAAGCGAAGATTCCATTTAAGAGGCGGGTAATGCCAAATGCGTGTTCAGAAGCTGAAGTTCGATGATCCCAGGGTTTGAGCCAGATAAAGAAGAACCCTGTATTCGTGGAATAGGCACCCGACAATAAGCTGAAGCCAGTGACGGTGGTAACAGACTCAACTCCCGGAGTGTTTTTAATAATATCTTCAACTCTTTTTGCCGTCGCATCCGTTCGCTGCAAGGAAGCGGCATCCGGAAGCTGCAAATTAGCCAGCAAAAACCCTTGGTCTTCTTCCGGAATAAATCCGGAGGGCAAAGAACTTCCAAAGAACACTACCCCGCAGATGATAATCACAAACGCGACAAAGGAGCGTATGAGCTTACGCGCTAAGAATCCGGCCATGCCGGTATAGCGCAGAGTTACTGCATCAAATGCGGTGTTGAAGGATTTGAAGAATCGTCCCAACAGTCCAGTTTGTGGCGAAGCAGGCTTAAGTAGCATGGCGCACAGCGCTGGCGTCAAGGTCAAGGCGCTGAAGGCTGAGAAGAGAACAGAAATCGCAATCGTAACAGCAAACTGTTCATAGAATCTGCCGGAGATTCCGCCCATGAACACGACAGGCACGAATACGGCGGAGAGAATAAGAGCAATCGCAATTACAGGGCCGGCGACCTCCTCCATCGCCTTATTGGTGGCATCACGCGGGCTCATGCCCTTCTCGATGTGATGCATTACGGCTTCAACGACAACGATAGCGTCGTCAACCACGATACCGATTGCCAGCACGAGGCCAAGTAAGGAGAGCGTATTGATACTGAAACCCAAGAGCGGAAACACCGCGAAGGTCGCGATGAGTGAAACGGGCACCGTAATAACGGGAATAATAGTGGCGCGAAAACTTTGCAGGAAGATAAACACCACCAAGACCACAAGCACGACGGCTTCAATCAAGGTGTGCGAGATCTCGTTCATACCGGCAGTAACTGCCTTGGTGGTATCGAGCGATACCGTGTACTCAACGTCGTCAGGGAAAGCAGCCTTGAGCTGCTCCATCTTGGCTTGTACCTGTTCAGCTACAGCTAGAGCGTTTGAACCAGGCGTCTGATAGAGCGCGATGACCGCAGCCGGGGCACCGTTAAAGCGCCCAATTGCGTTGTAATTCTGCGCGCCGAGCTCAACGCGTCCAATATCTTTGACGCGCACGAGAGATCCATCAGCATTCGCTTTTACGATGACGTTCTGAAATTCCTCTGGAGTTTTAAGACGACCTTGCAAACGCAACGAGTACGTAAACTCGGTTCCGGGCGGGGCAGGCTCCCCTCCCACCTTTCCACCGGGAGCTATCACGTTCTGAGCCTGAATGGCTTTGATAATATCGGTTACGCCAATATTCATCGTCGCCAGCTGGCCCGGGTTGATCCAGATGCGCATGGCGTACTCGCTACCGCCGAACATGTTGACCTGCCCTACACCGGCGATAC
>JAFLCA010000170.1 GCA_017302875.1 Deltaproteobacteria bacterium
GCGTCAGCGTCGAACTGATGCACGACCGGATCGAGGCCGAAGGACATGGCAAGATCGATCGAATTTCGCGCATCATCACGCTGACAGGTGATCTGACACGTAGCAAAGCTCGAGCAAGAAGTCGAGGAAGAATGATACGTGCCCTATTAGGGCTCCCGCTTTAGTAGAAGTCGGGTAGTACTTTCAATTACACGCCTAGCAAGTACCTTAGTACCTATCGTTTAAGATGCCGCACAAGGCAAGCTTTCCAAAAGCGCGGCGTTCATCTGCTGGCTTAGCTGCCCAACTGCTCTGCTCATGCAAGCGACCGTATCGGCAGTGTCCGAGCCAGTGCACGGCTCCTCAACTTGCAGCGTAGTTGAGGACAGTTTTCCAGTCGAATCAGCGATGGCTATTACCCGTAGCTCCGCCACGACTCTGTCCTCAATGCGCTCAAAATGTGTGAAGTGCGGACGCACCTCGAAATCAACCTTTTCGCCCAATGGCTGCGGCAACGTCACTACGGTCGAAGCACTACACGCGGCAGCAAAGCTCTCCGAGAGGACTCGGGTGAGATTGTCCTGTAAGGGTTCCGCCCACTTCTCGTTGGAGGCAATCCAAAGCTGATCTTGGTCTAGACGGCTGACGATTCCACTACGATCTAAATACTCTGGTATACGCACCCGCCAAAAACCTATCTGTCTTTGCGAGACTTGCGGAGTGCTATCGGCAGTTACTGGCCGAGGAGAGGAATTTAGCAGATAAAATCGCGTTGGGGCATTGGAGCTACACGCGCAAAGCACGGCACACGAACAGACAGCGAGGAATCGAAAGGTGAGTTTAAACACAAAGCTCCTTTATCGGGCAGGCTTCTCTTCAGCCTGCTTGCCGAATATTACAGAATTAGGATCTCGATCCATATAGTCGAAGAACGTTCGGACCGAACTCAGGGTGGTCGAAAGGTTCTTCAACAGCTCCGAGGCACGGAAGCGAAACTCCGAATCTTCGGAAACGAGACTCTGCGCATCCGTAAGCACATTCTCTGCTGCCTTTGAAGCGCCCGCTGCCGCGTGTGCCGCTGACTCTACGCTCTGAGCGGTAGGCCCGATGTGGTTCTGAACTACCGTCAGAATGTCGTCGGCATGCGCCAAGACACTATGCGCCTCGTCCAGAGCTCCATCGAGTTTTGGAACCACCGCGCGAGCCTGGTCCGTATCAATAATCTTGTTTATGGCGACTACGGTCTCATTAAGCTGATTCAAAGTCTCACGAATCGGCAAACTTTCCAGGCTCTTCGAGATTTCCTCGAGCTTAGACGGGATGGTCGGGATTTGCGGCAAGGGACTGTCCGTAGACACAAAACGCGCCGGGGTGTCAGGATAGAAATCTAAGTTAATAAACAGCAAACCAGTCACCATACTCTGCGACTGCAGCTGTCCTCTTAAGCCCTTATGAATCAAGGCATCTACGTACTCGTGTAATTCCAAATGCTGAGGATCGATTTGCTGAATAGAAGCGGGATCTAATTCGAAGGTGACGGGAATTCGAAACGTTAAATTCTCCTGACTTGCGCGCAGTTTGATGTTGGTTACCTGCCCGATCTGAACCCCGCGCAGGGCCACAGGGGCTCCAACCTTCAGCCCATTCACCGAACCATCGAAGTACATAATCCCAAGCGTACGCTTCTGAAAATACGACCCCGACCCGAATACAATTAAGCCCGCCACCAGCAGCACGACTGCGCCGATAACAAAGATGCCGATGGTAAATGGATTGGCTTGCTTACTCACAGTTTCCCTTACAGATCAGTTCGCCACAGATGTACCGCAACATATAAAATTATGCACCGGAAATCTTAAAATCTTGTGCGAAGTTATCAGACTTAGACATGCGCCTCCTGGCCCCCTTCGCTCTCCTCTCCGCGCCGCAAGAACTTCTGGACGACCGGATTTTTGCAGGATTTGAGCAACTCGTGCGGATCGCCGGACGCTATCATCGTTTTAGTATCCGCATCTAGGAAGACCGAGTTATCGCCGATGGCAAAAATGCTGGCCAGCTCATGGGTCACAATAACTATCGTAGCGCCGAGGCTTTCGCGTAGTTCCAAAATCAGTTCGTCAAGCAGACGCGAGCTAATCGGATCTAATCCGGCAGACGGTTCATCAAAATAGAGAACCTGCGGGTCAAGGGCCATGGCACGCGCGAGGCCCGCACGCTTACGCATTCCACCGCTTATTTCTGAAGGGTAGTAGTCTTCAAAGCCTGTCAACCCAACCAATGACAGCTTAAAGGAGCACAGATCGCGAATTTCAGCTTCGCTCAAGGAGGTATACTCTCGCAGCGGCAGCGCGATATTTTCGGCTAAGGTCATTGAGCTCCACAAGGCTCCACTTTGGTAGAGAATTCCACACTGCCGCATGATGGCATCACGCCGTTCAGGCTCGGCCTTCCAGAAATCCTCTCCGTGATACAGCACCGAGCCTGCTGCCGGTTTCTGAAGTCCGACCAAATGACGAAGCATGGTGCTTTTACCGCAACCGCTGCCGCCCATGATTACAAAGATATCGCCTTCCCGAATGGTGAAGGTAAGGTCGCGCTGCAACACATAGCTACCAAAAGCCATGGTGAGCGATTTTACTTCTATGTGCGGTTTCCGCGCGGCGGGAGCGACAATCGCCATACTACAGCCCCAGGATATTGCAGGCTACCGCGAAGATAGCGTCCGTTATCACAATCAGAACGATGGCAGTAACTACCGCAGACGTTGCAGCCTGTCCAACGGCTGAGGCGCTGCGGCCGGATTGCATGCCACGCATACAACCAGAAACGGCAACGATCACACCAAAGACTCCGCTCTTTACGATTCCAATCGCAAAATCAGTAAGTGCGACGGCGCTCACCGTTTGGTCGTAATAGAGGCGCGGCGCTATCCCCAAGGAGCCCATGCCGATGACCGCGCCTCCCAGCATTCCTACCAGGTCGGCATAAATACATAACAAGGGCATCATCAGTATGAGCGCCAGAGTACGAGGCAACACCAAAAACTCGATTGGCGGAATACCAAGGGTTTGCAGAGCATCAATCTCTTCATTGACCTGCATCGTTCCCAATTGAGCGGCAAAGGCAGCACCTGTTCTGCCGGCAAGAATGATTCCGGCCATTAGCGCTCCCATTTCACGGGCCATGGCAATACTAACCAGGTTCGCTACATATATTTGTGCGCCAAATTGCGAGAGCTGCACCGCTCCGATAAAGGCTAAGATAAGCCCAACCAGAAAACTAATGAGGGTGACTATCGGCAAACCCTGCGGGCCGCATTGGTCAATCGTCGCAAAGAGATCACGCTTCTGATAGCGGGCCCGTCCCGTTACAAGCCTTCCCAAGGCCAAAGACAGCTCACCGACGAAAGTGATCATCGAAAGCGCTTGCGACCAGAGATCTGCTGCCGACTTACCAACTCGAACGACAAAGGAATCTTGGATGGCCTCTCGACGCGCGCCTTTCCTTTCTGCGGTTGCAGTCGAAAGCTTGAGAATACGCGAGGCGCCCTCCGGCAAGCCCTGCGTGTCGACTTTGATATTCTTTTTTGCGCAAAAGTCAGAAATGTTCTTCACAACGACAAGGAAGCCGCTGTCCCAGGCCCCCAGTTGAGAGGCCGTAAGAACCACGGTCTGAGCGTTCGCCGTTTCGCGATCAATCTGCGAGAGCAGCTTCTTTTGCGCCCCGAAAGCTCCAGCTTCGCGCCAGTCTCCGTTAAAGGAGATCACCACAGCCCCGCCAGCAGCGGCCTGACAGCTGAATAAGGAAGAGGAAGTTTCGGCCCGTGCAGTCAAGGCGACACCGCAGCTCAGAAGAGTATTGAAAATCGATCTTGTATGTATCGCGCTGCTGGCGGCCTTGCAAGTCTATAGTGGAGCTAAGCTCAACTTCCGACCTGGCCAAAGGCGCCCATGGAATGGCTTTATACTTGACCTGCCTCTTCGTCCTCGATGATTAAATCTTCGTCACCGAGTGCGTCAATGACCTTGCTGAATCGTAATCTGGCGCCGCCCTTCTTCTCAGAACGCGCCATTTCCTGCTTATGCTTTTTCTCTTCGATTCTGTGTACGCGTTCATTTTCGGCGATTTGACGTTCATCGACCTCAGTTCCGATGCCTCTGCCTTCGCGAGTCGTTTTCGTCGCGCTCTTCTTCAGAGCCTCCTCAGTCAAAACCTGAGGGGAAGTCGCCGGCTTTGGACTATCGTGTTTGGCTCGCCTTTCTGCCGAGTTACCCGATTGAGTTAGCGTTCCAAGCGCAGGTTTTATGACGCGCCCCAGCGCCAACATTGGCGTTAATGTCTTGCTTTCGGTTGCGGTATGCGGAGCGGCCGCAGGATCAAAAATTGCTTGGTCGAATTGAGGCTGTAGTATCTCTTCAATGGATGGGCTAGCAGCCGGCTTCGGACTAACCTTAGGCTTCACCGTAAGAACCGCTTCAGTCTCAACAGCAGGAGCCTTGACGAGAGCTTCCTCAAAGAGCGCCTGGCCCAGGTCAAGCTCGGTGCGGCTTGCAACAACGCCAAGATCATCGATCTGCGCTCTGCTTGCAGAAGATGTCCGCGCAGCCTGTGGTTCGGGGAGTTCAGCTACCATGACCCGAGTTCGGGCACGCTGCGGCGCGCGTTGTAACGCCGGGCCGTCTGACCCATAGGAACCTGGAGTGGGATCTCGCGGAAAAGGCTCGTTCGTTCTCCAACCGTTGTCGAGCGGTTCATCAAAATCTCCACGCGCACGCGCTTCCAGCTCCTTTGCGAAGGACTCAGAAGGATCGTATGCCCAGGGGTTCCCCTCCTCGCTTGACGAAGAAGCAGCGGAGGATTCTGTTGGGAGGGGATCCGCAGTATTTGCAGCACTACGCTTTAGATCGCCTAAAATTTCACGCTGTTTACCCAGACTTTCTTCGATTACCTCCTTAAACTTTGCCGTTTTCGGATCAAGCAGGTCGCGTTCGAGTCGCGCCACCAGCTCCTCCTGGGCGGCCACCTGGCTACGCAATTCCGTATTCTCCGCAGCGCTAGGGTCCGCATTCTCACGCGGCTTTTCTTGCAAAGACGATCCCGTTCCAGCAACTTCGAGCTGCGAACCACTCGCACGAGTCGCCGACGAAGCTTTTGCCGCCGCGATATGACGCAGCGTGTCTTCTAATGCCAGTAATCGATCTTGGACAGTGGAGAGCTGCGACTGCAAACCCTCACGCTGAGAACTGGCAAGCCCCTGCACCGAAGACTGCAATTCCAGTTTCAATACTTCGCGTTTAGTGGCAACTACCCTCTTCTGGATTTCCTTCTCAGAAATCGAGGCCACATACTGATTGGGCGAAGTGTCGAGAATGAGATGTTCATCAAGCTTGCTAAGCGTGCCCTGTTGACGAAGCTTCGTCTCAAATAGCTTGATGTCGCCCTCGGTAAAGCGCGTCTGGGTCGAATTTTTCATACCCGCAATAAGTTCTGCGCTACGCTCGGGGCCGACTCCCGTACTGCTAAGGCGCGCGTCAGCGACATCACCACGTGTGAGAAAACCTTTGGAGGTTTCGCGTTGGAGAAGCAACTCGCGGCCAGATTCCGTCAGTGACGCATCTTGGCTCGCTTTTGCGGACTCGCGCAGGCTCAGCGGCTGCCCGTTCTTAATAAAAATGGGGGTCCGGAACGCCATAGAGGCTCCCGAGATACCGCCGACGGTTACTCCGGCAGGAACTGACTGTAGACTAGCTTCCCCGATTCGAAGCATGCCTGTTCCAAAGCCGTCCTGCCAGGTTTGTTCATGCAAAGCGGTGATACCCGCGGTTTGAATCGGCGCAAAAATCGCACCATCAATGCTGCCCTGCGTAGCACCAACTACCATGCGCAGCCCGCGGCTGCTTTGGGTTAGATAGCGCAGCATGGCTTCTCCAGTAATCTTCGTACCATCTTCGGCGATCACCGCAGCTCCGCGTTGAGCCGCGATTTCCCCGAGCAGCACTTCGAGACGCTGCGCGGCAATGCGGCCAACCGGGATCTTTGCGACTAGGCTTGCGCTGGCCATATCGATCAGCATAATTCCGCCGTCGAGCGCCAGCTCTTCATTGCCATAGCCCTCTCCACGAATCGCCCATTTGGTACCTGCGCGAACGACACCCGCCGTTCCAGCCAAGTAGATGCTCCACATCGCAACAGCACCTGGGGTGGCAGTTCCACCACTCCCCACGATCATTACCACCGTACCACCAACCATGATCACCGTAGTGCCGGTATTCACGATTACATCACTGACGAAATTCTTCTGCTCGCGGAACGCGGAAGCTGAGACGCCGAAGCGACGGTACAGGGCGTCGATTTCATGCGCATCGGCGTTCCCGGAAATCGCTTTATCGAGCAGCGCAAGATCTTGCCGCATCTCTTCTCGCTCCCCGCCCCAAACAAGTCCGCTCAAGATTCCGCTATCCTCATGTCGAGCGCGTCGCTGCGCGTACTGGAGCATTTCAAGGGATGATTCCGGTAGTCCGTCTACGTTCTCCAACGCGTCGAACTCTTCGTCTCCTGAAAGTTCTGACCTGAGCACGGTACGCAGGTTTCCATACCCGCTCTTCTCGAAATCTTCGGCCAACGCTTGGGCCTGAAGCTTGGACAGATGCGCTGTTTCTTTCAAAACCACCGCCTCGTCCGTACCAGCGCCGGCGCAAGCGTCTGCGATCAGATCGGCCTTACTGAGCAGACCGCCGTTAATGAGTGTCTTAACCATACGAAAATGGTGGTCGTTCAGCTCACTACGCAGGTCGACTAGCAAGTCGCGAGTCGGGTACATATCGGCATCTGAATAACGCTGCACCACCGCTTCACGAAACTGCGACCACTCAAAGAGCTCCGTGCGGGTCTGCTCTGAAACAGCGCCGGATTGCTCCTCCGCATGCAGACGTGCCTGCAATGCGGTTGGCATCGTGAAGGGCTCTCGCAGCATTGTCTCTTCAGTTCCATCGACGGAATTCCCCATGGCAAAGCGAAGCTTATGCGCTGCGGCATCAACTTCATCTCCATCAACAAGAGCGACAAGCCAGCGACCCTGCGGCCCCTCAATCTGTTGAGCATCACTGCGCAAGGCAGTCCCGTATTCTTTACTAAAGGCGAGTGCGACCGCATCGACTCGTGCAGAATCTAGTCTGCCGGTCGAGGTCGTGAAACCTTCGAGACGTTTCGCTGCAGCGGCGGCGTCCTTTCCCCAAAAGCTGTCGAGATCGGCGTGCAACAAAGCCGCATCTGCGCGGTGAAAATCTCCTTCAAAAAGGGACCGTGCAGCTAACAGCGAATCGCCGGACATTTGAAATGACAAGACCTGCTCAAAACTACTAGCCTGCGTCGGGGGCTCATCTTCCCCATTTGCCCGATAGAAGTTTCCCGCGTACTTGCTGTCAAAACGTTGCTTGAACTCCGTGCGCCGCGACGTGTTCTCCAATGAGCGCAGCACAGCACGTAAGCGATCCTGGTCGACTCCCCAGAATCCGGACAGCGCAATATTTGCGTCCGCGGCGGCTACTCCGATGTGGTCACTCACGAGTAAGGCGTGCATCTTATCAAGCTCTGCTTCCGAGAAGTCACCTTCCACGCTCAGCTCAAGAGACTCCCCGCAACGCTCCTTGTAGAGATCACGGATCAACTTAACCTCGGCAGGCGACCTTCCCTGCAGGGCGGCAAAACATTTTTCTTCGTTGGTTCCAAGCCCCTCGATTCCTGCTTGCAATTGCTGGACGGACTTGCGGACTGACTCCATCGTGTCGATGCCCCGACGAATACCTGATTCCTTCGCAGCTTGAACCTGTTCGGCTGCGGCCGGATGCTGTGACAAAAACTCCTGCTGTGATTTCAGGTAGGCAGCATGACGCTCCTCAAGCTGCTCTCGGCGTCGAACAACAGCGTCACTCGAGGCACCATAGAGCAGTCCCAGCTTCTCGCCGTGCTGGGCGGAGACTTGCGAAATTCCAGCCACTCGCGCATAGACGCGGAACTCATCAGCAGAGGCGTCAAGCGTTTGAGCTAAGCCCGGATAATCTGAGAAAATGCCTTTGAGCGAGTCTTGAAAACGTACGTGTTCAGCCTGAAGACGTTGCAGGTAGTCGAGGTTAGGTGCCTCCTGGGACTCGGCAGCGCCAAGCTGCATTCCAAAAGCCGCGTACTCGAGGGCCGCATATTCAGTGGTCAATTCATCCGAGATTTCTTCCCCTCTCAGCGCACTCTCGACGATCTTAACTCCACAGCGCTCGCGTCGAGCAAGAATCGCAGTGTCCCCGCTCTCTGCTAGTGTGGGATTAGCACGTAGAACCTCCAAAGCCGAAGGGAGCCCAAGAGTCGCTTCGGCAGCACTT
>JAFLCA010000171.1 GCA_017302875.1 Deltaproteobacteria bacterium
AACCGGGAGTGGCTCCCCACTACCCAGTTCGAGGATTGCTTGAGAAACAGGATGTGCGGCAGCGACTCTTGCAAGAGCCACTGCAAGTGCTCGGTGTGATTCAGTACCCACCATACTCTTCACGCACAACCGCCCCTCGGTCAGAGTGCCCGTCTTATCGAAATAGAAATGCTGCGCCTCGGCTAATGTCTGTAGAGCCTCTGATTTCTTTATGAATATGCCGCTCTTTTGAGCGCGCGATAGGGCAACGGTCACGGCAGTAGGAATCGCTAAGCCCAAAGCGCAGGGACACGTCACTACCAAAAATGCAATCACAATGTCGAAAGCTCGCGCAGAGTCGATCCAGTACCAGATCAACCCAGCGGCGCAGGCGGCCACCAGAGTTGCAGCGACAAAGATGTTGGCAATGCGCTGTATGCGATTCTCCAAAGGACTGCGCTTATCTCGCGCCAGCTCCACCTTCGAAAGAATTTGCCCTAGCCGCGTGCGTTCACCGAGCGCCTCGACACGGACAAGGATGGGGCGCTCGATATTCACGCTCGCACCGAGCACCGCCATGCCAGCATGAACTTCCTGCGGCAGCGATTCACCATTTAGAAACGAGGCTTCTACCGTTGAAACTCCGCTCACCACTATGCCATCAGAGGGAATGCGCTCGTTCGCTCGCACTTCCACGACGTCTCCGACCTTTAACTCGCGAAATGGTTTTTCGGTAAAATCTTGCGCACTTTGCACTCGCACCGTACCCGGAAAAAGATCCCAGGCGCTCAGGGTCGAAGCCCGCGCTTTATGGAGTGCGCGCTGTTGCGCGAATCGCGCTAGCAAGAGCAAGAAAATTAGACAGGTAATGGAATCAAAGTAGACTAGGCTATCGCCCTGCAGGGCGTGATATATCCCGGCGGCATACGAAACTACAATCGCGATAGAGATGGGGATATCAATATGCAGACTCCCCATGATGATTGCCCCAAAAGCTGCTCGATAGAATGGCAGCGCTGAATACACGACCGCAGGCAGCGCGAAGGCTGCGCTCGTCCACGTCAGAAGTTGGCGATAGGGCTCATCGATTCCCGTCACCCCCCCTTGCACCAGAGAATCTGCCAGCATCATCGTGTTGGTCGCACACACCGCGGCCACTCCGATTCGACGCAACATGGCACGGTCTTCTTTCTGCAACTGCGCCTCAGTGGCATCGTGCGTTGCGGGAACCGGCGGATAGCCAATCGAATTTAAGACTCGCGCAAGTTCGCTCAGTCGAATCTCGGACGGGCGATACCCGACTTCTATGATACCGGAGCGGAAAGATACACGTGCGGTGCTTACGCCATGCAGCACCTGCGGCAATTTCTCGAGCAGCCACACGCAGGCAGCACAATGAATAGTCGGAAGATAGAAGCGCACCACACAGTCGCCATGAGTGTCGGACGACACCATGCTAGCGATGACTGTTGGCTCGTCTAAATATTCAAACTTCTTTTCCGGTTTTATTTCTGAGGCACGCGCTTTTTCACCAGACTCGCGCAATCGATAGAATCCACTAAGGCCAAGCGAATTAATAGTTCGATACACGAACTCACAGCCGGCACAGCAATACGAGCTTTCAGCATTTCGACAAGGACTGCCGCAATGCAAACAGGATGCGGGCACTGCGGCGCCCGGAGCTTGTTTTTTTTGCAAGTTTGAAAGTACAGTCATCGAGATGTCATTCTTTCTAGTATTTGTCGCCAGTATCCTTGGAAGTCCGCATTGCGCTGCAATGTGCGGGGGCTTCGTTGCTATCGCGAGCCAAAGCCAGCGCCCCATTCGCGGCCAGATTGCCTACCATCTGGGAAGACTGTGCACGTACCTCGCGCTTGGAGCTATCGCAGGGATTATCGGCAAGGGTCTCAACCAAGCAGGCACCAGCGCGGGGATTACGCAAACTGCGACGTTGATCACCGGGATACTGTTGATCGTGAGCGGTGTAAGCATGCTGCTCGGGCGCTCCATGCATTTGCACTCCCGCTTCCCCTTCAACCGTATCTTTGCGCTCCATGAAACCGTCGTATCCAAATGTGCTAAGCGGCCTTACTTTCCCTTCCTCCTGGGATTGTTTTCGACACTGTTACCGTGCGGGTGGCTGTACTCCTACGTAATCGTAGCTGGCGGAACGGGTCAGCCTCTCTCCTCAGTCTTAATCATGGCTGCCTTTTGGCTCGGCACGCTACCCTTGCTAATAACCATCGGAAGCCTCTCCCGCCTACTCTCAAATCCCTTGAAGAAATTTGCTCCCACCATAGCGGCGCTCCTAATTATTGCTGCCGGAGTATATTCTCTGCGCGCGCACCTAACGCACTCACACGCAGATCATGCAGGACATGGGAACATGCACGAAGAGCACTCTATGGAGCATCATCATCAGTAGCAGACTTCTCTTTGAAGGTAGTTAGCCATCGAGAAGTTCCCGCGTCATTCTTAATGTCGGCCAGCGTCGTGGTGCGGGCCCAGGTTTGAAAGGCATCGTTCACTGCGCTCCAGCGGTGATGCAGAATGCAGGGGTCTTTGCTGTTGCACATGCGCCATCCAAAGATGCAGTGCTTTGCCGGCACGTGCGATTCAACTGCAGAAAGAATGTCAATTATTTTGACCTTATGCGCAGGCCGCGCCAAGACAAATCCCCCATTATGCCCTTTCGTCGCATTCAAGATATTTGCGGTCACCAGTTTCCGCAGCACCTTCGAGAGGTAATGTGCTGGAATTGAA
The DNA here is from genome assembly GCA_017302875.1 of Deltaproteobacteria bacterium. Classification (GTDB taxonomy): domain Bacteria; phylum Bdellovibrionota_C; class UBA2361; order UBA2361; family JAFLCA01; genus JAFLCA01. The sequence goes on from JAFLCA010000171.1 coordinate 2,743, forward strand.
GTGTGCTTGCTGAGCTCTTTAGCGGCGACAGGCTTATCGTCGGTCTGAACCGCAATAAAGGCCACCGCTCTAATAACGTATTCGGAAGTCTGGGATAGAATCATTGTATAAAATTTTTTAGACTCAATTTTAATATAACAGACCTCTATATCTACTGAAACTTTCATGCTACCGTTTAATCAATAGACATGTAAGTCTATTAACAATTCGTCTCACCTTTGCTGGATAGAGCTATGAGCCAAGTCGGACAACTCGTTGAAAAGATTAAGTATGATGACGCCATCGTAAGAATGTTCGTGCTCGCCACCCTGCTGTGGGGCGTGGTCGGCATGCTAGTTGGGGTCATATTGGCGCTTGAGCTCGCGCATTGGCAGCTTAATGGCGGCCTTCCTTGGATCACCTTCGGCCGTCTCCGCCCACTGCATACGAATGCAGTAATTTTTGCCTTTGCCGGCAACGCAATTTTCGCCGGAATCTACTATTCGACGCAGCGCCTTCTGAAAGCGCGCATGTTCAATGACACGCTCAGCAAAATTCATTTCTGGGGCTGGCAAGCCATCATCGTTCTCGCTGCCATTACGCTTCCACTGGGTATTAGTGTTTCAAAAGAGTACGCAGAACTCGAATGGCCAATCGATCTACTTATCACTCTGATCTGGGTCGTCTTCGCCATCAACTTATTCGGTACAATTGCGCGACGTCGCGAAAAGCATATTTACGTCGCTATTTGGTTCTACATCGCTACCGTGTTGACCGTAGCGGTCCTGCATATCGTCAACTCGCTGGAAATTCCAGTCTCTCTTTTCAAGAGCTACACCGTTTACGCAGGCGTCCAAGACGCTCTTGTGCAGTGGTGGTATGGCCATAACGCCGTCGCCTTCTTCTTGACCACGCCCTTCCTTGGATTGATGTACTACTTCGTTCCCAAGGCGGCTGACCGACCGATCTATTCGTATCGCCTTTCAATCGTGCATTTCTGGTCGCTCGTGTTCCTATATATTTGGGCTGGCCCCCATCATTTGCTGAATACGTCGCTTCCGGACTGGGCACAGACCATGGGCGTCGTCTTTTCCGTCATGCTCATAGCGCCCTCTTGGGGCGGCATGATCAACGGACTACTCACCTTACGCGGCGCATGGGATCGCGTTCGAACGGATCCAATCCTTAAGTTCTTCGTAGTTGGAATTACCTTCTATGGAATGTCGACCTTTGAAGGCCCGATGCTCTCATTGCGCAGCATCAATGCCCTTTCGCATTACACCGATTGGACCATCGCGCACGTGCACTCCGGTGCTCTGGGCTGGAACGGTTTTGTTACCTTCGGAATGATTTACTACCTAATGCCGAAGTTGTGGAAAACAGAGATGTGGAGCAAGCGCCTTGTCACCACTCACTTCTGGCTTTCAACGCTCGGTATCGTGCTCTACGTCACTTCAATGTGGACAGCCGGCGTAACGCAGGGATTAATGTGGCGCGCAATCCAAGCTGACGGAACATTGCAGTATCCTGACTTCCTGGAAACTGTGCTTAAGCTTGTCCCCTTCTACTGGGTACGCGCTCTTGGCGGTACGATGTATTTAGTCGGCCTCCTGCTGATGGTTTACAACGTAGCTAAAACCATCGCTCTCTCACGCGCAGAGAAGGCTGACATTTCGGATGTAGTGGTAAGCGTTCCTCGCCTCACTGCGCACGAAGAGACTCTTCCTCCAGGAAGAAGCTGGCACTACACTCTTGAAGGAAAGGCCTTCCTGTTTAGTATGCTGGCTCTGGTTGCCGTACTGATTGGCAGTGTTGTCGAACTGGTGCCACTCATCGCAGTGCAGACCAATGTTCCGACCATCGCCAGCGTGAAGCCCTACACTCCGCTCGAACTTGAGGGGCGCGATATCTATGTGCGGGAAGGTTGCTACAACTGTCACTCGCAGATGATTAGAACGCTGCCCGAGGAGGTGTTGCGATATGGCGCTCCTTCAAAGAGTGGCGAGTTTGTCTACGATCGCCCATTCCAGTTCGGCTCCAAGCGTACCGGACCGGATCTACAACGACTTGGCGGAAAATATCCCAACCTGTGGCATTTCCGTCACATGATGGATCCGCGATCAACGTCGCCCGGCTCGATCATGCCGGCCTACCCTTGGTTGTACGATACCAAGCTCGATACCAAAAACACGGCGAAGAAGCTTTCCGTGCTTAAGAGCCTTGGAACTCCCTACAGCGACGAGCAGATCGCCGGCGCAACGGAACTGCTAAAGGAACAGGCGCATAGTATTGCTCAAGACCTGGCCGCGCAGAACGTGCCGAACAGTGAGGAATTAGAGCGCCGAGAGATCATCGCAATGATTGCCTATCTGCAACGTCTCGGAAAAGACGCAAAGGAGAAATAAGCCATGCGTGACCTCTTAACGAAAATAGATCCTTCTTCCTGGAGCCAGTATTCCGCTGTGGGATTCTTAATCGGCTTCACCCTGCTCGTGTGCTGGGTCTATTGGCCTGCACGAAAATCAACTTACGAGGCGCTAGCGCAACTGCCCGTCGAAAAGGAATAGCGAAGGAGAACACCATGGCAAAAAAGCAAGACGAACTACTTAATAGTAACTACGACGGCATCCAGGAATTCGACAACGATCTACCCAAATGGTGGCTTGGAATTTTTTACACGACCATCATCTTTGCCTGCTTGTACGCCCCGTACTACTGGTTCCACATCGGACCAAATTCCGAGGAGCAGCTAGCTGCCGAGTTAAAGGCCATTCAACCGACCACCAACAGTGCAGCCCCTGCTGAAGTGTCCAGCGCTCAGCTGCTGGCCCTTACGAAGGACCCAGGCCGTCTGGCATCAGGCAAAGAGGTCTTCGCAGCAAAATGCGCCGCTTGCCACAGCGCCGAAGGCCAAGGTCTCGTCGGTCCCAATTTGACGGATGAATACTGGATTCACGGCGGAAAGATCACCGATACCTATAAGGTTGTAACGACGGGCATTCTCGACAAAGGGATGCTTGCCTGGAAGGGATTGTTGCCGGAGAATCAAATTCAAGACGTCGTGGCTTACATCTATACGCTCCGTGGCACGACCCCAGCAAATCCAAAGGCACCGCAGGGAGAAAAGTACATCGGCAATGAATGATTTCCGCGAAACACTTTACACGGTTGATCAGAAGGGAAATCGCAAGTGGGTGTATGCCGTAGAGCTGTGGGGATTCTTCCGACGGGCTCGCACTGCGACCGCTTGTTTGCTCCTACTGTTCTATGTGTCGTTGCCTTGGGTAACAATTGACGGCGCGCAAGCAGTACTCCTTGATATCGCCCATCGCCGCTTCACTTTTTTTGGACAAACGTTTTGGGCCACCGACACCAAATTTTTGTTTTTGCTGTTGGTGACCCTTGGGCTTTCATTGTTTTTCTTCACCGCACTATTCGGTCGCGTCTGGTGCGGCTGGGCCTGCCCACAGACCGTGTTTCTCGAGTTTCTCTTCCGGCCGATTGAGCGCCTTATCGAGGGCAACGCTCAGGCCCGGCGCAAATTGGATCAAGCCCCATGGAGCTTGGCGAAGGCCCGCATCAAATTCCTAAAGTATTTTATCTTCTCTCTGATAGCCTGGTTCTTGGCAAGCACGTGCCTAGCGTACTTTATTGGTCGCCAACCGCTCCTGGAAATGATGGGAGACTATCCCTGGCACAACCTATCAACCTTCCTACTCACTCTCTTTCTGATGGGAGTTTTGTTGTTTGAGTTTGGCTGGTTCCGTGAACAGTTTTGTACCGTCATCTGTCCCTATGCCAGATTCCAATCGGCCCTCATGGACGATAGCTCGCTGCTGGTGGGGTACGACCGAGTGCGCGGTGAGCCACGCGGTAAAGCGAAGGACGGCTCGAATGGCGATTGCGTCGACTGCGGATTGTGTGTGCGCGTCTGTCCAACCGGAATTGATATTCGCAATGGCCTGCAATTGGAATGCATTCAATGCGCCGCCTGCGCCGACGCTTGCGATTCCGTGATGGTGAAGATCGGCCGGCCAAGCGGCTTAATTAGATACGAAACCGAGAAGGGCTTGGCCGGCAAGCCAACTCGCTTTGTGCGCCCTCGTCTGATCGTCTATGGCGCCTTATTGTGTCTGCTTGTTTCTCTCTTAGGGTATTCTCTAAAGAATCGCGAATTCAGCGAGGTCGTAATTCTGCATCCGTCGCGAGATGTGCTCTTCACTAAATTGCCGGACGGAAAAATCAGCAATCATTTAGAACTGAGTATTTCGAATAAGAGCGATCAAAATCGCAGCTACAGCGTAAGCATACAAGATTTTCCGTCCATCCTGGCTACCATGCCGATTTCCCCGTTTCCTGTAGCAGCGAATTCACGGCAAAAAGCGCCCCTCTTTTTAAGTTTCCCCGGCGACCTACTAATAGACGGTAAGCGCGCCATTAAAATAGTGGTGCGAGACGATGCGGGCTTCGAAAAAGTGTTGGAAGTGAATATCTTGGGCTAGATATCGTTCATTCGCTCGTCGACGAAGTGCGAAAAATTTCTAGGCACTGCCCAGCTACTTAGGGTCAAACCTTGAGTACCTAGCGTCGTCTTTTTTGGATGGCTCGTTATTCGAACCTGGTTTATATTCGGGTTCGCTCGGTCCCTCTACCATTCCTAATGTACTAACTGGGTTCTATGACTATGTTTGCAACATCGCGCGCAGTTTTTTTCCTCTCCTGTATCGTAGGTTTGTTCGGCGCGACTGCCCCTCTGTCCGCTGAAACTACAGCCCCGGGAAGTCAGAAGCCGAATATTCTCTACATCATATCGGACGATTTGGGATGGAAGGACGTTGGCTTTCATGGCTCCGACATTAAAACACCAAATCTCGACAAACTGGCAACCGCTGGCGCTGAGCTCAACCAGTTCTACACTCAACCACTCTGCACCCCCTCTCGCGCCGCACTTATGACGGGTAGGTAGCCTTTCCGCTACGGTCTACAGACTGGGGTCATTTTGGGCCGCCACACCTACGGCCTCGCGACAGACGAAGTTCTTCTATCGCAGGCACTCAAAGAAAACGGCTACAAAACCGCCATCGTCGGCAAATGGCATCTAGGACACGCAGATCGCAAGTATTGGCCCAACCAGCGTGGCTTTGATTATCAGTATGGCCCGCTCCTAGGAGAGATAGACTATTTCACCCATGAGGAGCACGGCGTGCTTGATTGGTATCGCAACAATAAGAAGGTGCACGAGCCTGGCTACGTAACCGAACTGCTCGGCCAAGATGCCGTTAATTTGATCGAGCCCCACAATGTTAATCAACCGCTTTTCCTTTACTTAGCGTTTACTGCGCCGCATGCCCCATACCAGGCACCGCAGAAATATTTGGATATGTACAAGAACATCGAAGATCCAACGCGCCGCGCCTATGCCGCGATGATCACCTGCATGGACGATGAGATCGGAAAGGTGGTGCAAGCTCTTCAGACGCGAGGAATGCGAGACAACACGTTGATCGTTTTTCAAAG
>JAFLCA010000172.1 GCA_017302875.1 Deltaproteobacteria bacterium
CCGATGTGCCGCTTCCCGCAAGCGATACGCTCCAGCGCGCGAAAGAGCACAAAATGCCGCCGCTCGATCGGAACGCATTTAATCCGGACCCTGCGTTCGATCAGGCTTTCGAGCGGCTGCTCTCGTGCCTTCTCGATTCCGCCGGGAACATTCGATTCAGTTCCACCACCACTTGCCCGGATGTCCCCTCCGGGACCACTCATGCCGCTACTAGGAGCATCTCCGGTCGTGTTGGCAGGATTCGTGAACATACCAAACTTCGGGATGGGAGATCCTGCCGCCTCGTCGTTCGGTTCGAGAACAGCGGAGGCGGTATTCCGAATGGCGAATCCAGTCGAGCTGATAGCAGGAACTGCCATCAGCAAGAGGAGACTTAGCAACACAGAGTACTCAGCGCTACTAATTCCGCGATCGGAGGAAAAATGAGAAACACCGGGAAGCAACATACTATCAAAGCGATAAGCGCAGCTTTCAGTCGAGCAAAAGGCCAACCCTGAGGAATTCCTGCAAAAAGCGTGCTTGCGACACCCCCACCGACCGACTTGAAGGTTACGGCATGTAATTAGTAGCAAATTCGAAGCCCTTGCGGTGAAATCTTCGTGGCTACGGCCTATGAATGATCATTCTTCTGTGCGGAGGAACCTGAGCTCGGACTACTCGCATGACTAAACATGCTGACCATGACTTTTCCACCCGCTTCAGAACGAGACGAGGTGGGAAAGACATCCTTATCATGGTTTGAGATAAAATCACGCGCGCGCTTATGAAATGCACGCGCCTCATCTATCAACCATTGACGAATTTCCGGCAGATCTTTCAGATAAATATTGTCGTATTCGGTTCGAATATGGACATCTTGCTCGTTCGAATTGCCATCGAGATTTTGCAAGACTGCCTCGATGAGGGCAGAAATATCCTTTGAGACAATAGTAAAGGCGCGCACGTGATCGACTGTTGCATCGATAGTGGCTCTTCGTAAGGTTACTCCTTTTTCGGAAGTCTCAATTGCCCCATTTCGTTGTAACTCGAACAGCACCGTGGCTGGCTTGACATGCGCACTGATGCTTCGAACTAACCTAGCAAATTCACTCTTGTCGCCTTCATACGAAAGGGTACGCACCTGCCCCTTCGCGTTGCGATACCTGCGATCTTGCTCCCATTGCGCTAGCACACGCGCAAATATTGGTTGAGCCCTCTCTCCCGCTTCACTTTCAGATCGGTCGTGGGAGGCACTCACTTCGCGCCTTGAAAGACCGGTCATAACGCTTATGCGACTCGCATTGGGGCTTTCTCCCGCCTCCTCAATTTCTTCTTTAGCGACTTCGATAAAAACTTTGCGCAGAACTTCTTGGACCGTTTGAATTGACAGGCTGCGTCGCATGGAGAAGCGCACAATCGGCTTAAGCAGCAACGCTAGTAGCTTCTTATTAATGTTGAATGGGGATCCGTCGCCCTTCATGTTCACGTGATAATCAGACTCGGGAGCGCTGCGTTCACAGCTCGCTTCTCACTATACGTTAGGTCGGCAGAGCTACCGAGAGAATTGAGGAATTCGTGCACCTATTTTATCGCCTTACACCAGCAGCGCGACTAACTCCCTATACTTACTATTACTTTTTTAGAGCACATTCTGTGCACTAATCGGTAACAATTCTTCAATTTTCGGTCTTTGCGCATGGCACAGCGGTTGCTCTTCTCCTTCATCGCCACTGGAACGTCACGCGTGCGACTTGCAGACGTTACGTACCAGGGGCGACACAGCACGGATGTTCGGGCGGCACACCCACAACCCCCTCCCGCCCGAACATCCGCTTTGCCTGTGTCGAAGCTACTAAGGTTGTACCCAAAGTAAGGAGTGTGTATGTCATCGAGTAGTAGGTTTTTAAGAATTGGATTGGCGGCCATGGTCGCTTTCAGTTGGAACGCCGCTCTTTTCTCGGATTCCGCAATCGCGGCTCCAAGGAAAGCAAAGCATCAGGTAAAGCCAAAACATAAAGCTATAAAAAAGAAGAAGAAACAAGTTACGCAGCAGTTGGTAGCGCAGGAGAGTGCCTCACTTGTAAGTGAAGCTCCGATCGCTGCCCCACCGCAGCTCTCTAGTCCCCCCTGCCCAAGCGCAGGAAACATCGGAATTACCGACGCTTCGGAATGGAATAGCATCATTAGCAACAATCTCGGGCGCACTATCGAAATCTGCAACGATTTAGTTTTTACGTCTCGGCCAACAGAGATTCCTGCACTCGGATTTAGTGGACTAGCTCCATTTGAAAGCATGAACGGCTTCCAAGGCGTACTTGAAGGAAATGGGCACACGATCAGCATGCTGGCGCCGGCCCTTCCGCCGGGTGCGCAAGGTCTAACGCTCGGCTTTGAACTGATTCAGAATGGAACGATTCAAAACCTGACGATTGACGCTCGCAATACCTATGGTCCGGACGCTCATCCGGATTATTTAATTGCAGAGTACGCAACAAACGCGACGATTCGAAATTTAACGCTAAAGAATATTCAGACAGCTTCAGGCGTGGTCTATTCCGGGCGACGAGTTCACTTTGATTCCGTCCAGGGAGATTTAATTCTCCGGCCGGGTGCCACGCAACGAGTAGCGGGGGCTCTGACTCAACTTTGCGAAGACTGCGTTTTCTCAAATTCGAATCTTAGCATTATTATGGATTCCCCCGAGGGTAGCACCGGTAGTTCGTACCCCACTTACTCGGGAGGATTGGTGGGTGTCGCCTATGGCGGGTCCCTCACCGTGCGAAACTCGATCCTGACAGGCGAGATTCGTCGGGGCTACGATCGCGGCATGATCGCAGGTGCCCTCAATGGAGAGCCCTCACAACTTCCAGCACCCGATGGAAGTTATCCAACTCCGCAGCTGCTTATCGATGGCGTTCGCGTCACCAACGTGGATCTGCGCGACCTTCCTGACGTCGTCTCATATACCGTTGGAGCACTCGTAGGAAGAGCCTCATTGCCTACCATTATTACGCGTACACTGGTGCGCGATAGCAACATATCGAGCGATCGGCAGGCCGGCGGGCTGATAGGCGGAGCCACTTTGGTAACCGCAAGCGAAGTGGCTGTATCTCGGGTTTCCGTGAGTTCCAAGGGAGTTGCGGGAGGAATGATCGGCTGGAACTCCGGACAAATGCAAATTGAAGACTCTTACTTCGACGGAGAGGTAATGCAATCCGAGCCGATTCCGTTCGGTGGTAGTGCGATCATCGGAGCTGGTGGCGTACTGGGGTTTGCGAATGACCGTGACACCATCAGCAGAGTCTATGTGAGCGCACGTGTTACCGCAGAGAATGCGGATGATGCGGGAGCGATCATCGGAGCGAATCCGGGAGCACTCGGTTTCGGTTCGGTCACCTCGGAGCACGTGTACTTCAATCGCTCGTTGGCAGATCAAGCCGGATCGCTTGGAGTAGGTCTGTCAGCTGAGGAAATGACACTGCCGGCATCTTTTGTTGGATTCCGTGACAGTGAATGGACGATGCAGGCCGGGAAATTACCTCGCCTGCGCAATCGCCCACTCTATCTGGTACAGGATCTATTCAACTTTCTCTCCTTGTATTTCGCTCAGAGTATTCGGGCGGACACAAATAAAGATGGAGTACTCTCTGTCGAAGATCTGTTTCGATTCCTCGATCAGTACCATGCTCAGTAAACACTCGTGACGGAGGCTTTCAAGAAATAGTCACACCATAGGAGCGAGGGGCAGACTTCCGCCCCTCGCTCCTATCCCTTTCCAACCGAAAACACCCCGACTCCTCCTATCGCCAGCAGCCAAAGTTGAGATTTTGTTTCAATTCTTCTGAGAATCTTCGCAAACTTAGGCTCTCTTCGCCCTCTCAGTGGCTTGCCTCCCCAAAAAAGTCTCCCGATCACCGAAATCGTTTCTTGTAAAAAGCACTTTCCAAGACTAAAGTTCGCTTGGCGCGAGTACCTCCTTGTGCGTCGCTGTATTAACGCTCAGTCCGAATCGCGCTGTGCTTGTGAACCTTTATAATTAATTTGAGGATTCAGTATGCGACGTTTGCTTCTGGCTTTGCCGGTTGCTTTTGCAGCGGCTCTTTCGCTTGGAAACATGGTACTCCCCCTCGATGCACATGCCGGACTTACCGGGTGCGCTCGCCAGCCTCAGCCGGGAGACGGATACGATTGCAGACTAGGCGGCCCCTATGGTCCCGGTACGCTAGGGCAAGGCAATAATTGCACCACCCAATGCCAGGCAGTAAAGGATTGCTTGAATGGCGGCGGATCGCCTCCCCCCACATGCACCACGGAACTGAACGGCTTGAATGTCTGCGTGCGAAATGCTCGTGCAGCTCGCATCGATGTTAATCCGAATGGCACCTGCTACGCCTCAGTCACCCCAGTAACGACTCATCCGACCGTCGGGGTGGTAACGTCTGCTGAGGCCGTGGTGTTTAGCAAAATGAGCTCTACCCGCGAGGTGTCCTCCAACATCCGAAAGAGCATCTCGTTTGCGCAAACTGATGCGACTATCGATGAAGAAGTTTGCGAGAGATACGATAGCGCCTCTCCTGGAGTCCTCTTGCAATCGGTAGTAGCTGGAGTCCTAAATGTGGAGCCGAGCCAGGTACAAGCTCAAACGAATCTATATACGGATCTTGGAGCAACCTGGAACGACATGCGAGCCATCGCCAATCAATTGGAAACTTATTTTGCGATTGAAATCTCGAATAACGTTGTTAATTCGATGAATTCGATTAGTGACTTGATCCTCTGCTCCGAGCAGGCTTCAGCAAGCCTCTAAAGCAATAGCAGGGATCGGGCTCTTGGAAAGGAGATCCCGATCCCTGCTCATCCTCCACCCAGATGTCCTGCGCTCTCTGCTTCATTCTTGTTTGGCTCGCGTGGGGTGCCGCGTTCAATTTCCCCTTGAGCAATCTGGCTTCGCCCCTGGGCTTTATCGGCGCGGGCGCCTACTCTCTTCTTCTTGCGCGCCCTCGCGAAGTTCGGCTCAGCGTAAGCTGGCTGTTAGGCTTCGTGCTTTTCTTATCGTTCCTGCATTGGATGCCCGATGCGGCTGTTATTTACTATCGCTACTACGATCTATCATTCGCGGCGGGCTCCTTAGCTTACGTGATTGTATGTGGACTGGCTGCGCTCCAATTTGTGTTCGTGCATTGGTGCGCACGTCACCTGCCCGATCGTTTTGACTGTGCTCTGGCACTGAGAATTCCAATTGCCTGGCTTGTCGGCGAAGTGCTCTTCTACAACCCCTTCCCTTGGTTCATCGGTAGTTTACAGCTTCGATTTCTTCCTTTCTCACAAACTGCCGATCTTCTGGGCCAGCCTCTGGTAAGCTTTCTGGTATTCTGGATTATGGGGCTCATCGTTATCGCCTTCAGTTCCCCACTGGCGCGGGCTAAACGAGTCCGATTGCTTGCTGTCGCGCTACTCATTCTCCTGATAACCAGCGCTTACTCGAGCATTAGGATATGGCAGATTCACGCGCGCTCAGCAGTCAGCGAATCAGTCGCAGTTGCAGCCATACAGGGAAACGACCCTGTGCTCTTCGAGCCGACCGATGAACAAATAGACGAAAAATTGCGCACGTACCTTAATCTGTCAACCACCTTGAGCCCCATGCCTGACCTAATCGTTTGGCCGGAAGGCGCGTGGTTACGTCCAATAACGAATGGAACACAGAAATTACCTACAAACTTTGGTCTCAGCGATCGACATCTGCGACGTCCGCTCATTTTTGCTGGCCGTCTCGGTTTTCCGAATATGAATGGCAGTTCTTGGAACTACCAAACAAGCTCAAATATCTTGCAACCGGATGGTGATTTTGCGGCCGGATATAAAAAACGCTACACGCTTCCGCTCGCTGAAGACATTCCATTCCGAGAATACTTCCCTTGGCTAACTAAAATATTCGGAGAACGGTACTTTCTGCCCGGCAAGGAAGATTTGCCTCTGACCGTGGATCTCTCCAAAGGCCCCGGCGGAGTAAGGCTACGCCCCCCGCTCACTATCGCCACGCTCATTTGCTATGAGGACCTGATTCCCGATCTGTTTCAACAAATAACCAGAAAGTACGGAGCGGACTTCTTGCTGGCCCTAACCAATGAGCAGTGGTTTGGAACCTCCGTAGCATCTGAGCAACATGCCCTGCTGGCAGCGTGGCGAGCCGTCGAAAATCGCAGATATCTGCTTCGAGTAACGACCACCGGCCAAACTATTCTTGTCGACCCTACTGGGAGCATTGTCGACAGAATACCGGCATTTCAGCCTGGGGTGCTCTCGGTCCCCAAGTTACCGCTTACGCAAATGCTTTCGCTCTTTACCTTGTTGGGGCTTTGGCCGCTGCGCATTTTGAGCTGCTTAATTCTTTTGATTATTCTCAGGCACTTAGGTACAATGCCGAGACGACTTCGTTAAGGACTTTGACGTGAGCTCCATCTCCGTTAGAAATAGTCTGCCATCAGCTGCCGCCTCCCCCGGTGACCGCACCGAAGTACCTTCGGAATCAAATGAAAACGCTTCGCAAGCAGCTCCCGCATCTCATCGTGGCAGAAAAATAGCCACCTGGACCGCCGTTAGTGCGGTTGCTCTGGCCGGCGCAGGACGTGTGGCTGAACATGCAGTTGTCTCAAACTTCGAAGCCTCCTGGGGAACTCTCGAAAGCCCCCGCTTTACGATTAGCGAAACTGCAACGTTGCATCCAATTTCGACCTATCGCGAGCGCGCCACCGAACTTATTGAGTCAGCACGAACTTGGAAAAAGGAGCTCCTAGCGCTCGATGCAAAGGTCGGCGACCTTTCCAGCATCAGTGACTTGGAGACTCGTCGGGGACTCGCGCGGACGTTGTACGAAAAGAATTTTGGCCCATATGAAACTGTGGCAGCTATTTCAAATTCGGAAGAGGAGGTGCCAGGAGGCGCTTTGGCGAAGTCAGAGACCACCAAAGATCCCATCCTCCAACGCCCTCAGCAAGAAGTGGCTCGCGAGTTGGTCGAAACGCTTGTGGGACAGAAATTGCCGGAAGTTCTTTCATTCGAGGTGGGAGATGTTCCGATTGAGGGAATAGGAGGTTTCGCCAATAGTTTAACCTCCACTGCGACTGCTGAAGCATGCAACATTTTCCCTTCTGAAGAGGCGAACTATTACGAGACGGTTGGCGTTTTAGGACACGAGGTAGGACATCTCGTTTTCGGATTTAGTGAAAGCAAGCTCGACTCATGGACTCCCTGGAATGCAGCCACCTATGGAACTCGCGTGCGAGAAGAAGCCGCTGCCGTCGCATTCCGTACCCTTGTTGGAGCGCAGCCAGACGACCCGCAGACTCGCTTCTTCGTCTCTGGAGACACCTCGCGACTTATCGAAGAGTTTATGGATGGGAAGCTTGATTACGGCCTCGCAGAAGGTGCGGCACTCGCAGACGCTGCATTCACCCTGCACTCCGACCCTCGCGCGGCCTATAAAGCAATTACAACTCCAGGAGAGCTAGATCCCGCGCTGCGCACAGTTATCGCGGCCAATCGGGAGCTATGCCTGCAACAGCGCGCAATACTAGCGGAGAATCAGCAACTCCATGAACGTATTCAAAAACGACTCAAGTCTCTTATTGAGCCGCAATAATCAAGCTTTTAGCTCTACGTAGAAGTGGAATGATTTTCAAATCGGAATCGCGCTAGGTCGCGACGAATGTCCACGGAAGGAATGAAACGAAAGGAATCTGCACTCACCGGTTGCCGCGAAGCAACTGGCGAGTGCAGTGTCAGTTGACCTACGGTGTGGCTTTTCCCGAAGTCCAAGATTTTAGCCGGGTCGCGATGGTGGTCGACCATCCAGTGCAAGCATTCTCCGCATCGCCCCACTTCCATTGGAACCCCGTCTTAAACGCACCACCCCCAAGCTGCCGATCCGCCGCTGCCGCCAAGAGAGCGCCACTCATCGAATCGGTCACCTTCATTTCGGCTTGAGCTGCTCCCACAAAGGGGTAGCTGCCGGAAGCCATATTCTTCAGAGATGCAAGAAGGTGCATTTGAGGAATAATCATGGAGACCGAGCGCAAGAATGGAGTCGCTGCAGAAGCATCAACCAACGCGACTTGAATCGTCACCGCGCCAGGCTGAGGCGTGGTCACAATTTTGAAGTTCTTAGCGAGCTGCTTCCGAAGTGATTGCTGGAAGAAGTTAACCAAAGACTGCTGATCCGCCGGTGATAGAGTGCAATTGCTGTCTGCCCAA
>JAFLCA010000173.1 GCA_017302875.1 Deltaproteobacteria bacterium
TTTCCAGTAACCTTTAACTGCAAAGTTGAAGGGGTGTTTTTTGCTGATAAGCTCGGTAAAAAGAATGCGCTTCCGCTCGACACTCAAGAGCAAGTCGCCGTCGTTGCATTGGCCGAGGGCTGGCATGAGCTTTCGCCGCAATTCCGTTAGCAGCTTCTTCTTCTTCTCGACAATGCTACTCCTAGCAGAGCCCGCCTTGGCGGGGCCGATTTACGTCTACAAAGAGGCCAGTGGTTCGATACGCTTTAGCGATAAAGCCCCGCCTTCGGGGGTGCGCGCCGAAGTTTTTACGGCCAAAGGGGTCAGTTACTCAATTCTTGGCGGTTCGGTTCGGCGCGGAGAAGGCAAACTCTTTCCTAACCATTATTCAACACTGATTGACCTGGCCGCAGGTGAGCATGGGGTGGAACCGAGCCTAATTCGGGCGCTGATACATACCGAGTCAGCCTTCAATCCGCGCGCGGTTTCGCCAAAGGGCGCGCGGGGTTTAATGCAGCTTATGCCGGAAGTTGCCCGCATGCGGGGGGTAAAGAATAGCTTCGATCCTGAGCAGAACATTTCTGGAGGAACACGCCATCTCGCGTTGTTAATCAAAAGGTACAGTGGTAACTTAAAACTCGCTTTGGCTGCTTATAACGCAGGCGAAGGTGCCGTAGAACAGTACGGCGGAATTCCACCTTATCGAGAAACTCAAGAATACGTTCGACGCGTTCTTGCTTTAATGACACGTTACAGCGCACGCCACACTGCAAAACCCTAGCATGAATAGCGTCCTTCATAGACTGCCCAACTGGTTAACTTACCTACGCTTAGGGCTGATTCCAGTATTCGTTGTCCTGATGATCGAACCGACTCAAGGTGCGGTTCTTTTAGCAACCTTCGTCTTTATCATCGCAGCGATTACTGACTATACGGATGGCTATATCGCTCGTCGCTATGGCGCAGTGTCCGACTCCGGAAAGTTGCTTGATCCGATGGCTGACAAAATCTTGGTTCTGTCAGCTCTTGTCATGTTAGTCGCGCAGCGCTCCGATTTGACCGGAGACCCTTGGGTTCCCGGCTGGATGGTGGTGCTGGTCTTAGCGAGAGAAATCTGGGTCACCGGATTGCGGGGGATTGCGGCTAGCAAGGGGGTGGTAGTGGCTGCTACTCAGAGCGGCAAGTATAAGAGCGGATTTCAGATGGTAGCGATCGTGTTCTTGCTCCTGCATGACACGACCTTTCCCTTTGGCGGTCAGCGTATCAGCTGCCAGTCAATTGGGGTAAATTTACTGTTCTTCTCGATAGTCATTTCCTATTGGGGAGCGGTCGAATACAGCTTCAGCGTTTTAGGTGAAGAAAAGAAAAGCCCCGCTGCGAAATCAGACCTTCCCCAGTCCTAAAAAAATTAGTCAATTCAATGCGCTAAATGGCGCTGTCAAAGACGCGATTAATACTTTTCTTCATGGTAAAACTACTTTTCTTTACAGAAATTACCTATACTAAATTGCTTTAATTCGATTAAACTTACGCAGAATATAGTCCTTACTTCCCGCGAGGTTGTTGTTTCATGCGAGTTGCCCGCTTAGAAATTTTCGGTTTCAAGTCCTTCATGGAAAAGTTGGTTCTGCCTCTTGAAGGTGGAATCACCGGCGTTGTCGGCCCGAACGGCTGCGGCAAATCGAATGTGGTTGACGCTTTACGTTGGGTACTGGGTGAAACTCGTGCCAGTAACCTGCGCGGCGGCACTCTTGAAGATGTTATCTTTAACGGCACTGATAAATTGCGACCCTTGGGCTTAGCCGAGGTGACTATCACCTTGCGCGCATCGGAGGCGAACTTTTTCGCCGATCTCGTTTCTCCAGCGCTTGAAGCGGAGCTCCTCGCAGATCTTCCGGAAGGGGAGGAGGTTACTGCCGAGCAAGTTATTGAGAATGTGGAAGTCTCCGAAGAAGTTGAAGTCGTAGTTGAGGAGTCAACCGAAGAACGTCAACGTCCTAAGCTTACCGTCATTTCAGGTGCCTTGGATACGAATCCTCCTGCGGAGCAGGCAGAGCAAGGTCAAGAAACTACAGAGAGTGAAGAGAATCCGTTTACTGAAGCGGAAGCTGAGACTCCGGTGGAAGTTAAGGCTGCCACTTCTTCTGCGACGCTCCTTACACGCTTTGCCTGGCTTAAGTCGGTCAATGAAGTGCAAGTCACGCGCAGATTGTATCGCAGCGGAGAATCTGAGTTCTTCATCAATCGCGTGCCATGCCGCTTAAAAGATCTGAAAGACTTCTTCCGTGCCGTAGGTCTTGGCGCGCGTTCGCATACGATTGTGGCGCAGGGAGAAGTTTCGCGTATCGTCACCGCGAAGCCGGAGGAGCGCCGCTTGATTTTGGAAGAGGCGGCTGGGGTTTTGGGGTTCCGCGATAAAATCGCATCGGCTACTCGTAAGCTTGAAGAGACCGCCATTAACGTTTCGCGTCTCGATGACATTATCAAAGAAGTTGATCGTCAGGTAAGCACGTTGAAGCGCCAAGCTTCACGCGCAGAGGCCCGCCAGGAGATAAAATCGCGCATTTCCGAGCTTGAACAGGCGATCTTTATCGATCGCTTTGCGGAAATCAGTACCAACGGCGGCGAGCGCGAAAAAGCCCTAGAGGAAGCCAATCAAGCTGAGGCCGCAGCAGACGCATCGATGCGTTCAGTGCAAGCCAACGAGCAGGAAGCTCGCAATGAGTTGATGAGCATCGATGTCGAGAGCGATTCAATTCGTACTCGCATTGACGCTATTTCCGAAGAGATTCACCAGCGCGATCGGCAGCGCAGCGATCGTCGTTCTCGTGTCGCTGAGTTAAAAGCTTTCGAGCTTGCCCGTGGCACGGAAATGCGTCGTCTCGACGAGCGTCATGCAACGCTTGTGCAACGCAAAACCGCCTGCATCAGTGACATCGCGAGCCTTGAGGAGCGCGAAGCCACGCTATCTCAGCAAATCAGCGAATTCGAAACGGGGAGTGAGGACGAGCTGCGCAAAGCGGCTGAGGATCTCGATCGTGAGCGTGAGGCCCTAAAGCGAAAAGAGCAAGAATTGCGTGGCGTGCGCGAGGCTTTGATTGCTTCCCGTACGAGCCTTAAGGAAGTGAATGAGCAGCTGATTGCTGCATCGCCAATCACTCAGCTTAAAGAATCTTTGTCCTCTAAGGATTCTCGTTTCTTTGAAGGAGTGGCTTCTGGTGCTGAGTTGTTCGTCGATGGACTAACAGTGCCATCGGCGTACTCCAAAGCGGCACAGGCGGTGCTTGCTGAGCGAGCCCAATTCCTCGTAACTGAGAGCCCATATCAAGTCGCGCAGCATTTCGTTGCTGAAGCTTATGGAAATGGGACCACCAAGCGCCGACTGGCATTGGGAGTTGTGAAGCGCGCGGATGCCGATTTCCCGGTATCCAATGCTGCTGTGCCGTTCCCTTCAATGTTGAGCTTAATCGAAGTGCTGCCTGGCTTCACTTTGGCTGCTGAGAGGCTCTTTCATTCGGTTTACGTAGTGCCGAGTCTCGATGAGGCAGTGCAGTTCTTTGAAGCTTCAGCGGGACAGGCGGCTGGAATTACCCTAGTTACCGCCGAAGGCGATTTGCTTACCGATTATAGCTTCTTTAGCTTGCGCCACGATGGTGGTGTTATTCAGCTTAAAAACAAGCTGCGCGAGTTAACTAGCCGTACCGCAGAGCTTGATGCTCAGGAGAAGACGCTAACGCTCGAGCGCGATGAGATTCAGAAGCGCACACGCGAAGCCGAGACCTTCCAGGCGGAAGCCTTGCGTCGCAGTAAAGAGCGTCAAGCGAAGGTGCGCGATCTTCTTAATCAGCGCGGTTCTGTGAGCGGAAGACTGCAATCGGAGCGCCGAAGTTCTGAGCAAATCGATCAAGATATCGCCAAAACGTTGCAGCTCGTAAAAGACTGCGAAGTGAAGATTCTTGAGTACAAGAATGAAGAGACCCGCATTGAAGAAGAGCTTAAAACTCTGGTCGCCGAGAATGACGCCAGCTTGCGAGAGGAACTCACCCAGCTTCAGGCGCGTTACGCAGAGCATGATAAGGTTCGTCGCGGCGGACGCGATAAGCTCGCCGGATTAGCTTCGGCAGTGCATGCCGCACGCCAAGCTCTCGATCAGGCGCGTGGCAGAGTAAGTTCGGCAACGCTTGAGTTGCAGCGTTTTGCTCTTGAGAAAGAGAATCTGCGCGAGCGAATTGAAACCGAGCTTGGGGCAGAGTTCTTTGCGAAGTTGCAGGAGCCAGGGACTGAGCTCACGCGGCTCGCTCATGAGACGCGCGAGGAGTATACCCAGGAAGTGCAGCGTCTCAAGGCACGCATCTTGAGAGAAGGCGATGTAGATCCGACTTCGATCGAGCGTTACCGCGAAGAAAACACTCGACTTGAAGATCTTACCACGCAGAAACAAGACCTCGAGAATGCAGCGCAGACGCTCACCCGTACCATCGAGCGGCTCACCAAAACGTCCGAGGAGCGATTCGTCGCTACCTTTACGGCTGTCAGTGCGAATTTCTCGAAGTTGGTTCCAAGACTCTTCGGCGGAGGAAAGGGTAGCCTCGAATTGCTCGATCCGTCCAAGCCGCTTGATTCCGGAATTGACATTATTGCGCGTCCTCCCGGTAAGAAGCTCAAGAGCATCGAGCTTATGTCGGGTGGTGAGAAGTGCTTGTGCGCAACAGCACTCTTGCTTGGGATGTTTATGGAAAAGCCAAGCCCGCTTTGCGTGCTAGACGAGGTTGATGCCCCGCTGGATGAGGCAAATCTTGTGCGATTCCTGACCCTTATCAAGGAAATGAGCAATAGAACTCAGTTCCTTATCATAACACATAATAAGAATACGATGTCGGTGGCAGACAACCTTGTCGGTGTCACCATGCAGGAGCCGGGCGCTTCCAAGGTCATAGGGGTTTCTTTACAGGACGCCTATAGTCATGTAGCGTGATTTTGCGCCGGTATCCTCCGGATTTCGCAGCAGTCTCAGGCAGTTAGACCTAAGAAGGGGTTCCTTACACATGGACTTTCAAAAGCTTACTACAGCTATGCTCAATCACCTGGCCGGATTGTCAGAAAAATTCGGCTCCGGAAACGTCGTCGCCGACGTGGTGCTACTGTTGTTGATCCTTTCATTGTTCGCACTGTTTCTCGGACTTGCCGCGATGTTTCGCAATTCAGGCAAGGAGAAGAACGGAGGATTTGAACGTTACGGCAGTATCGCCGGGCGCGTCGAGAAAGTGGAGATGACGCTCAATGAGTTCAAAACTGACTCAGCGCGTGCGCAGGAGCTTTTCAAGGGCGACTTAGGGTTCGTCAAGCAGGAGCTCGCTGAGATTAAAGCGCTGCTTCGTAACACGGGTGGCGGTGGTGATCGTGGAACCAGCGGATATGGATCCGGCGGTGGCCATGATGAAGGCGGTCGCGGTCGGCGTGATTTTGCTGCCCAGGAAGAATCTCCACGTATCGTAGCAGAGACGGTGGCGCAGGCTGAAGTGGTCGACGTTCCACTGGCAACCCAACCCGAGACCCTTTCAGTTCGCATGAGCAAAACTCGCCGCGGACTCTTCGAAAAAATCAAATCGATCTTCTCCGGCAAGCCGAAGCTAGATGAATCAGCATTCGCAGAATTAGAAGCCACCTTGGTAAGCGCAGATTTAGGAATTCGAACCACCACCTCGCTGCTACAGGAATTACGCGCCGAAGTGCAGTCAGGTAAGGATGTCGATGAAGCTCGCTTGCTGCAAATGCTTAAGGGAAAGATCTTCAGCATCCTTGAGAAGGGGGGACTGCTCGATCAAGAAATATTGCCGCGTCGTCGTGACGGCCAGCCGCTTGTGGTGATGGTCGTTGGTGTGAACGGAGTGGGCAAAACCACCAGTGTCGCGAAGCTCGCGCACAACTGGAAGGAGCAGGGAGCGCGCGTCATGATGGTCGCCGCCGACACGTTCCGTGCTGCCGCAGTCGAACAGCTCTGTGAATGGGGCCGACGTATAGATGTTCCCGTTATTAGCGGGGCTCCTGATGCCAAGCCGGGTACCGTCGTATTTGATGCAATGATTCAGGCCCGTCAAAGAAACATCGATATTGTGCTCATCGACACCGCCGGACGCTTGCATACCAAATCGAATTTGATGCAGGAACTCGAAGGAGTGAAGGGCGTAATCGAGAAACAGCAGCCCGGTGCTCCGCATGAAGTAATTCTCGTCGTCGATGGATCGACTGGACAGAATGCAATCAGCCAGGCGCGTGAATTCAATGAAGCCGTTCAGCTAACGGGCCTTATTGTTACGAAATTGGATGGAACTCCGAAGGGTGGAGTGATTGTCGCCATCAAAGAAGAGATTGGAGTGCCGGTGCGCTACATCGGAGTAGGCGAGGGCCCGCGTGATTTGCGCCCCTTCGTAGCACGGGACTTCGTCGAAGCCATTTTCGATTCAAGCGAAGCAGGCTCCGGAGATTCCAACGGCCAAGTCTCCGCGCATGGCGAAGTGCGCCGCAGAAAGAGACGAGACACGCAGCCGTATATTTAGGTTTACTTGCAGGCGTCGGGGCCTAACGTGCAGAGGGTATCGGCGTCGGTGACGTGTGGAATCACATTTCCCGTAGAGGTCATGGATGCTGACGCACGCTCCCGGCTGCTCCTTTGAAGAATTATCCCACCGATCACGAACGCCATAATCAGCACCGCCAGAGCCATGACGTACTCCAACATGGATGCCCCACGTTCTTGGATTGCTTGTTGACCTAACTTGGTGATCATCAGAATTTCAATCCTTTTGCAGTGAAGCGCTGAAGAAAGTGTAGCTTCGCCTGATCGACGATATTATGGCCGTCAGTATCAGTGAGGAGGTACTTCCAGTATTTCACAAGACAATCGTTTCCAGGCGTGCACGATCCTTTCTCAGGGAAATTTTCATCCAAAGGTGTGAACCCAAGAATAATATTTCCCTTGGTGGAGTACTCGACTGAGGTTGAAGCATTGAAGGCGCACTCCAAGTTATTTGAGGCTTCGCCACTAAAATCTTCATAAGAGGTTGGAAAGTAAGCGATCGTAATTGGACGTGGAGCAGCGCCGCCCGTGAGAACGTCAGGTGTCGTCAATTTCTCGACGGCACAGCGAATTCGGCAGACCTCATTCTTCATTCCGTCAGGTGTGGTTGGGATGCCACTAGGGCTGCAGCTACACAACAAGGGATTGAGCGCACGATCCGGGCCTATGCAAACGGGCGACCGAGCGCTGTTACTTAAACGTTGATGTAAAACAATTAATATCGATGAAGATTTTAGATTGGTCTGCTGATAATTCGATATTCCCATGGGGTAGTTCGGCGATGTCAGTCCCGTCCAACCGTTACCCTCATTGGCCTCCAAAGGGAAGAGGCCGGGCGTCTTGATAGCCCCCGCTGGCTGGGGGCCGACACCGGGAACGGCCTCAATTTGAAGCCCGCCAAGGTAGGCCAGGGTTCCAACAATATCCGGTCGAAGATCGAGAGATCCAATATGCACGTCCGACGGATTTAATGGTTTCACGCACGTTGCGTTGCCGGAGGTGAGTCCGTTGTTGAGTAAATACGGACAGGATTGAGTTGTTCCAAGTGAGGCTGCTATTTCAGCAGCAGTAAGTGGTTGGCCAGCGCTACCACCCCAGGGCATGGGCTGCCCCCAAGTCGATGATCCAGCGATATAAGCGGTCGCTAGGGAAGCTCTGAAGGCGAAGGTACTGGGTGATTCGAATCCGGTATTATCAACTTGAACAAATTCATTAAATCTTCTGATTCCTGGCACTTCGTAGTAGAGATGGAAGCAGTTTCGTAGTTGGTTTGCCAGAACTGACTGTTGTTTCGCGGTGTCGGGGTTTAATCCAATATTGTTTGGCCCAAACGGAGCAAACGAAATCCCAGCACTAGTTACAAACGGATTAATAAATCCGTCAGCCAGCCGATTCCCCTCACCGATAAATGGTTGGTATTGCGGAGGTGCAGCCATAAACTCGGGCTGTACACTATAAGGGCCGTCCGCATGTGAATCATCCGGCATCCCGCCGAAATATGAAACAAAGGGCAGTTGGAATAAGGGCTTGGCGATATCCGATCCGAAAGGAACGATCAATGCGGGAGCATTGTTAGCAGCCGAAACAGTAGCCAGATCCAGCCCACTGCCAGCGT
>JAFLCA010000174.1 GCA_017302875.1 Deltaproteobacteria bacterium
TACCCTCGATACTCCATCGAGTAGCTGGAAATTCCAAGGGATTGCAGCCAGCCCTGCACGCCAACGAAACTGGAAACAGAATCAGCATTGCCATGGAACAACAAGGCCACAGCTTTTTCTTGTTCAGCGCGAGCTCTCCAAACAGTTACCGTATGACCATCTGCGGAATTCGTCGTGAGCACGTCTACAGCGCTTGGAGGCCAATTTTTCTTGTTAAAGAATAGTGATGAGTAGAGCCCAGGGAAGATGAGGAAATCCTGCCACAGCACAAAGAAGGCCGACACGATGAAGGTGGAAACGACCAGTCGCAAAAGAAATCTGCCTACTCGGTGCCTGGAAAGCTTTCTCATAACATCCTCATACAGAGGTTATGGTCTCCGAGCAGAATGAAACGCGTACAATCTCGTTACAGTGTAATGAACAAGCTAAAGGAGGCGATTGGCAAAGATAGCGCCGAGCGGGCCCCGCGCCCTACCCCATAAAATCGATCTTTTCCATCGGCAGGCTCATGATGAACTTGGTGCCCCGTCCGACCTCTGACTCAACACGCACCGATCCGAAGTGTAACTCAGCGATGCGCTGAACTACGGCCAATCCGATGCCGGCACCTTCGCTATCTGCGGACGCGGTGGAGCCGCGGGTGAACATCGAGAAGATGTTTTTCAGTTCCTCTTGGGGAATGCCCGGCCCGTTATCTTCGACATAGATCTCTGCGAACTTACCAAGGCTCTTCTCGTGAATCTTCTGAACGCCGATATTGATGATTACTTCCGGCTTATTATTGTACTTCACTGCATTCGTCAGCAGATTGATAAATAACCGACGTAGCAAGTCGGCGTTACCCCACACGTGCGGTACATTGCCGATGCCAATCTTAATTTCTTGCGCATCGTTGAAATGGACGTCGCTAATCACCTCTTCGATCAGTTGCACGAGATTAAGATCGCTCATGCGCGCCGCTTTCGAGCCGAGCTTGGCGTAGGAATACATGGACTGCACAATCTGCGTCAGACGCTCGGTTGAGGCAAAGGCTTTGGTAAGCAAATCAAGGAATCGTTGATCTACTTTAGAACCGTAGGTATCGATGAGATATTCAAGCTTCATGCTGACGCCGCCAAGCGGGCCACGGATGTCATGTGCCACGGTAGCGGAGAACTCATCGAGTCGTCGATTCTTCTCCTGAAGCATCATATTTGCCTCAGTCAGACGTGAAACAAGGCGACGATTTTCTTCTTCGAGTCGGCGAACAAGCAGAAGGTGTCGCACTGCGGGAGCCATCTCCTCCAACCAGCGCCCTTCCTTGACGATACATTTGTGACAGCCGGAGTTATAAATCTCCGCCATCATGCGCGGATCCGCTGAACGCGAAACGACCAATACGCCGGGCTCATTGTCCTTAAGCTTCAATTCTTGAATGAGTTCAGCAGAGCTGTGATGAGAGAGATCATGATCGAGAATAATGACGTCGAAGTCTTGGCGACCGACTAACTCTCGATAGTGATTAATGGAGGCGACCGGTATGATAATCGCTTCGGGAAGTTGTCGAGCGATGAAGTCTCGCGACTGGCGCAAGTCATCAGCATTCCCGTCAACGATGAGAACACTTTCCGAGCGTTTTGGAAGAGCTGCTTCCATGATCCTGCTATGTTGCCGCGATACGAATCGGAACTACTCACCGCAAGGAGCACAATCAACGCAAGAAGTCTGGTGCCTTTGCGTTCTTCGTGCTCTTTGAGGCGAAGGCTACCGGCCTTATGAAACCGCTTTCTTCAAATAGTTCTTTAAGCGAATCAACGCTCGTGAACGAATCTGAGATGCGCGCGATTCCGTTACCCCGAGAATTTCCCCGATTTCTTTCAGATTCAACTCTTCGTAGAAGTACAAGCTGATCACAAGGCGCTCTTTCTCCGGCAATCGATCGAGAGCGCGCGCAATGAGACCAACTTTTTCTCCACTCAGCAGCTTGTGCAGCGGATCTTGGCCCTTGCTGGCGATGAACTCGTCGGCTTGGAAGCGTTCCTCGCCGTGACCAAATCCCAACTCCTCAAAGCTGAGCATCACGATGCTGCCGACTTCGCCAAGCAGCTTCTGCAACTCGTCTACATGAATTCCGAGATCGGCTGCTACTTCTTCGTCAGTGGCCGCACGACCGAGTTTTTGCTCGATACGATGGTAGGCCGATTCGATTTTATGCGACTTAAAGCGCAGCGAACGGGGCAGCCAGTCTTGCGACCGGAAACTGTCCAAAATTGCACCGCGAATACGAAATTGTGCATAGGTCGAAAAGTTGGTCTCATGGCGCGGATCGTATTTCTCGAGCGCGTCAACCAATCCGATAATGCCCGAGTTCAACATCTCGCGAATGTCGACATCCTTGGGTAACCTACCGGAAAGACGATGAACAACCTTCTTAACTAGCGGGAGATAACTCTTAATGAGTTCTTCCTTTTCGTAGTCGTCGACGCTTTTATAGGCTTCAACGGCTGATTTTTTAGGCTTTGCCACTATTCATCTCCTCATACGTAGCAAGAATACGAATTAGTATTCTGCTCACCACCCCAATCACTAAGATGACTGCAACTGAACGGTAAACTATCGTAAAGACACGCGCTTCTGCCATGATACCGGCAGCAATGACCACGCAAAATGCTAACAACGACGTGGCGGCGGCAATTTTGTGCACGTGCGTATAGTGCACGCGCTTCACCAACTTTTGTTCTTTATCAGCCATGGCTGCTCATTTCCAAAAGCTGCTGAAAGAAGAACTGCATTCCTCCTTTCACCCTAAGTTCGTGAAACTCTGCATCAATCTTCCGGGCAAGCGAGGCAAAGGCCAAGCCGGACGGACTCGACGGATACAATTCCATCAACGCTCTTTGACTGCGGATCGCCTCTATAAGCGAGGGATCCGAAGGCACAAAGCCGAGGTACTTCAGTTCAATATGCAAGAATCGTTCAACCGCCGTAGACAGGCGATTAAACACCATTTGAGCCTCACGCTCTGCTGGCATGCTATTTGCGCGAACATTGTTCACCAGAACTGAAACTGATTTTTCCCCATACTGGGTCGAAAGCACCTTGATCAACGCATATGCATCCGTAAGCGACGTCGGCTCAGGATTAACTACGCAAACGATCTCGCGCGAGGCACTGTTGAAGAACATCACGTCAGTGCCAATCCCCGCGGCGGTATCAATCAGCAAATAATCGAACTGGTAGGCCACCTCTTCAATGGCGCGCATAAGCGTCAATTGCTGTTCTGAATCAAGATTACAGATGGATTCAACTCCGCTGGCGGCTGGAATAATGGAGATGCCTTCCGGTCCGTTAATCATCACCTCTTCGAGGGTTTTCTCTCCACGCAAGACATCGTGAATCGTCGCGCGCGGAGTAACACCAAGCATCACATCGATGTTGGCCAATCCAAGATCGGCATCGAGCAACAACACACTTTTCCCTTCACGCGCCAAAGCGATCGCGGTGCTCACGACGCTGCTGGTCTTGCCAACACCGCCCTTTCCACTGGTGAAGCTTATGACGCGAGTAATACCTTTCATACCTGTGCTCGTTTTCTCAATACGCCCTCTATAAGATTCGGTCATACCTTCCTCTGTCTCATTTATTTGTTGAATGATTTATAAATACCTATTGCAGCGTTCTCGTGAGCATTCGCGCCAACCGCCGTGCCGCCGCAGGCTCTATATCGTTTGGCACGCGCTCTCCGAGGCCAAAGAAGGCCATCGGTTTCGCCACTTCCAGAAGACCCTGCACAAGGGGCCCACTGTATCCGCAGCGATCAATGTTAGTAATTACGAGACGTGAAGCTTCAAATGCGCTGTAGCGAAGAGCCGTGTGCACCAGCTCATCGTGCGACCAATGAGCAGCAAGAGTAAGTAGTCTTTCGCATTCGATACCCTCAAGTGAGCTGGCATCGGAGTCTCCCACGGTGTCGATCAACACAAGATCGCAGGCAGCCAGTGACTGTAGTCCTTCTTGGTAAGCTTGTGCGCCTCCGAAACGAGGAAGCTCAAAGCAAGGCAGCCCCGCCAACGTGGCGAACGTATGCAGATGGAAGCCTTGACCACCGCGATGAATATCGGTCGCGATCAATCCAACGTTCAGCGCGAAGGTCTCTCTGATCTGCATGGCAAGTTTGGCAATTGTGGTGGTTTTTCCCACGCCCGCAGGTCCAACGAGCGCAATGGCTTTGGTGTTCTCCGCCAAACGTGAGTCGAATTTAAACAATCGGCTCAATCGACGAGAAACTACTTTCTCCACCGGAAGCGCAGCGCGTTCGCGCTCGACTCCAGACAGGAGAAGCCCGATGGCGCCGGCATTCAAACGTTGATCGATTAACAATTCTTCAAGCATTACAACCTTCCCTACTCAATTGAAATTACGCCAAGCGACTGTACTCGCGTGTTCGGAGCAATTTCGTTATGACTAATTACGGCAAAACCCGGGACAAAACGTTCGACGAATCGCGAAAGCGCAGCGCGCAAGTGCGTTGGAGCGAGCAAGAGTGGAGTCTGCCCCATCTCGACGAATTTCTCGGCGGACTTACTCAAGCGATTGATCAGCACCTGTGCCTGACCCGGCTCAAGCGCCAAGAAAGACCCTTCGTCAGTCTGCTGTACGGCATCGCTCAAGGTACGTTCGAGCCCTGGGTTTAAACTGGCCAGCGGCAGCACTCCTTCCTGAGTCAAATACTTCGCGGTGATCGAACGTGAGAGCTTCTTACGCACATACTCGGCAAGCTTCTCCGGATGTTTTACGTTCGGCGCCCAGTCAGCAAGAGTTTCTAAGACGGTACGCAAATCGCGAATGCTGAGTTGTTCACGCAACAGATGCTGGAGAACTTGCTGCACTTGTCCGAGCGAGAGAAGCCCAGGCACCAATTCCTCGACCACTTTGGGATGATCCTTGGCCAAGGTGTCGAGCAAATGCTGCGTATCTTGTCGACCAAGCATTTCGTGCATGTTTGAACGCACGAGCTCCGTGAGATGGGTGACAATAACGGTCGGCAGATCGACAACGGTGTATCCGGAGAACTGTGCGCGCTCTTTGTCTCCTTCGTTGATCCATAGCGCGTCGAGTCCAAAGGCGGGTTCCTTCGTCGGTACGCCGTTGATCGGGTTCGCCACATTTCCAGGATCCATTGCCAACATATAATGTGACTTGAGCTCACCCTGCCCGATAACAGAACCGCGCAGAAGTAAGCGATACTGGCCAGGCTTGATGCGCACGTTGTCACGGATATGAATGGCCGGAACAATGAAGCCGTAATCCAGAGCGAATTGACGACGCAGCGAGCGAATACGCTCGACGAGATCTCCCCCTTCCACCATCGACACCAATTCGTAGCCGACTTCGAGTTCCAAGGTATCGATGCCCAGAAGCCCTGAAACTTCTTCCTTGCTGCCGGGACGCGGTGCGTTCTCGAGTTCCTTGCGCTTCTTCTCCTCCGCTCTGAGAGCTTCCTTGTCGGGCACCACAGCCTTTCGGCGCACAAAGCCCAAACCGCCCGTGATAAGACTGAGCGTTAGAAACGGGAGGAACGGCAAACCGGGAACTAGTGAAAAGGCCAAACAGACAGCTGACGAAATAATAAGCGGCTTGGCGCTCTGGCCTAACTGACCCATTACCTCAGAGCCGAGATCAGCGCCTGAAGCGGCGCGTGCCACGATCAAACCGGAAGCGGTCGAAATAATAATTGCCGGAATTTGAGAAACCAGCCCGTCTCCGATAGTTAAAATGGTATAGGTTTGCGCAGCCAGCTTCCAATCCATTGAGTGCTGCACGATACCGATGAAGAAACCGCCGACGATGTTAATAAGGGTGATACCCATTCCGGCGACGGCGTCTCCAGCAACGAATTTCGCGGCACCGTCCATAGCTCCGTAAAATTCAGCCTCACGGGATAAATCCTTACGGCGCTCTTTCGCCTCTTCTTCATTGATCAGGCCGGTATTCAAGTCGGAGTCGATCGCCATCTGCTTACCAGGCAAGGCGTCCAAGGTAAATCGAGCCGCGACCTCAGCAATACGGCCTGAACCTTTGGTGATAACTTTCAAGTTAACGATGCTGATCGCCAAGAACATTACGATACCGACGACGTAATTGCCGCCGACAACGAACTGACCGAAAGCCTGAATAACGGATCCGGCAGCCTGCAACCCCTGATCTCCATTCAAGAGAATCAGACGTGTTGCGGCGACGTTCAATCCAAGTCGGAATAGTGTCGTTACGAGAAGCAAAGCGGGGAAGGACGAGAAATCAAGTGGGCGCTCCATGTAGAGGGAGCCGAACAAGATGATAAGGGCGACGGTAATATTGAGAGCTAAACAGACGTCAAGTAAATGCGTGGGCAATGGAAACAGAAGAATGGAAAGAATTCCCACTAATGCCACCGGCATTATGAATTGAATCCATGCCGGACCCATATGTTTCTTCTTAGTGCTCACGCGCTATTTCCTCACACTGCCGGCTGAAGCGGCGGCTGCCATGCGGCGCGGCCCCTTCAGGCGATAAACATAAGCTAAAACTTCTGCAACGGCCTTGAACAATTCGTACGGAATCTGTGCGCCAACTTCTGCCGAGGCATACAATGCACGCGCCAGCGGTTTGCGTTCGAGGACAGGAACACCAGCCTCTTTGGCGATCGAACGTATTCTGAGAGCTAAGAATCCCTTCCCTTTGGCAAGCACAATCGGTGCCGCCATGCTGGTACGATCATACTTTAAGGCGACCGCGTAATGGGTTGGGTTCGTCACGACCACATCTGCCTTCGGAACGGTGCTCTTGATTCTTTGCATGATACGGGCAAGACCTTTCATCTGGATCCTGCGCTTGGTCTGCTCGTCACCTTGGATGGACTTCATTTCATCTTTAACTTCAGCCTTCGTCATGCGGTTCATCTTGAGCCACTGCTTCTTGCCCCAGAAGTAATCGAAGATCGCTATCGCAAAGAGGATGTAGATAATCTTCCAAAACACGTACTCGATAGCAGTCGCCGTGAATGCCAAGATCTCCGGCACACCCATGTGAATCAGGTTGATCATCGTTGGCGCAAAGCGCTTCAGGGCGAAGTAGCCAATAGGAAGAATAATGGCGAGTTTTACAATCGCTTTGAGAGTCGTCAGATACCCCTGCACGGAGAATATTCGCTTGATACCAGCGATAGGATTCAAATGCAGAAACTTAAAATCAATCTTTCGTTCTTTTATGTTCCACTTGGTTTGCAAAAGAACCGCCAGCGAGGCGACTACGGCAATAACCAAAGCGATGATCACGATGTCAGGGAGAACAATGTAGAGCAGCCCGATAAAGCCGTCGCGCAGCATATGCGGAGTGATTGGGTCGCTGCTGCCAATAAGAGCGAAGGATTTCTCAATTACCTCGCGCATGTCGGCGAAAAGATTGGCGCACATATGCTTCAGAATGAGGAAACCTGCCACAAGCGAAGCCACGTGGGTAATTTCCATTGAAAAATGCAGTGCACCCCGCTTGCGCAGCTCGCCGATGCGACGCTCAGTGGGGTCTTCTGTTCTTTCTTCTGGTGTCGAAGTTTCTGACATACGGGCACACGGATAGACCTGGTCTCAAGGCCAATTGAGCAAGGAGTGTGCCCAGCTTTCAACAAACTAACTAGCTGTTATTGTTACGAAATTCTGGGCTTGGGGAGGCTAATTTGAAGCACTCTTTGACGATTGCTGTCAAAAGAATGACGAGTGAGGCGATCTGTCTTGCAGCTCATCCACTACTTCGTAATCTCAGAAGGAGCAGAAGGCGAGAGCGGCACTCGCTGGGTGTCCTGAACGGCTTCATTGACTTGTATTTCGATCCCAGCGATTTGGCGCTCAACTTCATGCGCCATATCCGGCAACGCCAGCCCCATTAGAATCAACCCAATCCCGATGGTAAGTGGAAAACTGACGATAAAGATATTTACCGTGGGGACCGCCTTCGTTACCAAACCCATCACGAAGTTAGTCAACATCAGTGCGACAATCACAGGAGCCGAGAGGATGACTGCAAATTTAAAAATGTGCGCAGTGCGATCAATCAGCAAATCGATGCTGAAATCACTGATGACAAAGCTTCCCGGAATGATGGTACCACTCAATCCCGAAACGGCATGCAGCACGACG
>JAFLCA010000175.1 GCA_017302875.1 Deltaproteobacteria bacterium
ATGCGTTTATCGCGATTCTCTAGCTTCGCGCTGTTTGTCCTTTGGTTGATTTCAGCCAATTGCCTTGTCGTATGTAAGGCCTATGCAGCCCCTCCATCGTCGGGCGATTCGCACTCGTGTTGCCCAGAATCAGCTCCAAAGAAAGCGCTACCTATGGATTCCTGCTGCTCACCGGACCTTAGTAGCCAGAAGTTCGAGCGAGCCTTCGCGTTTCAACCCCTAGCGCCTTCGTGGCTCCTCCTTTCAACCTCCGCTATGCTCGTCGCCTCAGGCGAAGGGTCTCTCGCTACGAATGCTGCTTTCACTCGGCATACCTCTAGCGCTGCCGCTGCTCCGCCACTGCTTCGTCTCCTGAACCACTCTCTGCACGCATCTCCTAACGCTCCGCCAGCCCTTTTCTAACGTTGACCTGCTGCGTCCTCTTCTTTTTCGTTCCTGTGCGAAGGGAAACTCATGTTTCGATTCTTGCTCCTATCGTTTGCTTTACTGTTGCTGCCGAATCTCGCGGGTGCGAATCCTGTGAGTTTCAAGGACGGCTGGGGATTTATGCCGGCTTACTCCAATGATTGGAGTGATGTCGATTTGAATTATTCCTTTAGCCGCAGTGATGCCGTTGGAGTCTCGAACTTCTATCGGGATGGCAGGGACTCGAGCGCTGACTTTGCTATCCTTCGCTACAATCGTTTGCTTAAACGCTGGAATGAGCTGGACTCCCAGGCCAATATCTATGCTTCAGCAGGCGTGGGCGGCCGACATGATTCTCAGCATGGCGACGCAGCAGCGGGATTCTTTGCCCTCGAGGGGAACTACGAAACGCGGCGTCTTTACACGATGCTTGGGTTTGAAAGTCTACAGTCTGGTTCGGCAGTTCAGTTCAATCGTACCCGAGCACGAGTGGGGGTGGCGCCTTACACGGCGCCCGTCGACGAGTTGCAAACTTGGCTTGTAGCGCAAATCGAGTATGCGCCGGAGATGAGTGAGAAGTGGTCGGTCACGCCGCTGCTGCGATTCTTCTACAACAACGTCGCACTCGAAGTTGGGTGCAGCTTCGAAGGCGATCTCTATATAGCTGGTATGGCTCATTTTTAATGAAGAGGTTCTGTATATGAAATTCTACGTGGCACTTTTTTGTCTGTTTATGTTCGCGACGCCTACGTTCGTCCACGCCGAGGAGATTACGGTAACCGTAAAAGGAATGGTGTGTTCCTTTTGCGCTCAAGGGATAAAAAAGACCTTCGGCAAGAATGCGGATGTGGCAGATGTCGAGGTGGATCTCGAGCACAAACGAGTGAGCTTAAAAGTTCGGCAGGGGGCAACGCTCTCCGATGAATCCATTACAACGACGATAAACGATGCTGGCTATGACGTGTTGAAAATTGAACGGGGCCCCCATGCTTAAACGAGTTGTCGCGTTCCTTGCATTGTTCTCATCTCTTAGCACCTTGGTGTGTTGCGCAATTCCCGCTTTACTTGTTTCTCTTGGGCTGGGGGCGAGTTTGGCCGCCTCTCTCGCGGTTTTCCCCCAGCTCATTTGGCTCTCCGAGCATAAATTGTTCGTGTTTATTTTCGCCGGAGTGATGTTGGTCCTAACTTCCGTACTGCGCCAAAGCGGGAAACGGAGGATCTGCCCAAGTGATGCGAGTCTGGGCGCGGCGTGCCAAACAAGTCGCGACATCTCGGGGGTACTCTTCTATGTGTCGGTGCTTCTGTATCTGATTGGAGCTTTCTTCGCATTTGCAGCTCCGTACATTTTTGAATAGAAAAGGCCCGCATGCGCGGGCCCTTTTACTCTCTTTGCCCGTGCTATGCTGCCGGCCGGCTTCTTCCGGTGAGGAAGCTCACAAGGAATAATACGATAAAGAGGAAAAACAATATTTTCGCAAAGTACGCAGACTCGGCAGCGATTCCGCCGAAGCCAAAAAATGCGGCTACAAGTGCCAAGACGAGAAAGCTAATTGCCCAGTTCAACATAAAGTAGTCTCCGACGAAGTGTCTAAGTAAGGTGTAAGATTCAGCGCTAGTCTACGTTGTAACGGTCGAGATCGCTTATGATTAACATCATGTGAGAGAGCCTCAGATACGCCACGGCCGCTCCCACCGACATTCTCTATCTTTTCGCCATGGCGTACCGCATCGGCATGAGGGGCGTCATTGGTGCTGCGTTTAATCCAGGCAAACTAGCGGGCGGAATGCGCATACCGCGAATTCCTCTGCGTGAGGCGCAGATCTTTGTAACTACTTTGGAGCCCCTGCTATGAAAAAAAATACCTTCACGAAAGCGATTCTCGCTGCCGTGCTTCCCTTGAGCTTTGCTGTTTCCGCTATTGCCGATTCTCGAGTCGATATCCAGGATCGTTCGGATCCCGGTTCCTTGAATACCAGCGACCAGAGTTTGATGAATCGAAAAGAAAGCAACATGGGCCGATCACAGGCTGCCCCCGATTCGCGAGTGGCGCGAGGGATGGAGACTAATGAGCAGCGCGCAATGCTTGGCGATAAGAATGCGCGAGATGAAAACGAGTTGCTTAACAATTCCAACGAAGCGTATCGAGCCCTGACGAAAGGGGCCCAGCCGGTGCCGACTTCGATCACCAGCCGTGCTCAGTGTATCGCGGTGTTTCCGAATGCGATTACCGCGGCAGCCATTGTCGGCGGATCGCATGGGAGCGGTATTGCCTCTTGTAAGTCTGATGGAGCGTGGAGCCAACCTGCCTTTGTGGATCTGAATGCTGTTAGTTTCGGAGCTCAACTGGGCGCCAAAGCGACTGACTTGGTATTCTACTTCACGAGCCCTCAGACCGTTGCGGCGCTAAAGCAAGGCAAGTTTGAGATTGGAGCGGACGCCAGTGTCGTTGCCGGCTCCTTCGATCGTAGCTTTGATAGTTCAAAGGCTGGGGTCATTGCATATCAACGCAGTTCGGGCGCATTTATCGGCGCTTCGTTGATGGGTGGCAAGATCTCGTCGGATGACTCCTCGAATCGCGCGTACTATGGGCGATCGGTACAAGCGGCGGAGATTTTGGAGAACCGCATCACCAGCGATCGCACAAACCCGTTTGCGTCAACTTTTCCGAAGAGCT
Organism: Deltaproteobacteria bacterium; assembly: GCA_017302875.1. Classification (GTDB taxonomy): domain Bacteria; phylum Bdellovibrionota_C; class UBA2361; order UBA2361; family JAFLCA01; genus JAFLCA01. The sequence goes on from JAFLCA010000175.1 coordinate 3,081, forward strand.
AAGGCAAGTTTCCAGGATCGGGCTGGTCGGACAGCGTGCGTATGCACGCTGTCTTGGAACTCTCCAGTTCCGCTCGTGTGAGCTATTACATGGAAGGCTGAGAGTCCAGCCGGCCCTTTTCCTGGAAGTACTGAGAATGCAATGTATGAAATCCCTCCTGAAGCGAGCTTGGTAGCAAAGCGAACCCCCAATATACGGTCGCGCAAAATACAATGCTAACGATCAGCAATTCGCGCAGGGAACCCGTAGAGAAGAGTGAAAGCGAGTAATTTCGGAATCGAAATGGAGCCAGCAAGGCTATCCCTTGAAAGGTAAGGCAGTCACACAAAATGTGGACTAGATACCCATATCCAAACCAACGCAGCAGAGGTAGACCGAGAAAGTATCCGCACAAAATGAAGAGCAACGCGACGGCCGGCCAGTGAAAAAGCCCGCGATGTCCACACAGAGCGTTTGCCAATTTGCTGACCGTTATTCCAATCTGATCGACCAGCTTCGCAATTTTCCAACCCAAAAATGTTTTCAGAATTGTGCCGGGCCGCGCAATTGAACCGTCACCGTCGAGATCGGGAGCGAGCGCTCCCAGAAGATATACGAACAGCTCTATTCGGGTTGGCGTGACCCCCGTAAGATGGCCCGCAGCGACGACTACACCAAGAGCGCAAACCGCATGTGAGGGGCCGACCATCAAATCTCCGCTAGCCTAGTGAGTCTCATGGGAAGCATGATAGATTAGTTTTGCTCTGGTCAACAGACTAGGAGTTTTGCGGCGAATATGTCCGAACGAAAAGAAGATATTAAGTATAGCTCCGCGCGAGAGATTTTTCGGGCCCTGCGGCATCGCAACTATCGCCTCTTTTTCTCCGGTCAGATCGTTTCACTATGCGGGACTTGGATTACCTCGGTTGCCTCAAGCTGGCTCATTTATAGGCTGACGCAGTCTGAGTGGCTGCTGGGACTGGTTGCCTTCGTTGGGCAATTTCCTGCATTTCTCCTGGCTCCTATGGCGGGAGTCTTGGTGGACCGATGGAATCGCCAGAAGGTTCTCTTGGCCACGCAGTCTGTCTCGCTCTTGCAGTCCCTGGCGCTCGCGGCTCTTACGCTCAGCGGAGCAATAAATGTGCCCTGGATCTGTTTTCTAACGCTCGTGCAGGCTTTGGTAAACGCCTTTGACATGCCGGCGCGGCAGGCCTTTGTAAATGAGATAGTCGAAGACAAATTGGATCTTCCGAATGCCATCGCCTTGAATTCGGCGATGTTCAATGCCGCACGCTTAGTCGGTCCTTCCATTGGCGGAGTTATTATTGCGCTCTCCAATGAAGGGATTTGTTTTCTGGTAGATGCGATTAGCTATATCCCGGTGTTAATTTGCCTCTCCAAAATACAAATTCCTCCCGCGCGCCTAAAGTACAGCAAGCACCATATTATTGATGGTTTGAAAGAGGGGAGTTCCTACGCTTTCGGCTTCGCCCCCATCAGATATATTTTGATTCTCGTAGCTTCGATAAGCTTGCTTGGTACGCCGCACCTTATTCTCATGCCGGTATTTGCTCGTGAGATTTTAGGCGGCGGGCCTGGGCTGCTCGGTGCTTTGATGGCCGCGTCTGGATGCGGAGCGTTGGTCGGGGCGCTTTCGTTAGCCGCTCGTCGCAGTGTGCTGGGCTTGGGGAATGTCATTAAACGATGCGCCTTCGCCCTGGGCTTGTCTTTGATTGCTTTTTCCTTCTCGACGCTGACCTGGTTGTCTATGCTGCTAATGTTCTTTGCCGGGGCGGCTATGATTACCTTGCTGGCCTCTTCGAACACCATCATCCAGACCCTGGTTGAGGACAATAAGCGCGGCCGGGTGATGAGTTTCTACATGATGGCGGTGATGGGAACTATGCCAATCGGTAGTTTGCTGGCCGGAACACTGGCTTCACACATCGGCGCTCCTTCCACGGTGCTCTTGGGCGGCAGCGCCGGGTTGATTATTGCCACAATGTTTTCGCGGAAATTGCCTAAACTTCGGGACGCTTCACGGCCAATCTATATTGAAAAAGGCATATTACCGAAGCCCGCCTCTGAATGATCCAGCTCATAACGCGGACTGAACCTCACGTGCATACTTTCTTTTCAGTTCCCAGTTTCTAACTTGCGAAGTTGGTGAGGCGCTATGTGGAGCCTGTGGGGTAAGATGCGGGCTGCCGCGGGTAGATTTGCTACCCATCGAATCGAGTTCGATCGAGAGGTGATGAGAGACTTGTATCGCCGAAATGCGGAGCTCGAATCCCTCGTCAGTTCACTCAAGGAAGACATTGCCACTCATCAGAGAGTTGAGGCGGAGCGCGATCGAGTTGCCTCGATCTTTGATTACTCCGAAGACGCCATCTATAGCTGCTCGCTGCAAGGCAGCGTTACCAGTTGGAACAAGGCCGCCGAGCGCATGTATGAGTATAGCGTGCGCGAAATGCTTGGTCGTGATATCGCGTGCCTCACCGAAGAGACTCGCCGTGAAGGGTTGCAAGCGCTGCATGAAAAAATCGCGAAAGGTGAGCGCATTGTAGGCTACGAGCACGAGCTGGTCACGCGCAGCGGAAGGAAAATTCCCGTCTCGATGACCTGCTCTCCTATTTACGACTTGAGAAACCGCCTGGCGGGATATTCCGTTATTTCGCGCGATATCTCGCAGCGAATCGCGGTTCGGAGGGAACTTGCGCTCTATCGTGAACGTCTCGAACGCTTGGTTGCTGAGCGAACAAACGAGTTGGTTCGCGCAAAAGAGAAGGCGCACCAGGCTGAGCGTCTCGCTTCAATCGGAGCGCTCGCAGCCGGTATCGCGCATGAAATCAACAATCCCATTGGGGCGATGCTGTTGGCGGCTCAGAATGCGCTTGAGGTTCGAGGGGAACTTCGCTCCGTGCAGGAGCTTTCCGACATGCTTGAGCGCTTAGCCACGAAAGTCGTGGAGAATTCCGAGCGATGCGGAGGAATCGTGCGAGGGGTGCTGCAGTTCGCTCGCAAACAAGGAACCGACACAAAGCCGACTGATATCAACGCGGTAGTCAGTCGTTGTGTTTCCTTGGTTCGCGAGACCCTCGATTCGCCCCGAGTTGGTCTATCTTGTGAACTTGCGCCGCATCTTCCGCCTCTGCGGGTGAATCCCGTTGAGCTGGAGCAAGTCATCGTGAATCTTTTGAGTAATGCCTGCCAATCTAGTGACCGTGCGCTTTCGGTCAAAGTGTCAACGAGCCGGACCGCGTCGGGGATACGTTTGATCATTGAGGATAATGGGCGCGGTATTCCTGAAGAACAGCGCGCTCGCATCTTCGATCCCTTCTATACAACCCGTCTGGAGCAAGGTGGGACAGGACTGGGATTAAGCATCGTGCATGGCATTGTGACCGGGTACCATGGCAGCATCGACGTTCGCAGTGAGGTGGGACGCGGTACGCAGGTCGTTGTAGACTTACCCTTTGACGCGCGCCGGGAACGCTGCCCCCTGCAAGAGAACGCTTCCCACCCGGAATCAAGCGTTCAACAAGCCCATTCAGGTCGATATAACCGGGGAGAGGCTTGACCGTTATCCGCGCACTTCTGTAAAACAACAGAAACAATTGAACTTCGGCACGGAATTGCATGGGACGTATATTCGAGAAGCGAAAGGACCGCATGTTCGCGCGGTGGGCGAAAACCGCCAAAGCCTTTACCAAAGTCGGGAAGGAAATTTCGATCGCGGTGAAATTAGGCAGCGTCGACCCCGCAACGAATCCGCGCTTGCGCATGGCAATTCAAACTGCGCGCGCTCTCAACATGCCAAAGGATCGTATCGATGCAGCTATCAAGCGTGCCAGTAGTAAAGATGAAGCTTCCTTGCAGGAAGTGACCTACGAGGGGTACGCCCCGCACGGCATTGCAATATTTGTTGAGGCCGCCACGAACAATCCGACTCGAACGGTTGCCAATGTTCGCTCGATGATAACCCATCGCGGTGGCACGCTTGGAACGACAGGCTCGCTGGATTATTTATTCGGTCGTCGAGGCGCCTTTACTATCGTGCAGCCGCCGGGAGATTTTGACGAGTTCGAATTAGAGATGATCGATCATGGGCTTGAGGATATCTTCGAGACTGAGAGCGGACTGCTGCTTTACACTTCCTTCGAGAACTTCGGAACGTTACAGCGAGCCTTGGAAGACAAGAAGGTAGAGGTTAAGAGCGCCGGATTGCAGCGCTTCCCCTTGAGCACAATAGAGATTCCAGTGGCGCAGCAGCAGGAAATAGAAAACTTGGTTGCAGAATTGGAAGAAGACGACGACGTTCAGCATGTGTATCACAACATGCAAGTCGACTAGACCGAATTATTCTCTAGAACTCGATCAAAGCTAAGAGGGCATAGGCCACAAGCGCTGAACAGGGCAGGGTAAACAGCCAAGCCCAAAGCATTCGCTCCACTACCGTCCAACGCACGGCCGAAAACCGACGAGCGGCACCGACACCCATGATGGTGGCCGAGATGTTGTGAGTGGTCGAGACCGGGATACCGAAATGTGAAGCCATAAAGAGCACGATGGAAGAGGAGGTCTCGGCGGCGAATCCATGAATGGGTTGCAACTTGGCCATGCGATGACCGAGCGTCTTGATAATCTTCCAACCACCGGAGGCGGTTCCGGCGGCCATAGTCAGAGCGCAAATGACCTTAATCCAGGTGGCAATTTCAATGGACTGTCCAGGTGCGGGCTCCGCTACGGTTAGAAAGCTAAGCCAGCTAGGTAAGTCGTTGAGGGTGCCGGCCTTGGTAGCCGCGAAGAGCGCCAGCGCCATGATACCCATCGTCTTCTGCGCATCATTTGTGCCATGCATGAAGCCCATTCCGGCGGCGCTGAAGATCTGTAACTTGCCGAACACCGAAGTTACCCCGCGTGGAGATGAATTTCGTAAGAGCGCGTATAGGCAACCCATGAAAAAGAAACCGATCATAAACCCGATCAGCGGGGAGCCTACCATGGGCACGATGACCTTCCACAGCAAGCCTTTGCCCTCGAACCAGTGCGTC
>JAFLCA010000176.1 GCA_017302875.1 Deltaproteobacteria bacterium
GTCATTGACGACCTTGTCCTCGGAGCAGATGCCCTGGTGTTTCTTACCACGAGGATTCTTGCCTTCGTCTGTGGCGTCGTCCAGATTGAGGTATTTGCCGCTTGAGATCTTGCCTTGCCACACAGTCTCGAGAGCCGGCGAGAAGCCAATCTTGTTGTCGAGGTTGCTGCTCTGAACCTTTGCCCGCCTGGGTCTCGCAAGTGTCGTGACCCAAGAAGAGACCTTGGCGATTCTAGCACCAGCGTTGGACTTTCCAGCTCCGCGGTCGAGGGCGATACAGCAGCTTCGACTCGTGCCGGCGCTTGGCGGACACGAAGATACGAGGAAGGCACACAGCTCTGGGCAGGCAGTCGCATCGCTGCCACCGGTCTCGGCAAGGGCCGCGACTTGGGCAGCCAGATCGGCAGAGAGGGTCGGCTTGGGCTTCGGCGCGGGCGCCGGAGCTTGAGCTTGACCTCCCTTCTTTTCCTTGTCGTCGGCGAGTTCAAGGCCAATTCCTGGAACAGAACTGTCGTTGGAAGGATCGATCGGAATCGACGATCCATTTGCAGGCGTGGACATGGTTAGTCCTCCACTTGGGAAACTTGAGCTTCGCTTGTCCACGCGGATCAAGACGAACATACGCACAGTCCCTGGCTGTCGTATCTCCAGACCGAAAGGGGCTCGAGATACAACAGCAGCGACTGGGCTAGAACCTTTTGTGGTAAATGCACCTCACTCTGGAATTGCGGAGACGCAACTCGAGACTGGAGGTACACTGAGTCTCTTCTACGGGATTCGTCGAGCAGTTGAGCGCTCGAGGGTATGTGAAAAGGAACAAGCCCAGATACGGGACAGGCGCCCACTATAGCGAATGTCTAGTTCTTAATAAAACAGGGCGGTCTAGATGCCTGGAAACATCCCTTCCCCTAAGTACAAGGGATGACTGCTTTTACCGCTCACGGTCCCTAGGCGGCTCTTTTCTGCTCGGATTTAGGAAGCACCTCGGATACTAAATCCGCCCGATTTGTCCAGACGACGGCTAGCCCAGGCAAACTTAACAGTCGGTCGGGATGAATGAGCTCGTTCGTCTTCGGGGCCATCCCGGCATGAGCGAGGGCATGATAGACAAGACCACTGCAATAATGTTCGACCGTGCGAGAATTGAAATTGTAGTTGTAGGCTTTGCCGACTTGAAGTTGCAGGTAATTTAGAAACTCGCTCTTCTGGTCGCCCCAAAAATACGGCCGCAGCACCACGACAGCATCGGCGTGCGCAAAGCGCTCGAGCGAGCGTCTCCCCACCCCCTCTGAAAGCGCATCGACGATGGTGGCCTTGGAATCAACACAGGCCCCGGCGTGCTGCCAGATCCCAACAAAGAAAGGATCTAGCGGAAAGCCCTTCTGGTAGCGCAACAAAATGTCTCCAGGCTGCAGCACCTGCTTTATCTTCTCTAGGTCCTGCCGGTCGATATCTGCCTGGCGACGTTTCACCAGGAATCTTGCGATGAGCCCCCCGAGCGTGCGCCCCTCACATAACTGCATGACATTCTCTCCGAACTCCGCCCAAGAGTAGAACCCGAGCTTACTGTCACGCCCGACAAAGCGAAGAAAGGCCGCTTGGGCACGCTCGAACCAGGACTTTGGACGTTGAATTTCAGAATGAAACTCGCTAATTCGAGCATCTTCTTGCGCGATCTCGTCGGGACTTGAGCCTTTAAGAATCAAGGCCTTGGGGGTCTGTCGCTCGAGCTGCACAGAGCCCGTGGCGCCATACATAACTAAGCCGCCAGCCGGGTCAGCCACTTCTAGACGCGGCAAAGTCGCCGCCGCCAAATCAATTACCTCTATAAGGGAGTCTTCAGCGCGAGGTCTCACTCGCACCTTATCTATATCCCGGAGAGGGATCTCGGTCTCCATTCCGGCGCTCTCATAAATCCGCACCGAGGAGGGACTGAAGGCGATATTAAGGTCAGCGCAGGGGCCCCCTATATCGATTTCAAGGCAACGCTGTTGGACCTCAACTCGAGTCATGCACTACATCGCTTTCCCTTTGGGATTCCACCTCCGTTAAAATCGTTCTCGAATATGAATACTCGTTCCCTGCCAGCCCCCCTTACGTGGTTACCTTACAATTAGGGCTACCGTAACACTTTGTTACAACCTAGAATTAGCTCATGAAACTGCGCGCGTACTGCTGCCCAATTTGCGCTCGTCCATCGGCAATTCTGCCGAAAGATGCTTCTGCAGTTTCTCGCCTCGCTTCAGTTCTCAGTTTGGGGCTAGCCGCTCTACTCCTTAAACGCAGATTTTGTCCCACCTGCTTGATCGAATTCACTTGTTGCACGCTTCGACGCGGAAGCAAGGCTTCTCTCGAAAAAGTATCCGCTCCGGCTTGCGAACTTGCTCCAGAGACACCATCGATGAGCGAAACTTCGATCCGCCGAACGACACCGTCTCCTCGTGCCCAGCGAGAAGACGAAGTTGAAGATCAAAATATGTTGGAAGGGCGCTTCCTGAATATCCTCGAAGATCTTTTGGTTCTCATGGATGCTAGGAATATGCGAAAAACTTCCACGGTATCTCGCGTAGCTGGCCTTGTCGGAAACGCTTCGCCAGCTCCGGTGCTACAGCTCAAAAAGCGCGGATAACTTATTTGCCTAAGACCACTTAGCGACTTCCGCATCCTTTCCTAACAAATTCCCTACACTCTAAACTTGATTGAGCCACGCTGAGTGGTAATGTTGCCACAGCCAATCCATTCTTGAAGGAAGCTCTATGCGGACAATCAACTTAGCAACCGCGCCTGTCGCCTGCGAACCGCCCTATCGCGGAGCAGACCACGAGTCGGTGCTGGGACCAATCGCCGACCGCTTACCGGAACTTGGAGTTCGAGAGCTCCAACAGATCGAACCGGAACTAGTACGCCAAATTCGCGCGTGGGGCCTCGATCCGCACGAACGAAGACTCGTCGATATGGAGGGGGCTACGGCCACCTTACAGCGCATCTGTAATCCAGAGGCCTCATACTTCTCTCCAGGCTTGCTTCTAATCCCCGGCGCATCTCGCCTGACGATGAACTACCCGGCAGCCGATTCCCCACTCGTTTGGGACCGCTGCGGCACGCTCGCGATATTTCGTGACCCATCAGGATTCGTTCACGTCGCCTCCGCGCTCAGACCTCAACAAAATCAGGAAATATCCGCCCACCTTGGCGCTAGGGTTTCGGTTGACGTTTGGAGCAACGAAATTGAAATAAGCTGCACTAACCGCGGTAGAGCTCTTTTGACTCTGACCATTAATCGCGGACCGCACGGACTCTTCGCGTACGGTCACGGCGCTTAGAAAACTAAAGCTTACCCCACAGAGTGATTTCTACCGGCTTCGCCAATAGAGCTTCCTCTTTCGATTTGAGACGGGCGATGTGAGCGGTCGCCAGGTGTTTCTCTAAGGCTTCAGCACTCGTCCAGTTCTCGAAGAAAAGAAAATGCCCGGCCTGGCTTTTTGATTCGTGCAAATCGTATTGAAAGCAGCCATCCTCTGCCTGCGTAGGGGCGACTAGGCGCAGCAATTCCTCGCGCACTTCGTTTTCTTTACCGGGACGAGCTTGAATTGTTGCGACGACAGTCAAATGGGAACTTTTCATAGGAAGACACACCCTTGGTATCAATAAAAAACGGGAGCATGAAACTGTAAGCTGGATTGCTCTTCCTTTCCAGCCCCAAGCTCAGCGGAAGTCTATGTAAAAACTGCGAGACAAATCGCCCCACTATGCCCACATTTCTTAGCTTCTGTGGCTAGTGTATTCTAGTTCACCATGCGAACCGCAGTTCAACAAAATGCTATTCCTACACAAAGCCTCGCCAGTCCCGTCGGCCCAGCACCCGACCGCATGGCAGAGGCCTTAGTACGTGCGCGTCCGCTCAGCAGCGAGATCTCACTCGCCGTGCATGACAAAAAGCCGATTCTGCTCATTCAGAACGGCGAGATCGCTTACCTCGCCTTTCAGGGCAGCCCTGGCAACCCTGCCCCTCGTACTGCTCGAGAATTTGCTTTACAGCTACGCGAGTCAGCAGCCGCAAAAAACCTTTTTGCTGACGCTGGCGCACTCATCCGAGCGAGCACCCGGGAAATGGAGAGTCAAGGCGACCTCAGTTTTGGAGAAAGAAATAATATCGTTCGTAGCATCGATCGCTTGGTCAAGTTTGTCCTCGACCAATCAAAAGACCTGCCCGCAACTCCGATAACGATCGTCCTAAAGTATCCGAATAGCGACCGCGCGCGCATTTGTAAGCCGGCGGAGATCTGCGAGCCAATACAGAATGCGCGTAAAGTATTCGACGCAGGATTGCAGACTATTAAGCAGCGCGCTGGATCCGCAGAACTGCGCGCGAAAGAAATAACGAAAATCGACGCTGCCCAGAAAGCATTAACTCGCTTCGAACAGATCGTAACCGACTGGACATCCGGAAAGTCGGAAGCGGAGATTAGAGAAACTCATAGAATCAAAACTGAAACTGTGCGCGCGTGGTTGAACGGGGGCTTGCCCAGCGAACTCACAAGCATGACCACCAGGGCACCCGCAGGGCGTCGCGCGGGGCCAGAAATATCTCTGCCGCGTCACGAGTCCAGCGATTGGGCTTACGTATTGGGGGCATATCAGGCAGCCACTACTCATCGCGGTGTCGCCTCAGGATTTCGAGTCTCTTCGCCGCTGCAAGAACCAATTACCGAGCTCGCCGAACGCATGAAAGCATTGGACATTGGCCTGCGCGTAAAGACAGGTACTCTGGTGAGCCACGGTCAAAGTCGTTTTTTTCTGAGACTTTCGAACACCGAATTCAGTCGCGCTCTTTTCGGTATGTCGAGCGGGAACCAGCGAGTGATCTGGCAAGGTTTGGGAAGCAGAGAGGAGCAGCTTTCTTATTTGCGCGGCTTACTGAGCGTTCGTGGGGAATTCTCGAGCGGCATCTTTAATATTTCTCTGTCGCAACATTCCACCCTCGCAATTCAATTGGCGGGACTGTTCCAACACCTCGGTGTGCATACCGCGCTTTCGGTCGGCGCCACACGAAGTCTGCGTGTGGCCTCGTACGATGGGCTAAAAGCGCTGCATGCCTTGGACGTGCTGCCCGCACACATTAGCCCCAGGGTCGCAGCGCATTTGGCCGAGAAGTCACCGCCGCGCTCGCGAAGCGGCGAAGAATACGATCGCGTAATGGCGCACTTGGCGAAGTTCCCTCGCTCAACCAATGCGCACACCTCACAAGTAACGGGAGTGCCCGTCAGCGCAATTCGAGAATGGAGAGAAGGCGCGATTCCGAGGCCGGAACGCATGAAGGAGCAACTCGGACTCGACAGACTTAATGTACCAAATCCCGAAGTAGCTGCCTTCCTGTACCGGAGCTATGAGATGACGGCGGATGAATGCATTGCACTATCGCATCGCTTTACACTCGATGAGGTGATGGGCGTCAGTGCGAAGATAAACAGCGTCGCCACCGTCGCGCCAAATTTGAAGGTACAGGCCCTTAAGTCGCGCCTTGAGGCGCTCCGTACTACGCCCATCTCAAAGCAGGTACCCTGGTAGAATCGGCCGAATAGATTATTTGAGCTTTAGAATGTTCGGAACGCCGTGCTCCATGCTCCAGCGGAAAGCTTTCCCCCACCCGCAGCCTTCGAATACGCAGTTGCTGTCTGTAATGGGCTGCCCCACAGTGCCAAACCCCTTTTCGAGTACCGTGCGCACCGTGCCGAGCATCTGCACGCGCGTAAGCTTTGAGGATCGAATCGAGCCAGCGCTGGTTCCTTCGTCTTTGCAGTCAACAAGTGTGGCGTTCTGCAGATTATAAACGGTAGTTGCACCTTGCGCGCCCAGCATGTTCTCAATGTAGGGCTTGTTTTGTGAACTCAAATTTCCGCCGGTTATTTTTAATGTAGCGCCAGAGTCGACTTGCACCAATCGTATTCGGGCATCATCAGTTAGGGTAATCGAGCTTGTAGCGCCTTCTGCGATATGCACTGACTGCATTCTAAGAACACGAGCGCCGGGAATTTCGAGGAGAGCATCCACCACTCCGCTCTTATCGCGATGCACCATTGCCGGGTTTGAAGTGGCAACTTCCTTCACAAACTCCTTACTGAGTGCCGTCACCAATCGGCTTACGGCTTTCTCGTCGAGGGCGCTTCCGCCGGAACTAACGTCGGAGGTGACCGCTACGCCCAGCCGCAGAGCCGCCCCCTTGGGGAATGGCCCTTCCAGTTCGGCGGTCATCTGTCCTTCACGAATCGAAATGTGGAGGCGATGATTCATCTCGGAGACCGGCCCGTCCTGCATAATGCTGATAGTCGACGCTCCGGCCATAATCTGAGCGGCAGTCAAATCTGAGCGAGGAACTCTACGCTCAATACGTAAGCCCGGGATCGCTTCTGGGAAAGCATCTTTAAGCACAACGGACGGAGACGGCTCCGCCATGGTGTTGATGGTGGACAGAACACTTTGCGCCGCCTCCACGGTCCAAGCCGCACTTTTATTGGTGGTAGGATTGTACGCCGCAAGCCGTGAGCGCAAACCTTCCACGGCCTCAAAGCGCTTTACATCACTCTGAATCTTGTTTCCAACTTCAAATGTAATCGAAGAGTCGGTTTTCGGATCTGTAAAGATAATTTGCCCCCGTCCCTCTTCGTTCACGCTGATGCAAACGCTGCAACCATTTTTTCCAAGCGACATCCAGGTCGGCTCAATTTGTTGCAGAATCGCGGCACGGCGCTGCAAGCTGTCGTAAGAATTTTCGATTCGCGTGCGTAAGGTGTCGCTTAAGGTGACCGACGCTTGCCCCTCGCCCGTCCCTGATTCAGGGACTCTGATTTGCAAGGTATGCCGGGTTTCGTTTTTGCGCCTGTTCACGAGCTCCGCTGATATTTCGCCAGCGACAGGATCTTCGCGTAGCGGCCTGAGAAGCTCTTCCACGCGCTTCGCAAGTGTATCGTTGAGGATCTTCTGCGCTTCGGCGGGCAAGCTCTCTTCTTTGAGGTAAAAACTCATCCCGCGTAGAGTCGTCGCTGCTAGCGCGTCTACCTTTGCGACTCGTTTGTCATGCACCTCGCGAGCGAAGACTTGCTCGCGCCAAACGGATTTGGATTCAGTAATCGAGGACGCAATATCTTCAGCTTGCGCACTCAGCGTTTGCAAAAGCGCGGAAACTTTCTCCACATGAGCGCCGTCAAGAGTCGGGAGTACCGTTTCAGAGACCTCACGACAAGCGCTTCCCACTTGCATCATCGAGTCGGTTACTTTCGAGAGAGTGGCATCGAGCGTAGACAATTTTCGAATCTGCTCAGGGCCCTTGCTCTCGAAATCGGAAGCAGTAGTAAACGCCTGCTGGGCTGTGTCGAGAAGACTTTGCACCTTGAGTGCCTGATCACCACTAAGGGTGGAGAACGCTGCGGTCGCATCTAGTATCAGCTTGGCTCTGAGCTCACCCGATGCGACGCTTAAAGAAGGAGGCGCGAAATCCGAAAGCGCCACGCCTACCGGCGCGGCTAAGGATTCGCCACTTGGCACCACCTGCGTGGAATTTACAGTCATACAACACCTAATAAATACTCTAGGGGCCACAAGCCCAGAACCGTGAACAACACCAACCCTTTGCTTGTTATGGTGAGATCCTCAGGCATGGTGTTGTATGCGACGGCCCGACTAAGCACAATAACTAGCGGGGATTATTTGTATTTTCCTAGACTTCGCGAAAACCCCATATTAAATTCAGCGACGACACGCCACGCCTAGACCAGGAGATGCCACATGCAGTTCGAAAAAACTCTCTCTATCCCGGTGCCAAAAACCCGCTTCAAAGTATTCGGGAAATTCCAGGGCCGTAAGAGCCAGGCCCTCTGCATCATGGTACATGGACTTACCGGCAACATGGACGAGTCCTTCTATCGTCTGGGGACGGAGTACTTGGCCCGTCGCGGGTTTGCAACGTACCGATTGAATTTGTACGGATGGCCCAAAGGCTCGCGCCGACTCCCCGACTCTACTTTGCGTACCCATGCGCAGGACTTAAA
>JAFLCA010000177.1 GCA_017302875.1 Deltaproteobacteria bacterium
AACCAGGGCAGCTGATGTTCGAGATTCTTGAGGACCTGAGAGAAGTCCGAATCGGCGGGAGCCACGACCACTCCGCCTTTAATTAACTTGGCAAACTGATCGAATACCACTTCCTCCTCAACTTTACTGTCGACGCCAGCAACCCTTCGAACACGGTCAGCGCCGAAGACTTCCAGATGTTCTTCGATCATCAAGCGATCGCGAGAGACAATTATCAGTCGATGACCGTTTATCGAAAGCGCCGCCGGCTTCTTTCCAGTGTAGGGAACAAAGTAACTTGCCATGCCTTTACGATAGTCAGCAGCGACAGCCGTTTCAAGGGTTAATTAATTTACAAGCTTGTGCCACTTCGCAGGCTTAGGACCTAACGAGACTATTGCGGGAAGTCCGAATTAGTGTGACGAGGATCAGCGAGGCCTACGTACAGGATTTATACAGTTTTCCGGGAAGCGGCGTTCCCACGATTCGCTCAGCTAAACGAGCTGCACGGCAATATGCATCGAGGTTTACGTTCGTAGCGATACCCATCTCTTCGCACAAGTAAGCGACATCCTCGCTGCACACGTTTCCGGCAGCACCTTTAGCGAACGGACATCCACCCATTCCTCCCACCGAGGTATCGAAACAATCCACTCCCATTTCCAAACCGGCGTACACGTTAGCCATCCCAGATCCGCGCGTATCATGCAAATGCAAGGAGACATACAACGAAGGAAACTGCGCGCGAACCGCTCCCACCAATCGCTTAAGCATTTCCGGCGTAGCCCGCCCCATCGTATCTGCGAGACAAACTTCAGGGAGCTGAGAACCTGCCTGCTCGACTTTCTCGATGCTGCTCCGAATTACCTGCAGCACTTTTGAATCAGGAAACGAACCTTCGTAATTGCAGCCGAAAGCGGTGGAGAGCATTAATCCTTGCGGCTTCTTGCCGCGACTTGCAAACGCAGTGAGCCATTCAGGAATAGCCTGAATGGATTCAGCCACGCTCACGTTGGCGTTTTTTTTCAAAAAAGTTTCACTGACTGCGCCATAGAGCCAGCCCTCGTTATCCAAACGATTCGTTTCCTCTGCGCGAACGAAGCCGCGCGGATTGAGGTAGAGCGCTGTGTAGCGAACTCCCGGCTTGCGCACAAACTGGCGAATAACTTCCTCGGCATCGGACATTTGAGGAACTTTGTCCGCCCGAACCATCGCCGTAATTTCAATTTCCCTAACTCCAGTCTCAGATAGAGCGGCAATGAGCTCCAGCTTCTGCGCCGTCGAGACCACGGTTTGCAGCGTTTGGAAGCCTTCTCGGGCGCCAACTTCACGGATTCGAACGGAGGTAGGAAGCGTCATAGCATCAGCGTAGCAAAGGAGCGCCCTTCGAGAAAGCCGCAGCTCAACAAATAAGCCCCTGTTGCCGCAGCGCCCACAAGGATTTACCATATAGGAATGCTTGGATTTGGCTCTTCAAAAAAAGATTCCCCTGCCCCTGTTTCGCTTCAAGACATCGTCGCGGCACAGGCCCACATTCGCAAAGTGCTTCCGATCACCTCACTTACCACCTCAGTGGCATTAAGTGAGCGGTCCGGAATAGAGGTCCTGCTAAAGTGGGAGAACAAGTTAAAGACTGGCTCGTTCAAGGAACGTGGTGCGGTCAACGCTCTCTCCACGCTTTCCGAAAAGCAGCGCGCTCGAGGTGTCTGTGCCGCAAGTTTAGGAAATCACGCGCTCGCACTCAGTCACCATTCGGCCAGATTTAAGGTGCCATGCGTAATCGTGATGCCGCTGAACGCCCCCTTGATTAAAATTCAATCAACCAAGAACACGGGGGCTGAAGTAATTCTGCATGGTCAGAACTTCAATGAGGCCTATGAGTATGCTCTGAAACTCGCTGACGAACGCGGTTTACGTTTTGTTTCTGCATTTGATGATCGCGACGTTATCGCCGGACAAGGCACAGCCGGATTGGAACTACTGGATCAATGCTCCGACTTTGACTCAGTCATAGTTCCCGTTGGCGGAGGAGGCCTGATTTCCGGTATCGCTACCGCGATTAAAAGCCACCGGCCCGAAGTTTTCGTGCTGGGAGTTCGATCCGATTGGGTCACCAAGTCTCATGAAAAAGGCCAAGCGGTGGCACCTCTGCTGCCCTCTGTTTCGATCGCGGACGGCATCGCCGTAAAACGCCCAGGCCAGTTAACTGCTCCTATTATCAAGCAGTACGTCGACAAGGTTATTAGCCTAAGTGAGGCAGAAATCGCAGATTCAATTATCGGGTTTCTCGAACTTGAACGAGTTGTTGTCGAAGGCGCGGGAGCTGTCGGTTTCTCAGCGGTGCTTGGGAAATATCTTCCCTCCTCCTGTAAGAAAGCGATTATCGTTGTCTCCGGCAGCAATATCGACATGAACGTGCTCTCACGCCTGATCGAGCGGGACATGGGGGAACGCGGTCGCTTGCTGCGTATCGTAGCCTCCGTTCCGGATCGGCCCGGCTCTTTGCATACCGTCACCGGGATTTTGTCACGAGCCGGCGCCAACGTATTGCAAGTTGTTCACGATCGCTCATTTTCGCAAGTGCCGGGCAACGTCGACATTACCTTTCTATTGGAAGTGAAAGATTCGCAACACAAAACGGTCATCATTAAGACGCTGCGCGATGCAGAGCTCGACGTGCGAGAGCTGGCTTAAGCAAAGCCGGGACGGGACTAAGACCCCGGCGCACGCAACAGGACGGCAGTATCGTCGCTATATATCCTTTTCCAGCCGTACGTCGTTTCAAGTTTTTCCTGCAAAGGACTTCCATTGCGCACAAGCATCCAGCGGATTGAGCGCCGCTCAAGAATGTCTTCCCATCCCGACTGTAAGTTAAAGATCGTGAAATACTCGTCCGGGAATATCTCGGAGTACGGAGACAACCTGCTATCGATGTAGACCGGTGGTGTTCCGCGCAAGGCGTAAATCAAATAGCCGCCCCACTCATACGGATGAAACATTTGTCCGTTTTGCGGGTGAGTCCCAAGCCATGCCGCAGCTCGAACAGGAAATGACCTCTCAATGTGTTCCGTTTGCAAGACCGGGCGACGATAAAAGACCTGCCATCCCACGAGGGCGAGTAGCGCGAGCCAAATCGCGATTGCGGCCCTGCGGGGTAACGCGGCTACTTCTATGCTGCGAGTCGAGCGAGAGGCCCAAGCAACCAGTACAGGAATCGCGAAGATTCCGAAGAGCATGACATGTCGCCAGCTCAAGAGCGCAGCCACCGTACACGAAATGAACACGCAAGCCTCAATCGCGGTTGGCCGGGCACGACGCGCTGCGATCAAAAGTGCGGCAAACAGAATCGATAGATAAAAGCCTCGCGCCTGTAGGAGCGTGGGAGAAAGCCACTCGTCAATGTGGCGATTCGCACCCTGTACAAATGGATCGTGCTGAATTGCGTTACGAAATGCCGCCGAACCATAGGGGTTAAGGAAGCTGGCGAGAACACAGATGGCAAGAAGTCCCGAAAAAAACCAAACTCGCTTCCAGCTTCCCTTTCGCTCGATGGCAGAGCCAATTTCTAAACAGAGAATCCCAATCAGCTCGAGAATTCCGAGCAAAAAGCCACCGTGTAAATTACTCCAAGCCACAAAGAAAAGTGGAAGGATGAACAAACTGCGGCGAAGCTCTGCCCGACTGCGCAAATATAAAATAAAGATCCAAACCGCGAACAGCGCACTAAAAAGCTGCGGGCGCAGAATAAGGAATTGCTGCGCAGTACCAAAGAAGAGACATTGCGCTACGAGCATCCACAGCACAGAGGCTCCAAGCTCCCTCGCGAGCAATGCAACCGACACACTCAGACCTATGACGAGAAGAAAGCCAAAGGCCTCAAGCCCACTCAGTCCACACAGTTGGGAGACGGTGGAGAAAATTACATCCGAGAGCCACCAATGGCAGTAGATCGGCCTCCCGGAAGCCGTGAAGGAATATGCCTCAGCGGGGATTGAATGGGCGCGGCGAATAGCGTCCCCAAGTGCAATATGCCACCAAGCATCAGGGGTAAATAGCGCACGATTCACTAAGGGAATGAGCGCGAGCCCAATCGCAAGCAGCACGACAGATAGCGGGATAGCTTCAACCTTGTCGCTTTTTGACGCAGTTCGGTTCATCGGATTTGCAGGGAGTAATAGAGCCACGCGAAAATGCAATCAGACCCAAGCAATAATGTGGTGCTTAAGTTGATTTGACTAGCGAAAAGTTCCGCGCCGATTCAGCACTGCAACTAACCGCTGCGCAGTGCAAAGCCAGCTCTCGTCGCAATTAACTCTCTCGGACCTACCGCAGAACATAGGCTGACCTCACATGATCTGCTAAATCACCCATAACATTAAAGTCTAGACCTGTTTGAGTGACCGAAATTGCTCGTAAATGTGCAATCAGGTTGAATACTTGCAGATTGTGTGCTGTGATGTCCAAGAACCGTCGGCCCTTGGGTTATTTATGAGAAATGGTCAAAATCCAGAGCTGGCGCGCAGCACCCCCGAGGCGCGCGATTCTGCCACGTCGCTCGACGTTTCAATTAAGAGCAGCCCCGAGCAGCAGCCGACCTCTCCCGAAACCACCATCGATCTCGAACATCACGATCTTGGCGCCAGCTCTTTCGCATTTCAAGTCGAACGCTCCACTGAAAAATCCGACACGGCTCGCCGCATTCAAACGTTCCCAAAGCTTGAGCAAGAGCAAGTTCGTGAACTCAAATCCCCGACACTCAGCAATTCCGCCACGCACTCAACAAAAGCAACTCAGGCTTCTACGAGTGCGGCCCGCAAGGCCGGGCTATCGCCAAAGAGTTCACGCAAAGGAATGAATTTGCTGGATCGCTATATTTCGTTTCTTGCGAAACTACTCAAGGCACTTGAAAAATTCATTATGCGTCGCTTCACACGTGGACAAGCTGAACAACAGCACACGCAGGAAGCAAAAACGGAAGTCGAAACCACTGAGCGCGAACAGCCCAAAAAGAAGAAGCCCCCCGTCAGGGAAGGCCCCGGAATTTAAGTTGGGGGTACTGGCCTGCTCGAAAGACTTTACTCTTTTACGTGATCGAGAGCGACCGAAAGCGTATCGGTCTGCTCGGGTGAGCGCATCTGAATACTTTCAATGGCAGCTCGCGCCTCCTTCTTTTCTTCCGTCGTCTGGGCCGCATTAGCTAGAGCAAGTGCCGCAGCCACGTCAAAATACGTCCCCTGCTCCGCCAAAGAGCGAAGAGTTGCGCGACCAGCTGCTACATCAGAATCGCGATCTAGTTGCGAGCGTGCCAGCACCAAAGCAGCCAGTTCTGCGACGAAACGTTCCTGAGAAGCGCTGTCCGTAATTTTGGTCCACCCATCCGCGGAAAGATTCGAGGCTGCGCCACTGCGAGCGGCCAAAGCGCCTTGGTATAGTTTTGCTAAATCAGAATAAGGTTTCTTAGTGTCAGAAAGCGACGCGAGAAGGCTTTCAATTCTGGCCTTGCTCTGATCGAGAGCAGCCTTCGCAGCGTTGACTTTCTTGGCGGCATCCTCTTTCTTGTCGCCCGCTTTTGCTTCATCACCTTGAGCTTTCTCGAGACTCGCCTCTAAGACCGGCAACTCGTCAAAGCGCGACTGCAATTCCACGAAAAGGTCCGCAGCATGCCCCTGCTCGTTTCGGTAGGTCTCTTCAAAAGCGCCCTTGGCATAGACACCCAGCACAACGGCCGCCGCAACGAATGCTACTTGAAGCCACCACTTCTTCATGAAAAGGAAAAAGGGATCGTCCTTCATAGTCTCGGCGAGCGCCGGATCCTGAAAAATATCGTGGCCAGCGAAACGCGGATTCGAAGGCGCAGTATTCGATTCATGTTCAGGAGAATTTCTGGTTTCCACGATTACTCTCTTAAATGAGTCCGCCGCAAAGGCTATAAACTAGCCGACTGTAGCAGAAATTGGATGAAAAGCTAAAGAGTCCTCTGGCGCACGGGCCAGCTAAAAAGCGCTACATTTTGAACTTAAAATCGTCCGGATCAAGATCAGCTAACAGCTCAGTCCACTTATCTTTATCGATGTTCTTGAAGTCCGGCTTTCCAGAACCTTCCTTATTCTCTTCGGCCCCCTCTTCGCTCGATTCTTCCGGCTTAGCGCTGCCGGAAATTCCCGAAAATGCCGCTGAAAAGCTCATCTTGGCCTGATCGAGCACCTGCTGCATGACGTAAATCGGAGCTGTTGCGCGAAGCGCGAGCGCAATTGCATCACTAGGACGGGAGTCGAGAATTATTGCCTTGTCACCGTGCGCAAGAACAAGCTCGGCGAAGTACGTGGAGTCTTTTAGTTCGGTGATAACGATACGTTCGACTTTAATTCCGAGCTCAACGAACACGTCATACATCAAATCGTGCGTGAGCGGGCGCGCCATGCTGACTTGTTTTATGGCACTGGCTATGGACGTGGCCTCAGCGATTCCGATCCAAATTGGCAGGCAGATGTCCCCAGATTCGTCCTTGAGTACAATTACTGGAGCCTGCGTGTTCGGGTCTAGCACTAAGCCACCTACGAACATCTCGACAGCGGTATCATTGGCCATGATTTTTAACTTCCTAAACTTGCCAGGTGTAGAACCTTCTTTTCTCTATTATACCGCGAGCATGCGTCGAGAACAGCTAAGCAACGCCAATTAGGCCTCGTAGACTTAACCTCCAGAAGTTACTGAATATTTTACAAAAAATCAAGACTTAGAATGCAGCTCGCGCCGGCTGTGCGTTAAGCGGGTCCCCTTTTAGGGTAAACCTGCCCGCACCGGAAACCAGCACCGGAACCAGCATTCCGGGCACCAGGGTTTCATCCGCAGTCTGCAAATTAAGGGTGATATTCTGAGACGTGCGACCTTGTAGTTTGCGTTTATCGATATGGCTCGGACCATCCAACAACACCTCAACGACTCGCCCCTGCCAGGACTGCAATCGCTCAGCCGAGATCACTTCCTGGCGCGCCTGTAGAATCTTCAGTTGTTCGAGTTTGCGCTCGAACGGGACCGGATCCTCCATTTCGGCGGCTTTCGTGCCTGGACGCGGCGAAAATACAAAGGAGTAACTGTTGTCGAATCGAACCGTGTTGAGAATCTCCATGGTTTGGTTGAAATCCTCCTCGGTCTCACCCGGAAATCCTACGATGATGTCGGTGGTCACGGCCATGTCGGGCACCCGGGCACGCATCTGCTCGATAATGCGTAAGTATTTCTCGCGGCGGTAATTCCTATTCATAGCCTTCAAGATCCGATCGCTCCCCGACTGCAGCGGCATATGAATGTGATGACAAATTTTCGGATTCTCACAGACCAGATCGATGAAATCTTGGCGCACCTCCTGCGGATGCGGGCTCGTGAACCGAATGCGCTCGACGCCCTCGATAGCGGAGATTTCCTGCAGCAATTTTACAAACGATGAACGCGGAGTGAAATCGAGCCCGTAGGAGTTGACCGTTTGCCCCAGCAATACAATCTCGCGAGCCCCGCGGTGCACCGCAATTCGCACTTCCTTCTTGATCTCTTCCGTAGCGCGCGAAACTTCCTTGCCGCGCGTGGTCGGCACGATACAGTACGTGCAGTTCTTATTGCATCCACGGCTAATCGACACGAACACTGAAACGCGCTCGTTGCCGGTGAATCCCAAAGGTAGTTCTTCCCACTCGTCGCGATAGTCAACCGCAACCTGCGGGGCAGCGCCTTTCTCGCGACTTTCGATCAGCGCGGGAACAAGAGAAATGTTATGAGTTCCAAATACGAAATCGACGACCGAACTACGGTCGACAATATTCCGGCCTTCCTGCTGCGCCACGCAACCGCCCACCCCTACCATCAGGTGCGGTTTGTGCGCTTTAAGCTGCTTCATTTCACCGAGCATGCTGAAGAGCTTTGCTTCCGGTTTCTCTCGGACACTGCACGTATTAATGACGATCAGATCGGCTGCCTCCGGGGTATCCACGCTGGTGTATCCCGGCTCCAAAACTTTGGCGAGCTTCTGCGAATCGTACTCGTTCATCTGACAACCGAACGTA